>CAZCDQ010000085.1:0-15539 GCA_964497605.1 uncultured bacterium
TACTCAATATAATAGGAAAAGCATCTATGCGCAATATATTATGACGCCATGTATACTTTTGAAGATTGGGATATATATGATGCTGATGAGAAATATGAACAAACAGATTTAGCCAATAATACGTTATTCACCGGTATGTTTATTACAATGGTTGATTCAGCAGAAGGTGCTTTTAATTGTCATGGATATGCATGGAGAGGTTACGAAGATTTAGTAAATCCAACGTATTATGATGTATCGTCTTGGAAATGGACTAATTCAACTTATTATGCATGGATTAACGAAGGTTATGAAGAAGTATACTGGGAAGATTTAAGTTATAAAGAAACAGATGCTGATCATGCAACTCATGCACGATACACATATGGCGACCATTCTCTGTTGATGACAGGTGTGAAAGATGGAAATGATTATATTGTTGTTTCAAAATGGAGATATTATCCTACATATATGCATAATATCTACGATGATCCATATGGTTCGCCTCAAGGGGCTAAATACTTTGCCGAAGATCCAAGTCTATGGAAAATTACATCTATATTAGACGGTTTTGAGTTTGAGAATAACTTTAATATTGAGGCAGGTGATTCAGTAATAATCGAAGATAATGTCACAATCTACATGGATTCCGGTACAAAATTAAATATTTATGGTACGTTGATTCTTGAAGATGGGGCAACTATATCCGGTTCGCCAACATTTTCAGGGGTCGATATCGAGTCCACTGGCAAACTAATTGTAAACGGAACTGGAATCACAATTGAAAATGCGTCAACCGGTCTTACTCTTTATGGCGATGGATTGATTACTAATTATAATTGCAGGTTATCGATCGAGGATTGCTCTTTAGCCGGTTTATATGTTTCTGGCTGTAGTGCTGATGTAGATCATGTAACTGCAGAGAATTGCGGTGATAGTTCATTCCGTCATGCATTCAATTTTAATGGTTATAATGCTGTAATAGATGTTGATTTTGCAACTGCTGAAAGTTCAGATGGATATGGTGTGCGCGTTGACGGATTCACGCATGTAAATATGTCATATTTAGATATTAAGAATACGAATGCTAACCACAGTATCAGAAGTGATCAATGGGGCGATGTCGATATTGAGAATAGCAACATTATTCGCGCAACTGGAAAATATGCGGTTTATTTGTCTGCTACTCCCGACTCAACGTTTGATGCTCAAAATAATTGGTGGGGGATTAATCCACCGACAACGGCACTTTTTAACCGCTCCGGATCAGTAGATTATACAAATTACAAAACGAGTTCTGTAGGTAGTGCCGGTAAAATCGCAATAGATTTAATTGTAGAAAACAAATTCAAACAAGCACACGATTTAAGTAAAAACGGAGATTATTCAGGGGCAATCGATATTTATAAAGAAATTCTCGCCAATAATCAAAGCGGTTGGGAAGTTCGTAAAGCAATTGTATATCTGACACGCGCCTTTGAAAAAAGCGACCGTGATTTCGATGATGTACGAAATGAGATTGTAACACATATTGATAAAGTTAATGGTGCGAATAAGGCTGTCTTAGACTTTGCGCTTAATAATTTATTGGTGCACGAGGGGAAATACGAAGAAGCAATTAATGCATTTAAACAAAGTGCAGAGGATTACAAAGGAACGTCGATCGAGGTTGAAATGATTGCAAAAATTGCGATGATCTACGGTGTTCAGATGCGGGATAAGTTGAACGCGAAATATTACGCTGATCAGGCCGCTGTGCTTAATCCTGGTCAACCAATTCTTCAAGGTGCATATGGTTCAGCGGATATTGAGTATGATCCCTTTATTTATACAAATAAATTCGAGGGTGCAAACGAAATTTTCGACAATCCGGGAGAACCGAAAGAGAAATCAGATGTAGAGATTGCCACCGATGTCTTCTCGCCGAGCCCGAATCCGTTCAATCCGATAACCACGATGTCGTACACACTGGCGAATCCTGAGCATGTCACGCTGACCGTGTACAACTCGATGGGTCAGAAAGTGGAAACGCTTGTGGACAGCGATATGAGCGCCGGGGATCATGCGGTGAGGTTCGACGGCGGTAATCTGGCAAGCGGGATGTATTTCTACCGGTTCGAGGCCGGGGATGTGGTAAAAACCGGCAGGATGACGTTGGTTAAGTAAGGGAAAGGCGCAACGTAAGGGCGGTTCGCGAACCGCCCTTACAGTCACAAAGTCACAAAGGCGACCACAGATTCCTGGGTTTCACAGATTTATTGCAGGGACAAACCTATGTGTTCGCCCTGCCTCTACTGACCTGCTCATCTATGTAGAAAAAAGGCTCTCTATAACCGAGCGCCTTTTTTGTGTCGGAAACGGGTTTGCAGTCAATTCCCGCTGTTCATATTCGCGATCATGAATCCCATAATAGCTCCATATAGAGTCGATATCCAGGGATTCGAGGTTATCGGGCAGGTTCCGCTTGCGCAGCCGACCAGACGGTAATAACCGTACCCGAGAATCGCGCCTATCACCGGTCCTATTAACATCTTAATCATTTGGAGCTCCCCGCAAGAAAGTAGTCAAGCTCGTCCTGAAGCTGCTGGGCAGGTTTCACACCGATAATTCTGTTTATTTCGTCGCCGCCCCGGAACACAACAAGAGAAGGGATGCTCATAATGTTGTACTTCGCTGCTGTCTGACGGCTTTCGTCGGTATTGATTTTGACAAACTTTATCTTACCCTCGTTCTTGGCCGCAACCTCGTCGAGAATCGGGTTCATCATTTTGCAGGGATAGCACCATGACGCCCAGAAATCCACCACAACGGGAATATCCGACTTTAATACCTCATTTTCAAAATTTTGATCAGTAACTTCCAATACATTACTCATTGTTTCCTCCTATGAATTTTATCACAATATATAGCGTTATTGCTAATTCTTTATTAAGATATATATCTATTATGCCGATGTCAAGTGTTTTTTTGATTTTTTCGCACGGGCATCTTGACTCGACGCCACAATTTCCGTACTCTATACATACATACACAGGTCAACCGGTTAGTTAGGATACTCTTTTATATGACATACGGCAGAAATAGAATATCCGCGACGATGCTGAGTATCGTTGCGATTTTCGCTATCATAGCCTTATTCGACTCGGTATCTCAGGCGCAGGATATTGTTATCACCGAGATTATGTTCAATCCGAATGGCAACGAAAACGCCCGTGAATTTGTCGAGATTTTTAACCGCGGCAACGAAGACGTCTCTATTGAGGGCTATTTAATCGGCGACGGCACCGGATTCGACACAATTGTCCCCACACCGGCTGGCAGTTCAATTGTCCCCGCCGGATCCTATGCGCTCATTCTCGATCCCGACTATTTCACCGCCGGGGAGGAATATGCGTTAATCCCGATGGACACCGCTCTTTTCACAGTCAACGACCGCGCCATCGGCCAGCGCGGACTATCCAACTCGACTGCCGAGCCGATCTCTCTCATTTCTCCGGCAGGCGATACACTTTCGGTTGTCACCTATTCCCTCAAGTGTGACGCCGGTCATTCATGGGAACGGATACTCATCGAAAGAGACAATTCTGCCGATAATTTCTCGCAGTCGAAAGAAACGCACGGCACTCCAGGATATGAAAACTCGGTCACTCCCCCACTTCTGAATCCAGCGCTGGATGAATCCTCGCTCCGGATTGAGCCTCCTGAACCCTCCATGAACACTACTGCGACGGTATATGTTTCCTACAAGAATCAGGGACGGTCGTCACTGACAGGTGTCCGTGTTTCGGTGACTATCCTGCCAGACATTGCGGTTGGATTGGTAGTGTTCGACGATACCGTACCGCCCGGTCAGTACGCGACGGAGATTCCGGTCACAACCGAATTCTTACCCGGCGGCAGACTTGAAATACGTGCGTCGGTGCTATCGATGCATGAGCAAAACGATGCGGCTGACGATACGACGACCGTTCTAACCGAAGTGTCGATCCTCGCGGGCACGATTATCCTGAACGAGGTCATGGCGGCGCCTTCGGCCGGCAATCCCGAATGGATCGAGTTGTATAACCGCGGCAGCCGCCCGGTCGATCTGTTTCAATGGCGGTTATCCGATAATTCCGCCGGGGAACCCGGTATTATCGGTGAGCATATGTTTGTTCCATCGAAAGGATATGCGCTTATTTCTGATGTAACGCTTAATGAAACGAACTCACCCGGTATGCGTAAGGACACACCGGTTCTCGTGATCAACAGCTTTCCTTCTCTGAACAATGACGGCGATATTGTGCGTTTATTTGATTTCAACGGCGAGCCGGCCGACAGCATGAGCTATGACGATACCACACCGGGATATTCGTTTGAACTCATATCACTCGCAATGCCTCATAATGACGAAAGATGGGATATAAGTGTCGACAATGCGGGCGGAACACCGGGGGCGGTGAACAGCATTGCGTATGCCGATGACAACGCACGTCCAAATTCTGCGAAACTGACTGCCAATCCGAATCCGTTTTCGGAGAGAACGGCCGTTTCATATTCCCTGCCGTTCCCGGTCGCACGGGTGAATTTGTATGTGTACGATCGCCAGGGACGGCTTGTTGTTAAAATCCGCGACGGCGAAGAAAGCGGATCAGACTGGACCGGTGAATGGAATGGCCATGCAAACGGCGAAACACTTACCGCAGGCCCTTATATCCTCATCCTCGAAGCTCTCGACAAACGCACCGGCAATGTCGCTGCCGAACGCATGACAATTGTCCTCGGTCGTAATCTGTAGATTCACGATTTTTCATACCCTCATTTCCTAAACTCTCACAAAATTATTTTCTCGTAACATATTGTTATTGTAAACCATGAATAATCTACTACAATATTATTGATTATTAGTAATAAAAAAACGCTTGACAAAAATAGACCACTGGTTTATAATTAGGGTATGATTAGCTATTTATACCTATTGTTCTTCTATTAGTTTGCACTTATAGTCTACAGGAAAGCGTTATGCCGACAAAACGATTTGAAAACCTCTCTCCAGAACGAAAGCTATCTATACTCAACGCTGCGCAGGCGGAATTCACCCAAAACGGGTACGAAAGCGCCTCTCTCAACACGATTATCGCGGACGCTGGAATCAGTAAAGGTTCGCTGTATTACTATTTTGAGGACAAAGCCGATCTGTATCTTGCAGTACTGCAGAATGTCATGGCTGGTATGCAGCACAACATCGGAGGTATCGGGGTGGGTAAGTTTTCCAACGATTTCTGGAAAGATATTGAGGATTACACGAGAAGCACACTCAGGATGATTAAAGAAAACCCCGATTTCGTCCGTCTTTCGCGGGGACTGTTCAGCCTGCTTTCTACCGGCAGTATTCCCGATGCGGTTGCCGATGTCATCAACGACTGGAAAAGTATGATGACTGAGATTGTTCTTCGTGGTCAGGATATGGGCGAAATCAGGACCGATCTGCCCCTTGACCTTCTCATCAACATTCTCTGGAGTGTGGGTGAATCCATCGATTACTGGATATTCAGCCATATCGACGAATTCGACGCGGACGAGCTTGAGGAACAGACGGATATCTATATCGATTTCTACAAACGGATTGCCGGAACATCCGGCTGTATTCTAAAATAAGGAGCGGGAACATGTACAAGCTTGAATTGCATATCGCAATCATTGCGGTCTTTCTTCTCTTACCGGTTACCGTGCAGGCACAGAATGCCTCCGATATTGACGCTCAGGAACTGATCCGGCAGGTTGAAACACAGTATACCGGGGAAACCTCTTACGCCAAAATGCACATGAAGATTGTAACCGATGTCTGGACACGCGAACTGACCATGGAATCCTGGTCTGAGGGTCGTGACAAATTCCTTGCCCGCATTCTCGAGCCGAAAAAAGAGCGCAATACGGCGACACTCAAGATTGAGGATGAAATGTGGAATTACCTTCCCAAAATCGACCGGCTTATGAAAATCCCCTCAAGTCTCATGGGGGATAGCTGGATGGGAAGCCATCTCACCAACGACGACCTTGTCAAGGAAAACAAGATCGACAAACTCTATACTTTCGAGATTGAAAAGATCGAAAACGGTATCGCGACAATCATCTGCACACCGAAACCGGATGCTGCGATTGTTTGGGACAAGGTTAAATATAATGTTGAACTTGAACGAAAGATTCCGACACTGGTTGAATATTACGACGAGGACGGCGAACTTGTGCGTACGATGACATTCGACAAAGTCGAGAACGTTTCGGGACGCTGGGTACCTATGAGAATGGTCATCCAGCCGGTCGAAAAACCCGATGAAATGACCGAACTTTCATATGAGGAACTGAAGTTTGATGTTGAATTCGATGACGACCTGTTTTCAATAAATTCTCTGAGGAGACATTAATCATGCTGACAGCGAAACTCGGATACAGAAACCTTTGGAGAAACCGAAGACGAACATTCCTTACTATGTCAGCAATGGCCCTGGCAACCGCGCTTTTAATCATCACACTCGGGATATATGACGGTATGCTCTGGGATATGATAACCGGTGCAACAGAGAAATATCATGGCCATGTTAAAATTACTGCCGAGAACTACATGGAAAGTCAGCAGCTTCACCAGACGATTCCCGACAATGGAGAATACGATTCCATCCGTGAAGATAAACGGGTCAATGGAATATCCGGCCGTGTGCTTGGATTTGCCCTTCTCAGCTTCGGCGAGGGTGAAGGCAGCCATACCAATCCTGCTCAATTGTTCGGAATCGACCCGGTGGATGAAAAAACGGTTAGTGTTCTCCAAACATGTGTTACAGAAGGATCATATATCAGCAATTCTTCCTCTCACGAGATCGTCCTTGGGACCGGACTTGCAAAACTACTTGATGCGGAAATCGGCGGTGAAATTGTCGCAATGGGCCAAGCTGCGGACGGTTCGATTGCGGCAGATATTTTCAATGTGGTCGGATTTGTCGATTCAGGCGATCCTGTCCGAGATGCGTCCCTTGCGGTTATTGGAAAAACGACATTGCAGGAAATGTTCGTTCTCGAGGGTCAGATACACGAGCTGGCAATTGCGCTCGAACGGTCGCTCGAAGCATCGGAATGGGCGAAAGAATACCAGCCGCAGTTCCCGGACATGGAGGTAACGCCTTGGAACGATTTCCTTCCGCAAATCGGGCAGATAATCGAGATGTGGGATACCATGAAGCTTGTTTTCGCCATAATATTCTATTTTGCGGTAATTCTGGTCGCCATGAATACGATGTATATGGCGCTACACGAACGGATGAGAGAATTCGGCATTATGCGTGCCATCGGCATAAAAACCCGCCGGTTGTCACTCATGATCATTCTTGAGTCAGTGATGATGAGTCTTTTTGCAGGTGTTACAGGAGGTCTTGTCGGTATTGCCGGAAGTTACTATCTCAAAGATCATCATATCGACCTGAGCGGTGTTATGACACAGATAACATACGCCGAAACGACGCTTCAGCCGCGGATCAGAAGCTATCCTGTGTTTGACAGTATGTTCATGCCGATTGTAGTGATTGTGATTCTCGGGATCATTGTATCCCTATTCCCTGTGCGAAAATTAAAAAAACTGAATCCGGTCGATGTGCTGAGAGAGATATGACATTAATTGTTAATAAATATGAAAGAGTGAAGGAGCAATACAATGCTGTGGATTAAGATGGGATGGCGGAATCTTTGGCGAAACCGGCGGCGAAGCATCATTGAGCTTACCTCCATCGCCGGCAGTATATTCCTTGCGATATTCATGAATAATCTTGCGGTGGGTTCTTATGCGCAGATGATCAATGACGGCGTTAAAATGGGAAGCGGGCATATCGGGCTTTACCGGTCGAATTATCTCGAGATCCGGAAAACCGAGCAAACCATGCCTGCTGCGGAGTTCATGGAAAAGATCGGGAAACTTCCGGAGGTTGAGTCGGTATATGCTCGGCTGAATGTACCGGGATTGGTACGTTCAAGCAGAGACAGCCGAGGCGGCGTTCTCATGGGTATAGATATCGACAAGGAGAAAAACTCTAATCCGATCCTTGCTCCCGACCGGCTCGAATCAGGTGAATATCCCTCGCCGGAAGACGAACGAGGCGCGCTCATTGGCGCCGGTCTGGCTGAAGACCTCGGACTTGATGTCGGGAATAAGTTCGTGGTGATGACACAGGGAGCGGACGGTAAGATCGCAAGCAGTCTGCTGAGAATTTCCGGTATTATTAGAACCAATGCGCGGATTTTCGACGCCCGGATGGTCATTGTTCCCCGTCACCTGCTGGCGAATATAATCGGCAAACCAAATAGTGCGCACGAAATCTCGGTCATTCTCAAAAACCATGAGATGGTTAACAAAATGCTGCCTGTGTTGAGCGGCATCGCTGATTCAGGCGACGATGTAAAAGCCTATTTTTGGGAAGACGCAATGCCCGAGCTGGCGAATGCAGTGAAAATGGATCATATCGGCCTTCAGATCATGGTGGCATTTATGTATCTGATTGTCGGCATCGGCACAATCAATACACTTCTGATGAGTGTCATGGAGCGTACACGAGAATTCGGTGTGATACGGGCAATCGGGCTCAATAAAAAACATATAAGGAAAATCGTGTTTTCGGAGGCGTTCGTCCTTTCGGTCACCGGTGTGGTTATCGGCGTTGCCCTAGCGTTACTCGGCGGGTTGTACACCTCGACCCACGGGATCGATTACTCCGGACTGATGGAGGATCAGAGCGCGGCGGGTACGCTGATTGATCCGATTATGTATAGCGGATGGGACTGGACCACGGTGATTGTGCTCGGAATCGGCATGGTGCTGCTTGCGCTTGTGGCATCGCTCTATCCAGCTCACCATATAATGAAAATCCGCCCCTCGGATGCCATGAGAAAATACTAAGGTTTGCGCCCCTGGGCTATATATCTTTGAAATTTATTCCTATTATGCGCACAAGGTGCTTCGCTGTCTTGTTATTAATCGACGAGGCCACAAATAAGAAATATAAAATTGAAAGCATACACACATAGAAACAAGCGAGGAAAACGATGGAATCTATTCAGATGACCGGGATTAAAAAGTTTTTCAATGAGGGCGAGCACATCGTCCGTGCGGTGGACGGTGTTGATATTACGCTCGAAAAAGGCGAATTCGCAGCGCTCGCTGGTCCCTCCGGCAGCGGGAAAACGACGCTGCTCAATCTTGTCGGCGGGCTCGACAAACCCGACGAAGGCAGCATTTCCATTGGAGATATGGTTTTGAATGACAAATCGGATAACCAATTGACCGATCTCAGACTTCACCACATCGGGTTCGTGTTTCAGGCCTATAATCTGATACCGGTGCTGACTGCGTATGAGAATGTCCAGTTTGTGCTTCAGATCCAAGGCATTCCCGAAAAAGAGCATCGCGACCGCATCATGCCGCTGTTTCATTCGCTCGGAATAGAGGAACTCGGGAACCGGTTTCCGACTCAACTTAGCGGCGGACAACAGCAGCGCGTTGCGGTCGCCCGCGCCATTATCGGGACTCCGGCAATTATTCTTGCGGACGAACCGACCGCCAATCTCGATTCGGAAACTTCCTCAAATCTACTTAAAATGATGCGGCGTCTCAACGAACAGGAACAGGTGACATTTCTATTTAGCACCCACGACCCAATGGTGATCGAGCAGGCGCGGCGTGTGATCAACCTACTTGACGGCAGGATCAAGGATGATGAACGAAAAAACTGAACGCCGACTCTTACTTAACGGAGCGTTTTTATGCGACACATATCGACAAACTTTTACTCGGTAACAATAATCACGACATTGTGTGCTGTACTTACAGTTGTGCTGGCAGCTGAACCGTCCCGGGCACTTGATTTCTACTACGGCGCCGATCTCCGCCAAAACGCGCTTGTGATGAAATGGCCGTCAGGGATGAGCATTCTTTCAGCAACCGAAAGCTTCGGACTGTCCGAAACAAAAAGCCGCATTTATTCACGGCTCAATTCCCGAGGATTCACGATAAACGGTGCATTCGAGACAAGCGCCGGATTTAATTCGCTTGACGCTGCATCGGCAAGCAGGTTCGGCAACGGCGGTATTTTCGGAAAAAGTGAGACTCTTGAAATGTGGGATCTCACCGCCGATCATATACGAGAATTATCGACAACACTCAGAACACGTATCGAACGGGTCGATGTCAGATTCAGCGTTGGGTCGGTGGATATCAAAGTCGGCCGACAGCCGGTTAGTTTAGGCACCAGCCATTTTGTCAGTGTGCTGGACGTTGTCGCCCCGTTTGCACCGGGCGATATGGACGCAACCTATAAACCAGGCGTGGATGCGGTCAGGATACGGAAAGGAATCGGCATGACCGGAGAGGCAGAATTCATCGCGGTCGGCGCCGATAATTCCGACAACAGCGCTATGCTGGGACGGCTCAGAACCTCGCTCCGCGGGATCGATATTGAGGTTATCGGCGGACGGTTCAGGCAGCGCGGATTCGGCGGTATCGGCTGGGAGGGTGAAATCGCTGAGGTGGCAGTCTGGGGAGAAACGGCGTTGTTCGAACGCCGTCCCGATGCAGAAAAAAAGCGCGGCGGCTGGTCGGAGGCGGCATTTTCCGGTGTCGCCGGTGTCGATATAAACCTGCCGTACAAATTTAAATTCGGTGAATCGGTCATGTTCCAAGATTTCGGCGTACGCGATCCCGAAGACCTCGGCGATGTTTATACCGATGCACCGTTTGCTGAGGGGTGGGCTTTTCTTGGTTCTGCGGCGTATAATGTCGTGACGCTGAACCGTGAACTTCATCCGCTTGTTCAGGCCGATCTCGCCGGTATTGTGAACCTTATAGACAGCTCGACGCTCTGGCAGCCGCGGATTACTGTCAGTACCAGCGACGAGTCCGATTTGTCGTTCTACGGATGGTTCGGGAGTGGGAAAAAATCACGGATGGACGGTAATACAACGGTGACACGCTCGGAATTCGGGATGCTGCCGGACGGTGCCGGTTTTTACGCACGATGGTTTTTCTGAGATTTATCCGGTACGGATGTATGGTTAGCCGTGTCACGGAGCATCTCTGCCGCACGGTATGAACTGCGAACGAACGGACCGCTTGCTACTCCGCAAAATCCTATTTTATAGGCTTCATCTCGCCACATATTAAATTCTTCTGGCGGAACAAAACGGTCGACCGGAAGATGACTCTGTTCAGGCTGCAGATATTGCCCGATGGTAATCATTGAACATCCAGTACCGAGCAGTTCGTACATAACTTCACGAACCTCATCGTTAAACTCTCCAAGACCGAGCATGAGGCCGGATTTGATTACAATACCGGATGCCATTTTTCGAACAATATGGAGAAGGGCAATCGACCGGCGATAATCGGATTCGGGACGGGCGTACCTGTAGAGACGCGGGACGGTTTCGATGTTATGGGCAATTATGTCGGGACTGGCAGAGACAACTGTTTCGACCGATGAGATACTACCATTGAAATCCGGCACAAGGAGTTCGACCGCTGCATCCGGCATACGGCTGTGGATCGCCTCTGTGACAGCGGCAAAGTGACCTGCCCCGCCATCACGGAGATCGTCACGTGTGACAGAAGTTATGACTATATGATCGAGATCAAGAATCGCGGCCGCCTCGGCGATCCGGGACGGCTCATCGGGATCGGGAGGTGCAGGACATCCATGCCCTATTGCACAGAAACCGCACCGTCTCGTACACCGATCACCCAGTATAAGAAACGCTGCGGTTCCATTTGAAAAGCATTCGCCCGCATTCGGGCATTTCGCCTCGCTGCATACCGTGTTCAAGCCAATGTTCCGCAGAATGTTTTTTACATTCCGGCAAGTGGCGCCTGAATGAATTTTTTGTATCAGCCAACGAGGTTTTTTTATAAGCACGGTTCCAATGCCCGGCTAATAAATATTAGTCATGAATTCTTGGAGCATATCTAAGCATTTCGTCGCGGCCCATATTATGCGCTTGGCCCGACATATGGCATGCGCCGCATGTCATCTCGACAGTCAGGCGGGCTAAAGCAAGTTTTTGTTCCTTACCTCTTACTTCGGCCGTTACTTCCTCAAATGATGCATGTTTTGTTCCGTCGTTCAATTGATAATCCTCGTCGATGCTGATGCCGAAGATATGTGAACGATAGGTTCCTTTCTGATATTCGCCGATCATTTCGTTATTATCGCCGGAAACTGCGTACGGCATATGGCAAGCCTCGCAATCAAGATGCGCCATCGCTTTGATCTGCACCGGTTTGCCCCATGTATCACCTTTATGACAGTCAAGACAGTTCCGTTTCATCTCTCCGCCTTCTTTGCCTGTCTGATGATGATCATGACACATGGTGCATGTCATATTCATGGCCGATTTCTTGGAACGCATCAGCTCGTTATATTCCTGCAGCGGGGCGATGAGAACATCGGATGCAAGATTGATATTATCGTTGTCTGATTGAGAATGGCATTCTATGCACATCGCCATTTTTGCATTATCGTCGGCTCCTTTGATTTTCAGGTTGCCTTCTTCTTTTTTCAGTTTTTGAAGGTCCGCCATCGGAATCAAAGCATGCGCCTTACCGGGGCCATGACAACTTTCGCATCCGATGCCCGTTTCGTTCGCAACTCCGCCTTCAGCCGTTGAATGACCATGATTGTCATACAGTGATTTCTGTTTCGCATGGCAAGTTGTGCATGCGTCAGTACCGGCATAATCCTCCTGATTCTGCCCGAAACCCGTAATAGGCGTCAGCGATACGCATACCGCAATCGCAACAACGACATAAGAAAGAGACCGGAAATATGTTTTCATATCAACCTCGTATAGTATAATAAAATGCTTTAGTTTTTTTATATGCCTAAATATAAACTCTGCGCGTCATAAATTCAAGCTGAAATTCAATGTATTTTTACTGAATCACAATCACGTCCTATCTCTTTGCTGTAGTTTCTATCGGACATTCGACAAAAAACCTTTACGGAAAAACATATTGGCTGTTTTTACGTATTTTTTGTATATTGTCCACGAGGTTTGATTATGAATGAAAAAAATGATTCACGCAAAAAACCAGACCGCGTTTTAGGGGATGAGTGGCTCAACTGGGCGGGAAGTCTCGACGAAAGTGTCATGTACGACGAAAATGCCCGTTTATTCGCCGTATACTCCTCTATCGCCCTTGCGATTATACTGGCAGGTATCGCCGCTTTTCTCTATATGATCGAACCGAGACTGGCTATGATTCAACCCGTGCTTGTATACATTGCACGTGCGATAACGATTATTATCATTTTGGCACTGGCACTTGCCGGACTACTTCTCATCGCAAGCGTGTTCACGGGCAGGAATCTGCTGTTTCACAACCGCCTTGGACAAATATTTGCAACACGGCTTCTGCCGATAGCATTCCCCATCGCACAGCGTTGCGGTATCCCCCGCGATAAGCTGGGCAATTCCTTTGTCACGTTCTCAAACGCGATTGTCAAAGCGAGCCATAGGCCGGATAACGGTAAAACAATCATCCTCATCCCGCGATGCCTCACCGCCGAAATGAAAGAAAAAGTGAAAGAACTCGGAAAAAGAGCGGGGGTCGGTGTTTTCTCCGCAACCGGTGGCGGGCAGGCGCGTAAAATAATTATTAGGGAACGTCCGAGCGCGGTTATCGGCGTCGCATGCGAACGCGACCTTGTCAGCGGCATTCACGATGTGGCAGTTAAAATGCCGACAATGGGAGTTACAAATAAGCGTCCGGAGGGTCCCTGTAAAAACACCACCATCGATCTCGACGATATAAAAAACGCCATCGAAACGTTAACGGGTAACTCGATTGACTGACAAACAGAAAGCCATCGGTATGTTTTCCGGAGGACTGGATTCTATCCTTGCGGCAAAAATCATGATTGACGAGGGACTCGATGTAATTCTGTTTCATTTCTATAATGGTTTCAACGGAAAACCGGGGCGTGAAATCCCTGAGGGTCCGGACTGGGAATGGACCCCCTCTGATGCGGTCGCAAACGCCGCCGAACGACTGGGCGCCCGTCTTATCGGACTGGATGTGAAAGAAGAATTTATCGACCTTATCAACCACCCGAAGCATTATTACGGCACAGCTATAAATCCTTGCATCGACTGCCGGATATTCCTATTAAACAAAGCACGTGCATTCATGAAGCATGAGGGAGCGGCATTCGTTTTTACCGGAGAGGTTCTTGGGCAGCGTCCTATGAGCCAGCATAAACAGGCAATGCGGACGGTAGTAAAGAAGTCCGAACTCGAGGGCAGGTTGCTCCGTCCACTTTCCGCGAAACTCCTCGAACCGACTATTCCCGAAATCGAGGGCATTGTCAACCGCGAACATCTATACGGTTTCAGCGGCCGATCGCGGAAACCGCAGCAGGAACTTGCGCAAAAGTATGATATCGATTATTATCCTCAATCGGGCGGCGGATGCATCCTGACCGAAAAATCCTTTGCGCGGCGGTATCACGACATGATGAACCATATGGCTGCAGATGGGCTTTCGCTCGACGATCTCAACTCGTTCAAAGCGGGCCGTCATCTCCGGCTGAATAGCGGTATTAAGGTAATTGTGGGTCGTACCGAGCAGGAAAACGATTATCTTGAAAAACTGCTTTCGGGGAAGTGCTGGATATTCGATACGGTCGACGTACCCGGGGCGATGGTATTCGCACGCGGAAGCCTTTCTGAGAAAGATTTCCTATTCATCGCGTCCATCGCAGGAAGATACAGCAAAGGACGGCATGAACACTCTCTCAAAGTCACCGCAACCGACGGCGCAGTTATCAAAGAATTCGAAGTCAAACCGTCGCCGCCGGAGGATATCGAGCCATTCATAATCACATAACGGGAGGCAATGCCATGGAACGAATTACTGCCGTTGTTATATTAATCTGCATTGTTTGAGCCATGCTTACTATTTCAGGCTGCGGGGTACTGGAAAGCAAGATGCGCGAGATTGCAAGCGAGGAAGCTGAAAACATTGTGAACGAATACGCCGCATCATTTGCACCGGTGAAATTCGGTTTCAGCGGAGCGCTCGAAAAGGAATGGTCTCACTCACAGGGTGTAAAAACAGGGAATATGATATTTGTCACCGGTCAACAGCCCTACGACACGAATCTTGATGCGGAGGGAATGCCGCTAACCGACCTTGAAACCGGAAAGTCATTTCAGGAACAGCTCAGAACGGTACTCGGCAATATTGAAAAAGTTCCCGACAACTACGGCGCAACTATGGACGATGTCGTGTTCCTACAAGGATTTATCGATGAAAAAACCGGGGAGAACTTGGCGAGTTTTGACGGCGCCGCCGAGGTTATCAGGGAATATTTTCCGAGAGGACTCCTGTCGATAACGTTCATCAGTGATGACAATCTGTTCGGTCCGAACAGCTTATTGAGGCAAATGCGATTGCAGTGGTGCACGATTATCATATTTCTTATATTATATCTATCTGCCTTAACAAGAAAAACTTTTTTCATCAATGGATACTGTCATGCCGATCAGAA
>CAZCDQ010000086.1:0-15437 GCA_964497605.1 uncultured bacterium
TTATTATTTTATAATATAATGTTATTATTAAATATCATTTTTTTATCATAATATATTTCTTGAAATTTTAATATTTCATTGAGTTCAAAGAAAAAACAAAAAACAAGCTATAACAAAAAAATAAACTTATGCTATAAAAAAGCACTGCTGATTCAGGCTTTAGATTGAGTTTATAAACCACATAAAAAGCAGTGATAATAGAAATGAGACATAACGTAACGCTTAACAAAATTAGATGTTGTTTCTGTAAAATGTTGAGAATTTGATATACAGGGCCAATGACCATCATAGCATAAATGGAAAATGATGAAATCTGGAGGTAAACGCCGACCTGTTCCCACACATCACCCAAAATAAAAGCGAATATTTCAGCCCCCCAAAATGTAACAACAAAGACAGGCATGAGAAATAGCAAAGATAATATTAATGTAATTTTTATAAATGCTTTTCTTAGTTCCGGTGAATTCTGCCTTGCAAGTGTCGATGCTTTTCCGTAAAAAACCTGCCCGATTGCAGCACCAATAATATTTAACGGTGCTACAAAAATTCTCTGTCCGAACGAAAACCAACCGGCAACCTGCGAACCATAAATTATTGAAAAGAATAATATTGGTAACTGCAAGTTGATAGTGTGAATTAATATCGAGAGGCTTGCGTACTTCGGGTATCGTTTATATTCTTTTGCGCTTGCAAACATGGTTTTGAAACGAATTTTTTTTATGCATTCAATTTTATTTGGTAAAAGGTGGTTTATTAGCAATCCGGAACCGGCGAATCTACTGATAAAATCGCCAAGAATAAGACCAAACGGGCCGCTTTTAAAAAGACCCACCGGGATTGGAACGCCGACTTGCGCGGATATTTTATATATCTTTGAAGCTGCAAGTGTTTTGTAACTGTTTTGGCGGATTGCCCAATAGGTGAGAATTTGATAAACTCCAGCGCCTATAAAGCATAGTGGCAAAAGCCATAAATAATTTTTCAGAGCTGGAACATTCAACAGCGCCGAAATAGTATTTCCGAAAACTACTAATATCAAAGATATGAGAACTGTCATTGCAAAAATACACAAAAAACCAAATCCCAATAAATTCAATGCTGTCGATTCATTATCTGGCAATGGGAGAGCAGTTTCGTATCGTAATGAAGCGACAACAGAAATAACTGACAGTATGGTAGTAAATACAGCGAGAACTCCGAAATCTTCAGGTGTGTATAGACGTGAAAGAATTGGTGCAGTTATAACAGCAATAATGTGAGCGATGACAGTAGAGCCAGACAACAGAGATACGCTTCTAATAAAATGAGATTTTGTAATGCTATTGATTATTTTTATCATGCACCTCACATGTAAGTAAACCATTACATTGAAAAATTTCTATATATTTTATGACAGACTTTTAAATTTGATATATACAAACGTAAGCGCAAAACCAGCGATTATAAAAAACACGACAATTTTTTTTCTGTTAGGTGAGGATCGTCGCGGAACCTTATGGATTTCAGATTGGGATATCTGCGTTTCAAATCCCTGAGCTCCTGAACGACCTGATCCTCGTTCTTGACACGGTATTTTTTTCCCCAGTAATGGTTGCAGTTGCAGAACGTGCAATGAAACGGACATCCGCGCGAACTGAGCATATCGGCGTGCTCAATCTCGTCTTTCTTTTTGCTCTGATCCTCGAACAGTTCAAGATTCATTTGCGGAAGCTTTTTCAGATCGATAAGGGTATGCAATTCGTTCGATACGACCGTGCTGCTGTCACGGTACGTTATCCCGGGTATAGATCCGAAATCTGTTTCCCCGTCCGCTAACTTTTCGCAGATCATTTTAAACGGAATTTCTCCCTCGAACCGCACAACCATATCGGCCGCCGGATACTTTTTTAGACACTCCTCGGCGATATACGAAACATGATTCCCGCCGAGAATGACTGTGCATTCCGGGAGGTTTTCTTTTATGACTCCCGCCCAGAACACCGCATTATAGATATTCGAGGCATATGTGCTCATGGCGACAATGTCTGGCCCATAATCGGTGATCTCGCGCAGGAGGTCGTCATCCACTTTCAGATACCTTGAAAGTGTTTTCTCCGACGGAGAGTTCATTTCGATCCCTTTCAGTGTATACCCTTTTCCCTCCACATACGATGCGATGCTGATGAGCCCGAACGGGATGACCAACTGATCGTAAAAAAAAGAGGTAGAACTGACCGTTAAAAAAAGTATCTTCAGGTTTTTCGTTTCCATGTATTATCTTGTAAGATAAAGTTTCCGATAGTTGACTTTTTTTCGCACAATTGTTGTTCTCATTGATGTGTCCGCAGAAAGCTCACCGAAGACAACCGTAAAAGAATCTTTCAAATAATCGATTATCCCCCTCCGTTTTTCAACGGCCTGTTTTGTATCCAGGCCTTTTCCGTCTCCCAGTATAAAATCGAATACGAGATGACCTCCAGGTTTTATACTGTCCGCAATATTAATCAGCGTGTTCAGTGGATCATGCAGATGCTCCAAAACAGTCATAAGAAAAACAGTATCATAATCCTTTTCAATATCAGGCAATATATGAGGCTCAATATCAAAAGATCGGACATTCGGAGTATTTTTAAGCCTCCATTTGGCGAAATGGAATGTGTGATTATGGATATCCCCGATTGTAAATAGCGATTTATTAAAATGTCCGTATTTAATTGCGCTATAAGTAATCGGTGCGACTCCGCATCCGTATTCAAGGACTTTTTTTGATTGTGCGATTATTTTGCGAAACGGATAATAGCTGACAGGCTGAAGCGCATAATTATAGACACCAGAATATAAAAGATAAATGTTCTCCGGAACCTGCCATCTTTCGAGAACATTCTCATCATTCATTTCATAGCTTTCAAACTGTATGGTATCTTCAAACCCTTTTCTGCTTTCCGAATGAAGATAAAAGAAATCGTGAAATTTCAACGGCCGGCCTTTCAGTACCGATATCCAGTATTCATGAAATTCCTCGAACCACTCTCTGATAAAACCCGAGTCGATCAGTTTTCTCCATAATCTCGCTTTCATCAAAGCGCCCGTTATAAGCAGACTTTTTCTGCTGATATGGTTTGTGCTGACAAGACCCGTCGTATAGATTTTTTCGATATTTATATTTGATTCTGCAAATTTCAATTTTTTCTCATTTGTCATGTCATTGATTAAAAAAGCCACTATTTTTAAAAAAATTTACAATTACAGGATGATTCTTTTTCAGATACCATTTAATCTCATCGACTGTAGCACTCATTATGAGTTTGTTAAAAATTATTGAATCTTTTATCCATCTAATCGTTTTATGATTTTTTGCATTACTATGAATGATTCCCGAATTTACCGCAATACCGATGCCGGGACCTCCCGGATTATTGCGCAATTCTTCCTGAAATTCCGGATTGTCCGAATTGGATTCCAACGACGCATATTTTTCGAGAAACCACGGCGCATCGGTATAAAACACCGTTCTGTTCCACACATCCATCTCGTGATAGTTTCCCTTGCACTGATCGTGAATGCCCGCACAGCGAACGTGCTCGTAACGAAAGCAGTGCTTCGCGAGCGTTATCGCATCAATCCCTTTCGGTCCGTCGATGAACAGCGCGATTGTTCGGCCGCGGTTCTGTTTTATGAGACGGGGGAGTTCGAAAAAGGCGTTTCCGTTGATAAATTCAATATTATCGAGATAGGACAGCCTTCGGACAGTCTCCTCGAACCTTTCTTCGCCATAGGTTCTCGCGTTATCGACCGCATAGATTTTTTTGCCGGTATATTTAGCCCATATCTCGGTCGACCTGCCGCCCGCAACTCCAGACTCGATAATAAGATCGATATCGAGCAGGTCAAGCATCGCACAAAACGCAAATCCCTCCCACAGCATGATGCCGTTGGGAATATACGCGAAAGAATCACCGATTTTGCGTTTGAACAAATCTACCGATTTTTCGCACTGCGCTTTATATGTGTCAATATCCATAAATTGTCGCCGCCGGATTAATTGTTCAGGTTGGTTCCGATTTCGTCATAAACAGCAATATAATCATCGCATATCCGCCCGATATCATATCGGGGTAATTTTTTTCGGGCTTCGCGGGCGAATGAGTCACGTAATCCGGCGTCTCTCAAAGCCAGTATACCATCAGTGATCTCATCCGTGTTTTCTGGATTAACAAGATACGCCGATTTTTTGTGATCAAAAATATCTTTTCCTCCTCCATGAATACTTCCCAGAACAGCGTTTCCATAAAAAATACTTTCAATGTAAACAATACCGAACGGCTCAAAAAACGCTGTATTACAGTAAACATCGGCGATATGAAACCACGCTTTTTTTTCTGCGCCCCGCACATTTCCAATAAAATGAATATGTTTCTGGATTCCAAATGCTTCTATCTGTGATTTCAATTTTTCTTCATAAATTGTATTTTGAGCGCCAATAAAAAGCGCAAGATTTTCGTCATTATTCAATGCTTTTGCAAAAGCCGTAATCATTGGGGCATGACCTTTTATCTCACGCATACCGGATAATGTCAGATATATTGTATTTATATCGGTTATATGGTATTTTTCTTTGATATGCGACTCCATCTCTCTGCTTTCGTCGTCCGAGATAGGAACGTTCGTTTCGATACCCTCGGGAATGATTTTCAGCGGTGCACGCGAGCCCCCGGCGTCCCTGACAAACGGCACCATATCGGAACTCAGCGTCGTTATATACGATGCATGTTTCAGCGCCATCCGAACAAAAAAATCGGTCGATTTCTTGAGCCGGCTGCCGTAATTGAACCGCTTATCTTTCGCCACATCGCTGCCGTGACACGTTACCATGTACGGTGTATGTGACAGGATTTTTGCCCCCAGGCACCAGCTCCCCTCGGTCGACGCGGAATGGCAGTGAATGAGGTCGAGCGCGTATCTTTTCGATATTCCTGCAAGGGTCTTCATGAATAATGCCGTGCTGAATCGCCCGTCCGGGATATCGTATTCGACAACATCGATATTCCTGAAATTCAGATGAACGTTTTTGTCGCTTCCCCGGGGAACGATAAAAACGATTCTATCGTTTATCCTGGTGTCGAGTTTTTCATCGAAAGCTTTCATCAGCCAGAATAATAGAAACTGTATCCCGCCCAGGCTGGGCAAATAATTTGTTGTAAGAATCCCTATATTCACAATAAGCTGCCGATCGTAATGTTCTTTAGTAATAGCATTGTAGCCAATTTTTTTGTGGTTTTTGTCTTGACCGGTAAGTCTAATAGGCGTTTGTCATGAGTCCGCAATTTTACGGGTCAGGTACACGAGATAAATACTCCCCATCAAATTGGTAAATCCCCGTGAAAGCACCAATCCGCTCAATCCCCACAGCATGCCGAAAATTGGCAATGTAATAAGCGGAGTGATTACGAATATCATCCAGAGTATTGTATTTTCTTTTTTCATCGCATGCGATTTTATAAGTGAATCGGTGAGTATCACCGGTGAACCGAGCATAATGCATCCGAGAAAAAGATAAGCATAATAAATACTGTCGATATATTTTGTCGAAAAAAGGAGCGGATAAACCACCGGTATGGCTAATCCGACAATCACGACCGCAGCAAAGGTCGCTGCGATTACGAATGGCATTCGTTTCCAAATCCACTTTGCTGCGGTATTTTTTTCCATTTCGGCGAGCCTGGGCATGAAAACCTGACCTATGATCCCAAACGGTGTTTTATAAATATAGCTGTAAATCAATTCCCCCACAGAAAAAACAGCAAGATTCTCTAGCCCGTAAAATATCCCAATGAAAAGTTTATCAAAATATGTTGCAATAAGGCCGAGAACATGTAAAAATGAATAATACCACCCGTAGCTTTGATAATGGTCGGATTGTTTTCTATTGATGTCTCCGTAATGAATAATGGCAAAAGATGTCCCGATATTTGCCGCAACTTGGATGACCGTTTGCACAAAAAAAACCAGGGCTGGGTTGGTCGAAAACAGGAGCACCGCGGCAACAGCCAGAAGCTGTAAAATCCGTACCGGCACCGACCACCAGAAAATCGCCCTGAAATTTTTTTTCCCATTCCAATAGCTCAGATGGGTGTCGAGCCAAAATCCAGGGCCGAGCACTCCCGCGGCGGCAAAAATAAGCGCTTTAATATCCGAGCCGACCCAAAACCGGTAATAGGAGGCGAATCCCAAAAGAACAACACCGCCGAGCGTTCCGCCGATAATCTGATAATACGTCCCGCGGCGGAAATTATCGTCGAATCCCCGGGCGACTGCCCCGGTTATGGACGTTGTAATGCCTGGCAGACCGAAAAAACTTAACATGCCGGCAATGGTTCCGACCCATATGATAAGACCGTAATCATCGACATCAAGATTATGCGTCAGCAGATACTGGCTTGCCAAGCCGCATACGGCGAGAATGGCAAATCGCAGCGCAAGATAACCGCCAGCATTTCGAAAATATTCCGACTCGATTGGGCGTTTCCAGTTTATGCCGCCCAAAAACGGAATCGGACGTTGGCTTTTCTCATCCATACGCTGTCATTTTAAAAAACGGTTAATATCAGGATCAGGCGATAAAAATGTTTCCGATAATAGCGAGCCTTTCCTCCTCGAAAGCAATTTCAACAAAAAGAAGAAAAGGTTGATTTATAAACAGTAAATATTTAACTTAAGATATGAAAATACAACTCTATTTCAAACAATTAATTTTGCGGAGACGCACAACATGAGAATACTAATTACCGGTATGGCGGGTTTTATCGGTTTCCATCTCGCACGAAAACTTATTGAAAAGGGAGATGATATAATCGGATTGGATAACATCAACGATTATTACGATACTCGTTTGAAATACGGCCGGCTGCGTGAGCTTGGTATCCCCGAGAAATCCATACGCTATAACGAAATTACCTCAAGCGAAAAATATTCGAACTGCGCACTTGTCAAACTCGACCTTTCCGAGAAAGAGCATATCGATGCGTTTTTTGAAAAAAATTCCTTTGATGCTGTCTGTCATTTAGGAGCTCAGGCGGGTGTTAGGTATTCTATTCAGAATCCGTATATTTATTTAAACAGTAATCTGACCGGATTCCTTAATATTCTTGAAAACTGCCGTAGGCACGAAATTAAAAACCTCACATATGCAAGCTCTTCATCCGTGTACGGCCTGAATCGGTCTTTACCGCTTTCGGAGCACGGCATTGTTGAACATCCGATCAACTTTTATGCGGCGACAAAAAAATCCAACGAGCTGATGGCTCATACCTATTCTTACCTCTACGATATTCCAGCAACAGGACTCAGGTTCTTTACCTCCTACGGCCCTTGGGGACGCCCTGACATGGCGCTTTTTATTTTTACGAAAGCCATTCTGAATCGCACGCCAATCGATGTTTATAACAACGGGGACATGCATCGCGATTTCACCTATGTCGATGATATCGTTCGCGCCGTTGAAAAGATTATCGAATATCCAGCAGAACCTTCCAAAGACTGGGATCCAGTTGCTCCCGATCCGTCGATAAGCTGCGCTCCGTATAGAATCTATAATGTTGGGAACGGCAGGCCGGTGAAGCTTATCGAATTTATCGAAGCAATTGAAAAAGAACTCGGTATTAAAGCAATAAAAAACATGATGCCTCTTCAGCCCGGAGATATTCATTCGACACATTCTGATTCGGGTACAATAGAGTACGAGTTCGGGATTGTGCCGAAAATCTCGGTTGAGGAGGGAATTAAAAGATTCATCGCATGGTACAAGCAGTTTTATCACATTGAATAGTAATAAGGCACATTCATTGGAGGATCGTTCTCCTCCCAAAGTGCATAGAACGCTTCTACATTGAATAATGCAGATTCACCAATAGGTTTCCTCTCACGCGGTCGTCGGTGCGACCATTTCTCTGAAATGTATATATCCGATGGATGCCGCGAATCCGCTTATCAAAAACATCATAACAATTTTCTTCCTGTGCGGACTTGAACGGTCGAACGGGGCAACAGCATGGTCGAGTATGTTGAGAATAGGTTTATACTGAAGCTCATTGATTTTTACAATCTCAAGCTGGCTGGTGAGTTCAATATAGGTTGTACTATAAATCTGAACCTGCCGTGAGAGACGAAGCTCGGTAATTTTAAGGGTTGGTGAAGAACGTATATCGCGGTTTCTATTGTTGAATTCAAGGAGATTCTCTTCAGCTAATCTCAAAGAATCGGCAATGTCTTCGAGGCGGTCTTCTATCATCAGCCGCTGGCTTGATGCAATATTTTTCATCCTGAATCGAAAGAAATTTTCCAGTTGATTCAGTATTTCATTGTTCAGCGCAGCCGATAACTCGGGCGAATGAGTAGAAGTTACAATTGTTACCGCCTTTGTTCTGTTATCAACTGTTACATTAATGATGTTCTTGCGTAGTGATAGTAGTAAATTTTCGCGCCTCTCATCCGTAACATTAACTTCATTGGTCAGCGCTTGCTCGAAAGTTCCGCCATTGTACGGCGCTTTTAACACATCGGTCAGAATACTTCTGCTTGTAACGATTTTAGGATAAAGGTCAACGAACGTTTCGCCCGAGGAAAAAAGATTTTCACCGACATAATTGCTTAATTGCGAAATGATGTTTGACGATGGCGAAGCTGTCTGGCTTGGAAGCAACACCGAAACGGCCTCATATTTTTTGGGAAGAATTAATGAATAGATTACTCCGGTAATAATAAAAACGATTTCAATTACGACAATAATGCGGCGTTTGCTCCATATAAACGACAGCCATTTTCTGATATTTATTGTTTCATCCATTTCACCGGCCTAATGATTGAAGTTTTGTCTGCTTGGGTAGGTCATGTTTATTAATATTTGTACGTAATATAATACGTCTCGAATTAAGATATAACTTAGTTACTCAGAAAATAAATTCCGTTTATCCGGTTAAGTCAGCAACTGCGATTGTTCCACTCTCACTTTCCTGACCCCCTCTAAAGCCAGCGGGCGAGGAGGAGCCTCAATACTATCAATTAGCCCTCTCCTTTCAAGGAGAGGGAATGAAAGGGTGAGGTCGTTTTGTATTTCTGTGGTTTCCCGGATATCAAGCTTCTTTAACTGAATATCCAGAAAATAAATATTTATTGTATTTCATACAAGCATTTTATTTTTGAAATACTTATCATTTAACCGTAATTTAAAATATCTTTGTATGTTTAATCATTTGATTTTCTATTGCTTTTTCTCATATATTAAATAAAATAACAATCATTCCGCTATATTTCCATCAACCTGACAGATGGTAAAATTATTATGCCTCAAAAGCCGACCTACGAACAGTTAGAACACGAGCTTAATCAAATTAAGCGCCAGCTTGGCGAGCGTATCAAAGAGCAGAATTGTCTTCATGAATTCACCCTCCTTGTTGAACGGCCCGGAATAACCCTGGAGGAATTACTACAGAACCTCGTGAAATTGATTCCGCCTGCGTGGCAGTATCCTCAAAAAACCTGCGCCCGTATTACGTTCAATGATAACGAATATTCGACCGCGTCTTTTCATCAAACGGACAATCAACAATATGCCGAAATTATTGTGAAAGGTGAAACAGAAGGACAAATTCAGGTCTTTCGCTTTGATCAATCTCCTGATGAGGACGAACTTTTTCTGCCTGAGAAGCAGACACTCCTTGACATGATCGCCGAGCGGCTCGGTCGCATTATCGAACGATTACAGGAAGAAGAGGAACTTAAAAAAAGGGAAGAAGCCTTGCGGGAAAGCGAGGAGCTTTTACGTGCAGCTGCTCAAGCAAGCCTGGATTCGTTGTTTATTTGCCGATGCTATTATGATGAAAATGGTGAAATAATAGACTTCATATTCGATTATATAAACACAAACGCCGCTGAAATGCTGCAGATGAAACCGGAAGAAATAGTCGGGAAACGCATGTGCGAACTTCTTCCGGTAAATCGTACGGAAAAGTTCTTTGAAAAATACAAACGTGTCTTTGAAACGGGCGCTCCGTTGGAAGAAGAATTTTATCTTCCTGAAACGCATGTACCCGCCAGTTGGTATTATCATCAGGTTGTGAAAATATCTGATGGTATTGTCATTAGCCATCGCGATATCAGCGAACGCAAACGGGGCGAAGAGGAATTGCGAATAGAGAGGGAACTCTCCCAGCGTATTATTGAAGACGGGCCGGTGGCTATCACCCTTTTGGATCGCGACGGGCAGATTGTCTTTGCCAATCGTCATGCGGAACATCTTTTAGGCCTGGATAAGTCCACTATTGGAGCCCTCACCTACAATGCTCCCGAGTGGATTATCACCGATGTTGACGGTTCTCCTTTTCCCGACGAACGGTTACCGTTTCGCCGGGTTATGTCGACCGGAAAACCCGTCTATAAAGTCCATCACGCGATCACCATGCCGGATGCCTCCCGGAAAATACTGAGCATCAACGGAGCGCCGTTGCACGATGAGCAAGGCCGGATCGACCGGGCCGTGTTCGCGATTCTGGATATCACCGAGCGCATAGAGAGAGAAAAGGCTTTACATGACGAACGTCAGCGGCTGTCGCTTGTCATTGACGGCTCCCGTCTGGGGACATGGGAATGGAATGTTCAGACAAACGAAACCGTCTTTAACGAAACCTGGGCGGCGATGCTTGGATATACGCTCGAAGAGCTGACACCCTATAATATTGAAACGTGGAAACAGCTCACCCACCCTGATGATTTGGCACATGCCCAAGAACTTCTTGTCTCTTGCGTTGAGGGCAAAACGCCCGATTATGAATGTGAATTGCGCATGAAGCACAAGGATGGACACTGGGTATGGATGTTAGATACGGGACGCGTTATGACGCATGATGATGACGGTAAAGCCCTCTCAATGTTTGGCACTCACCGCGACATCACCGAACGCAAGCAAGCGGAGCAGGAGATGCGTAAAAGCGAAGAAAAATGGCGTAGCTACATACAGAACGCGCCGTTTGGCGTGTTTATCACCGATGGTGAGGGACGCTACTTGGATGTCAACCCGGCTGCCTGCGAAATCACGGGATATGCTGAAGAAGAGTTGCTGACCATGTCTATTTCGGACCTTATACCGACTGGGAGTGAGCAGGAAACCCTGTCTCATTTTCAGCGTCTGCGTGATACGGGTTTTTCCAGCGGTGATGCCGGCTTGCTGCGGAAAGACGGCCAGGTGAGACAGTGGTCCGTGAGCGCTGTTAAACTTTCGGAAAACCGATTTCTTGGCTTTGCCGAGGATATCACCGAACGCAAGCAAGCGGAAGAGGCGCTTCGCGAGAGCGAAAACAGGATTCGGACGAAATTGAACACCCTTCTCAATCCGGAAGGCGATATTGGGACGCTGCATCTTGCCGATGTGGTGGACTGCGATGAGATTCAATCCCTGATGAACGATTTTTACGCATTGACCGACATCGGCGTCGGCATTCTTGATCAGGACGGGAACATCCTTGTCGGAATCGGCTATCAGGATGTCTGCACGAAATTCCACCGGGTTCACCCCGAGACGGCGAAACGCTGCTGGGAAAGCGACACGCAACTTGTGTCCGGCGTGGAACCGGGAACCTTCAAAATTTACAAATGCAAAAATAATATGTGGGACATGGTGACCCCGATCATGATTGGCGGGAAACACCTCGGCAATCTCTTCCTCGGACAGTTTTTCTTCGAGGATGAAACGCCCGACATCGCCGTTTTCCGGGAACAGGCTCGCCGCTACGGATTCGACGAGGATGCGTATCTGAAAGCCTATAACGCCATCCCTCGCTGGTCACGCGAAACCGTCGACCGGGTCATGACCTTTTACTGCAATCTGATAAACTTCATAACCCGCCTGTCATACGCCCACATCAAGCTGGCCCGGACGGCCGAGGCGCTGAGGAAAAGCGAATTGCTCTTCCAAGCGATGCTTGACGCGATTCCGGACATGATCTCCGTTCACGATAACGATATGAATATCGTCTATAGCAACTGGAACGGGTTCGCCGCCGCCCCACCGGACCGCAGAATCCTCGGCGAAAAGTGCTACCGGATCTACCGGGGACTCGACAAGGTCTGCCCCGACTGTCGCGCGAAACAGGTCATCGAGACTCGAAAGTCTTACAGGGAAGTGGTTGAAGTGCCTGAAGGCGTTTGGCTGGAACTGAATGTCATTCCTATCCTTGACGCTGGAGGAAACTGTGAACTCTTCGTTGAGTGGGTTCGTGACATAACCGACCGCAAAAAATCAGAAGAAACGTTAAAGCAAAGCGAAGAAAAAATTCGTGCGCTTGTTGAAAATACCATTGATTGGAACTGGCAAACCGATGCAAATGGTAAATATACGTATTCAAGCGAAAATACTGATGTATTAATTGGGTATACAAAAGATGAAATAATAGGGGAAACACCATTTGATTTTATGGACAACGATGAAGCTCATCGTGTCCTGAATATTTTCAAAGAAATTGCGAAAAAGAATGATAGGATTGTTGGGTTGGAAGATACTTTTCTTCATAAAGATGGACATCCTGTCATTTTCGAGACAAATGCAACGCCTCTCATTGATAAAAAAGGAAATTTGCTGGGGTATTTTGGCACATGTCGTGATATAACCGAACGAAAATTTGCTGAAGTTGAGCGTGAACGCCTTAAAATAGCTATTGAGCAATCCGGGGAAATCATCGTTATTACAGGCGCTGAGGGGGATATTCAATATGTTAATCCTGTTTTTGAACGAATTACCGGATATACTCTTCAAGAAGTTATCGGTCAAAATCCGCGCATTCTGAAAAGCGGGAAACAAAGCGATGAGTATTACCGTGAACTCTGGGATACTATTTCGAGCGGCGAAACATGGCAGGGACGTCTCGTAAATAAACGCAAGGACGGATCATTGTATACAGAAGATGCCACAATCTCTCCAGTCTACAATGCTGACCGAGAAATTGTCAACTATGTTGCTGTAAAAAAAGATGTCACTGAACAGCTCACGTTAGAAGGCCAGTACCAACAGGCTCAAAAGATGGAATCTGTCGGGCGTCTTGCCGGAGGCGTCGCTCATGATTTCAACAATATGCTGAGTGTCATAAGCGGTAATGCCGAGTTTGCGTTAAACAGTATCGATACATCTCATCCAATTTATACTGAAATAACAGAGATTCAGAGCGCCGCTCAACGATCGGCTGATCTTACACGCCAGCTTCTCGCGTTTGCCCGTAAACAAACGGTAACGCCTAAAGCTCTCAATCTGAATAATACCATTAAATCCATGCTTAAGATGCTTGGACGGCTGATTGGCGAGGACATCGATTTGTTATGGATGCCCGGCAAAAAACTTGACACTGTTTATATAGATCCGGCACAGATCGATCAATTACTTGCCAATTTGGCCGTGAACGCCCGGGATGCAATTGGTCAAAATGTTGGCAAAATCACTATCGAAACCGACAACGTCGATTTCGATGAGGAATACTG
The DNA here is from genome assembly GCA_964497605.1 of uncultured bacterium. Classification (GTDB taxonomy): domain Bacteria; phylum Latescibacterota; class Latescibacteria; order Latescibacterales; family Latescibacteraceae; genus Latescibacter. Next base: position 13,498 of record CAZCDQ010000086.1, read on the forward strand.
TACACAACATACCGGATTTATTCCAGGCCTATATATTATGCTTGCCGTGAGCGACGATGGCTGCGGCATGGACGCGGAAACAAAAGCGCAAGTATTCGAACCGTTTTTCACCACAAAAGGACAGGGAGAGGGTACCGGCTTGGGCTTGGCCACCGTATACGGTATTATCAAACAAAATCAAGGCTTTGTAAATATATACAGCGAACTGGGTGAGGGAACAACACTCAAGATTTACTTTCCTGCCCATGTATCACCAACAACAGAGGAAACAAAAAAACACCAGGCTAAGCCTGTTACCCCCGGTCACGAAACAATTTTGCTGGTGGAGGATGAACCGTCCATTCTCAGTCTCGGGAAAAAAATTCTTGAGAGATTGGGATACCAGATCATAGCCGCATCCACACCGGTTGAAGCAATACGGCTGGCAAAGGAACACAATGGGAGAATAGACCTGCTCATGACTGATGTTATTATGCCGGAAATGAACGGGCGCGATTTGGCAAAACGAATTATGACCCTTTATCCTGATATCAAACGTCTTTTCACGTCGGGATACACCGCCAATGTTATCGCTCATCATGGTGTGCTGGATGAAGGTGTCAATTTCATTGAGAAACCGTTTTCAATAAATGATTTAAGCGAAAAAGTCAGGAAAGTGTTGAATAAAGGCTAAATCGAACGCCTTCGTAGACCTAAATTGAGCGATTCTTGTGTAGGGGCAACCCTTGCGGTTGCCCAAGAACGTATAAGAAACAGGCAGAGGCAAGCCATGCCACTACGGAAAAGGCATAAACCATTTGGCTCATATTCTTATTCGGATAATATCAATAATAACAATATTATATATGTTTTAATTATAACATATCGCTCAATTTAGCGTAGAATTAATTTTCTGTTCATATAATCCATATTATGAGGTGAGTTATGCAGCTAATGGATATAATTAATAATATTGATCTTACATTGTTTGTGACGAAAGCATTCGAGTGGTTTGTTTCATCGGGATTTAAAATTATTCTTATTTTAATAGTTACACTTTTTGGAATATGGCTTGCCAGACTGCTCTTTACCCGCTTATTTACCCTTTTAATCAAGCCGAAAGATATCGAGATGCAGAAAAGGGTCGATACTATCAGCGGTTTGACCAGATTTGTTTTAACAATCACCATTATAGCAATATCGGTGTTTATGATTCTTTCTGTACTCGGAATCGATATAACACCGCTTCTCGCAACTGCGGGTATTTTCGGTGTAGCTATTGGTTTTGGCGCTCAACACCTGGTGGCGGATATTATTAGCGGCATTTTCATATTACTTGAGGATCAGATTCGGGTTGGCGATGTGGTTCAAATTACTGGCAAAAGCGGTCTTGTAGAGAAAATTACGCTCCGTATGGTGGTTCTTCGTGATCTTTCCGGAAATGTACACTTTGTTCGCAATGGTCTTATTGATGTTGTCACAAATATGACGAAAGAATACTCACGGTATGTTTTTGATATAGGGGTTGCCTATCGTGAGGATACAGATGAGGTTGTCGATGTTATCAAATCGGTTGATGAGGATCTTAGAAATGATCCTGAATATAAGAATAGAATCCTGGAACCGATTGAAATTCTTGGTGTGGATCAGTTTGCCGATTCAGCGGTAATAATTAAAGCGCGTACGAAAACAGTCCCAATTCAACAGTGGTCAGTAGCCCGAGAATTTAATCGGCGTCTGAAAAAAGCATTTGATAAAAGTAATATTGAAATACCATTCCCGCATGTCACGTTCTATCCGGGTGAGAGTAAAGACGGAACCGCGCCTTCATTGAATATGCGCATTGCCGATTCTTCGATAAATGTTGATAGTAAAGATTAAAATGATTCGGTTATCCAGTTAAGTAAGCAACTGCTATTGTTCCACCCTCACCCCCCTAACCCCCTCTCCCGCCAGCGGGC
>CAZCDQ010000087.1:0-15373 GCA_964497605.1 uncultured bacterium
CGACCGATGCGGACGGTTCCATTGCGAATGTGCAACGCGCTAGGGAAGCAGGCATCCCCACGTTCTGCATCGACCGTGAGATCAACTCGAATACCGCAGCCGTGTCGCAGCTTCTCTCCGACAATTACTCGGGATGTGTGGCGCTTGGACAGTATTTCGTGAAAACCGTGGGCAGATTGTGCACATACGTTGAACTCCTCGGATTAGTCGGCGACAACAATACATGGAACCGCTCCAAAGGATTCCACAGCGTGGTCGATAACTATCCCGGCATCGTCATGGCCGCACAGCAAAGCGCAGACTTTGATCGCAACAAGGCCATGGAGGTCATGGAATCCATTCTGCAGGCGAATCCCGAAATCGACGCTGTCTTCTGCGGGAACGACGCAATGGCTATGGGCGCCTATCAGGCGCTTGCATCTGCGGGGAAAGCTGAAGATGTTGAGGTGTTTGGTTTTGACGGTGCGTCTGATGTAATCGATTTGATTGGTGAAGGGAAAATTGCCGCAACGGGGATGCAGTTCCCGAAAATAATGGCGCAGCGGGCTGCGGAAATGGTCGATGAATACGAAAAAGGAACACGGGATTTCCCCCAGAAACTGCCGATCGCGGTTGAGCTGGTAACCCGGGAAAACGTCAAAAAGTACATCGCATATGGAAAAAAAGACAATTAAAATTTTCAAATACGGTATCGGCATACTGGTATTCGGTATCTTTGCCTATCATTCGGTCTATTTCCGGCTGCTTGACAAGATGGGTGCTGTATCTGATCTGGCCCACTTCGACTCGAAAGCATATACACTCGATTTCTGGCAAAACAAACTTCCGACCGTAACAGGAAGAGCAGTCGACGCGGCCGATCTGCTCGATCTTTTTGAGCATGATATGGATCAGGCAATTGAAAAATACGCGCGAACGCTGGGTATTGCATCGCAGCATTCATATCTTGTAAAAGGCGAGGGACGGGTCGTTGAGATTGATGAGGACGGGATACGTGTAAGGATTGACGGCGATTCCGGTGCCGAAGTGCTTATTACCACCATTGATTTATTCGGCAATGCGGTCCGTGACGCCTCCGGGCTTGTCGATGTGAGCGATTTTCCCAACACAATGGAGTTTAATACGATATCGGTTGAAATTAACACCATCATTCGCACCGAAGTTGTTCGGCCGGCGGTTGAAAAGGCTGCGGTTGGCAAAAATATTCGATTCATCGGCGCTGCGGAAGTAAGCGAGGATGACCAGAACATACACCCGCTGAAAATCATCCCGATCGAAATCAACCTGAAAGAATAGAGATGGTCCCCCAAAGTCAAAACATAATTCTCAGCTCGCGGAATATAAGCAAGACGTTTCCGGGTGTTGCCGCACTCAATAATGTCAATCTTGATTTATACACTGGGCAGGTAAATGCAATCGTCGGCGAGAACGGCGCCGGGAAATCCACGCTTATTAAAATCTTCTCCGGCATATACTCTGATTATACTGGCGAAATACTGCTCGACGGCGAACCGGTTTCGTTTCGCAATACTGCAGATGCACAGGACAAAGGCATCGCGGTCATACATCAGGAACTGAATCTGATATCCGGGATGAGTGTTGCGGAGAACATTTTCCTCGGCCGCGAATACGTGAATTCGCTCGGCATGATCGATTTCAAACAGCTCATTGCCGATGCGTCCGAACTTCTTTGCAAACTCGATCCGAATATTTCACCTTCAGCTTCGGTCAAATCACTCCGGGTCGGTCAACAGCAGATTGTCGAAATCGCCAAAGCGCTCTCGCTCAATGCCCGTATCATCTTCATGGACGAGCCGACATCGGCAATCAGCGAGCAGGAAATCGAAATTCTGTTCGGCCTTATTCAAGGGCTCAGAACAAAAGGCGTCACAATCGTATACATCACACACAAACTTGACGAGCTTGACAGGATCGCCGACAGAGTAACCGTTTTACGTGACGGCAGATATGTCGATTCGGCAACCTCAGATAGTGTCACCCACGATGATATCATTCGTATGATGGTCGGCCGTGATCTGGAAGATTTTTACGAAAAAAAGGAGACTGCCCATCAAAAAGAGTTTTTCAGAGCTGATAATATATCCGTTCCTTCCCGGGTGCGAAAAAGTGGATTTATTGTCGAGGATGTTTCGTTTTCTTTGAAAAAGGGAGAGGTTCTCGGCATATTTGGACTCATGGGAGCAGGGCGCTCGGAATTATGCGACGCCATTTTCGGCCTGTACGGCCGCAGCATGCACGGAAAGATTACGGTCGGGAGCAATACCGTGAAGATAGACTGTCCTGCGGATGCAATAGCGGCGGGTATCGGCTACATCCCGGAAGACCGGAAACAGGACGGGTTGATTCTTGGGATGAATATTGCAGAAAATATCAGCATAACCAGCCTTGAACAGGTCGAGCGATACGGTTTTTTGAACAGCCGCCGTGAACGGAATCTGGCTGAAACGTATGTAAATATGCTGAACATTAAAACGGCAGGCTCCGGTACGAGTGTTGAAAAACTCAGCGGCGGCAACCAGCAGAAAGTCGTTATCGCAAAATGGCTGGCGCTGGGACCGACCGTCATGCTTCTGGATGAGCCGACACGGGGCATCGATATCGGGGCAAAAAAAGAAATTTATCATCTCATCAGTCAACTTGCTTCGGAGGGTATGGGTATTGTCATGATTTCGTCCGAACTGCCGGAAATTCTTGCGGTATCCAACCGGATTATCGTCATGTCAGAGGGCAAGGTAACAGGTGAATTCGATCCGGAGGAGGCGACGGAGGAGTTGCTGCTTCATGCGGCGATACCCCGGAGTAAACTCTCAAATCAGGAAAAAACGTGTGCATGATACAATAAAAAAATCCCTTGTTCGATTTCAGTCTCTTATCGCGCTTCTTATTATGATAATCGTGCTGAGTATTCTGTCGGACAGGTTCATGACGATGGAAAATTCATGGAATGTCATGCGGCAGATTTCAGTAAACGTCTGCATTTCAACGGGAATGACGCTGGTGATCCTCACCGGCGGGATCGATCTTTCGGTCGGTTCGGTGCTGGCGCTCAGCGGTGCGGTTGCCGCGGGTCTCCTGAAAAACGGTATCGAGATTCCTGGTCTCAATCTGTTTATCGGCTTTACGTTTATAGGCGCGGTAATTGGCGGCTTGGCCACAGGCGCGCTCATGGGATTCATCAACGGGATATCGGTAACGCTGTTCAAAGTCCCTCCGTTTGTCGCAACGCTTGCCATGCTGACAATGGCGCGCGGTTTGACCATGTTATGGACCGGTGGATTCCCTATCACCGGACTCGGGGCGGCATTTTCCTATGTCGGCACAGCTTGGTTTCTCGGTGTTCCCATGCCGGTATGGATAACCGCGGTGATAGTTATTCTCATGGTTGTCATGACGAAAAAACGGCGTATCGGACGGTATATCTTTGCGGTCGGCGGAAACGAAAAAGCGTCGCTTCTGTCCGGTCTAAATGTCAGAAAAGTGAAAATTTTCGTTTATACAATGGCCGGGATCATGTCGGCAGTAGGCGGAATCATTGTCACCTCGAGGCTGGATTCCGCGCAGCCGAATGCGGGTATGGGATTCGAGCTTGATTCCATAGCGGCGGTTGTCATCGGCGGCACCTCGCTTTCCGGTGGGCGCGGATCGGTTTTGGGAACGGTTCAGGGTGCGCTTATTATAGGTGTGCTCAATAACGGATTAGTACTTTTGAATGTGTCGCCGTTCTGGCAGCAGGTCATTAAAGGATTTGTCATTCTCATGGCGGTCATTATCGACAGACTGAGTAATAAAGATTAAGATTACACATCATTCAAATTCGGAATGAAGGAGCTGATATGAAAAACGAAACTACATTGGCGGTTATATTCGGGAACCGTGACTTTTTCCCCGATCATCTGGTCACAAAAGCCCGCGCAGACATTGCAAAACTGTTCGGCGAACTCGGTATAAAAAGCGTTATGCCGGACGAGCAGGCGACAAAATTGGGCGGTGTAGAGACATATGCCGAGGCGAAAACCTGCGCTGAACTATTTAAAAAGCACCGCGACGACATAGACGGCATCCTTGTTGTGCTTCCCAATTTCGGCGACGAAAAGGGCGTGCTCGATACAGTCCGGGCTGCAGGACTGGATGTGCCGGTTCTGATACAGGGCTATCCGGATGATCCCGGACGCATGGATGTGGCAAACCGCCGTGACGCTTTCTGCGGGAAAATTTCGGTCTGCAATAATTTATATCAGGCGGGTATCCCGTATTCGCTGACACGCAAACATGTAATCCACCCAGATGATCCGCGGTTCCGTGAGGATCTATTGAAATTCACGGCGGTTTGCCGCGTGGTCAACGGTATAAGCAGCGCGCGAATCGGCGCAATCGGCGCACGGCCCGGAGCATTCAATACGGTGCGGTACAGCGAGAAAATCCTGGAGGCAAACGGCATTAGTGTGACAACGGCGGATTTATCAGAGATTCTCGGCGAGTTTGAGCGACTGCAGGATTCGGATTCGGCGGTAAAACGAAAAGCCGAGGAAATCGCATCGTATACCGATACCGGCAATGTGCCGAAAGAAAAACTGATACTCATCGCAAAACTCGGTGTCGTTCTATCTGATTTCATCGAGGAAAACGAACTCGATGCAACTGCAATCCAGTGCTGGACTTCCATGCAGAATAACTTCGGAATCAACGTGTGCACAAGCATGAGCATGATGAGCGAGAATCTGCTTCCAAGCGCATGCGAAGTCGATGTGACCGGCGTGCTGAGCATGTATGCCCTCCAGCTTGCCTCCGGTTCTCCGAGTGCTCTTGCGGACTGGAACAACAATTACGGTTCGGACGAGGACAAGCTGGTGATGTTCCATTGCGGGAACTGGTGTAAATCGTTCCTGCCCGGATGTAAAATTTCCACCGCCCCGATCCTGGGGACGACGGTCGGGGTTGAAAACACGTTCGGCGCACTGGAGGGCCGCACGCCCGCAGGTCCGCTGACCTATTGCCGTATATCGACCGATGACATTTTCGGTGAAATTAAAACATTTGCGGGCGAGGGCTCGTTCACCGACGATGCGCTGGATACGTTCGGCTCGAAAGCGGTCGCCCACATCCCAGGGCTGGACGCGCTCATGCAGTATGTTTGCGAAAACGGTTTCGAGCATCATGTTGCATTGAACATATCAAACACGTCGGGTATTCTGGCGGAGGCATTCGGCAAGTACCTCGGCTGGGATGTGTATATACATGAGCCGGTGTCATCAATGTAAGGAAGGTTTTCATATTGAGCGAGCATAAAATATATACGGATATTGACCTTGAAATCAAATCGGTCGAATACCGTAAAAAGATATTGAAATACATTAAATCGGCCAATGCCGGGCATACCGGCGGAAGCCTGTCGTGCATCGATATTCTCAACGTCCTGTATAACCGTATATTGAATGTCGCACCTGAAACCGTACACGACCCTCACCGCGACCGGTACATCCAGAGCAAGGGGCATTCTGTCGAGGCGCTCTATGTCGTCCTCGCCGACCGCGGGTTTTTCCCGGAATTGGAAATCGAGACACTGTGCCGATACCAATCGCATTATGTCGGGCACCCGACCCGTAAAGTGAATGGGATCGAACAAAATACGGGCGGTCTCGGTCACGGGCTTTCAATAAGCGCGGGAATTGCGCTTGCCGGAAAAATGGATGATATGGATTACCGGGTGTTTACACTACTCGGGGACGGCGAACTTGCCGAGGGCTCAAACTGGGAGGCCATGCTCGCCGCCGCGCAATACAAGCTGGACAATCTCACGGCGATTGTTGACTATAACCGGCTCCAGATAACCGGGCCGACACGCGAGGTATGCTGCACCGATCCGCTCGAGGATAAATTCCGCTCTTTCGGATGGAGCGTCCGTCACGTGAACGGTCACGATATCGGCGAATTGACCGAAACGCTGAGCGCAGCCCCGTTCGAAACCGGCAAGCCGGGAATTATCATTGCGAAAACCGTCAAGGGGCATGATGTCAGTTTTATCGAAGGGAATCCGAATTGGCATCATAAAGTACCGACTGACGAGCAGGTTGAACAAGCGATGAATGAACTCGATGAGCGCCTTCGGACTTTAACGGTAAAATCTACATGATTAGTTGAAAAGGAATAACATTGAAATATACCATGGGAAAGCCGAATCTCGTTGCGTTTGCGGATACGTTGACCGAACTCGCGAGTCACGATAGAAATGTTATCGTGGTCACAAGCGATTCGCGGGGTTCAGGCAAACTTAATTCATTTGGGGATGTGTTTCCCGGGCAAATTATCGAGGTGGGGATAGCGGAGCAGAACCTTGTCGGGATGGCCGCAGGGCTGGCCTCAACCGGGAAAAAGGTCTTTGCCGTTTCCCCCGCAAGTTTTTTGTCTGCGAGGTCGCTTGAGCAGATTAAGCATGATGTCTGCTATTCGGATAATCCGGTGACGCTTGTCGGTATCAGCGCCGGTGTGAGTTACGGTGCGCTCGGTTCGACGCATCATTCGCTGCACGACATCGCGGTTTTCCGGGCAATATTTAATATCACGGTCATATCCCCTGCGGATAACTTTGAGACGAGGGAGGCGATTCGGGCTGCTGCCGATATGAAATCCCCCGTTTATTTACGGTTTGGCAAGAAACCGATGCCCGATTTGTACTCTGATAGTTCGAAATTTATTCCCGGAAAAGCGAATGTTATCCGTGACGGCAGCGATGTTGCATTTATTGCGAATGGAGAAACGGTCTATCAGGCTGTCATGGCCGCCGACCTTCTCGCCGCGCAAGGAATACAGAGCCGTGTGATCAGTATGCATACGGTCAAACCGCTTGATACCGAGGCGGTTCTCAAAGCAGCAGGGATGTGCCGTGCGATTGTGACAGTCGAGGAGCACAGTGTGAACGGCGGTCTGGGCGAGGCCGCTGCAGGAATTCTTATGCAGTCCGGCATCCCGATTCCGTTTCGGATCATCGGTATTCCGGACGAGTATACCGTGACTGGCAGTCAGCATGACATTTTCACCCATTACGGAATATCGGCGGAGGGTTTGAAGAAAACAGCGCTGGAGCTTCTTCACGAATAACCGTCATACAGGTTCATACTGAGCAAATAATAGCAAGAATAATCCCGGAGAATTGACGATGTCTGATAAACTGATTCTCGCAGTTGATCAGGGAACAAGCGGCACGAAAACGGTCATATTCGATAACGACGGCCGCATCAGAGCCAAAGCGGCCTCTGAAGTGAAATCTTTTTATCCTTCTGCGGGCTTTGTCGAACAGAATCCCGATGAAATCTATGAATCAGTCCTCGATTCCGTAAAAAAATGCCTGAGCGAACTCGAGAAAAATGAAGGGTCAATTTCCGATATATCAGCGTGCGGAATATCCAATCAGCGTGAAACATTCCTGCTGTGGGACAATCACGGTAAACCTCTCTGCAACGCGGTCGTCTGGCAGTGTAAACGGTCAGTCGATATCTGCAAATGCCTGAAAAATGAAGGGTTGGAAAAGGAAATAATAGAACGTACGGGGCTTATTATCGATCCCTATTTTTCCGGGACAAAACTGCTCTGGTTATATGAAAACGAATCCCTTGTGAGGGATGCGGTTGACAATGGAAGCGCGTATTTCGGCACGATCGACACCTGGCTGCTCTACAAATTAACCAACGGCGAATGCTATTACACCGATCATACCAATGCCTCGCGGACACTTCTTTTCAATATCAACGACATGCAGTGGGACAGTTATCTGCTGAAAGCGTTTCATCTTGGGAACCTGAATGTGCCGGACGTTTTATCTTCCTCTTCCGAGTTCGGGGAATCGGATTTTAACGGGCTTTTTTCTGTAAAAGTGCCCATTACCGGTATGATCGGCGATTCCCATGCCGCTGCGTTTGGTGAGGGCTGTTTCACTCCCGGCACCGCAAAAGCAACGCTCGGCACGGGTTCGTCCATTCTAATGAACACCGGCAACGAACGAATACGGTCGAAAAGCGGTATGATGACCACCGTATGCTGGAGCACGCCGGAACGAATCGATTATGCGCTCGAGGGCATTATCGTCTCTGCAGGTTCGACAATCAAATGGCTCCGCGACCAACTCGGACTATTTGCGAAAAGCGGCGATACGGAAAATATGGCAGAGGCCGCCGAGGATAATAACGGCGTATATGTAATCCCCGCATTCAGTGGTCTCGGCGCACCTCACTGGAAAATGGATGCACGGGGAATGATTGTCGGACTCACATTCGGCGCGACAAAAAACCACATTGCACGGGCGGCGCTCGAATCGATCCCGTATCAGATCAAAGATGTCATAACGGCGATGGAATCCGACAGCGCGATTCCGCTCAGCGAACTGAAAGTCGACGGCGGAATTACCGCGAACATGTTTGTTATGAATTTCCTGACCGATATTCTGGGTGTCGATGTGGTAAACATCGGAATCGCCGAAGTGTCGGCGCTTGGAGCCGCTTTCATGGCGGGGCTCGAGACGGGTATTTTCAAAGATATGTCGGAACTGGAATCGCTTCACATGTCTCTTAACCGCTACACACCCAGCGCAGAGACACACGATGTGTGTGAAAACTACAAACAATGGCAAGAAAATATACGGAAACTTATATCAGGCTAATTAGCTATTTTTATAATTACTTATATTGGAGGACCAATGAAATCTTTTCCGGTTTTGTTTACGGTGATGCTTTGTATTTTTTGCTGCGCTGTCCTGACTGGCTGTTCAGACAATACCGAGAGCGAAGTGAAACCCCGCATCATAGCCACAACGGATGGTGAGATCGATGACCAATGCTCTATGGTTCGGTTTCTGCTGTATGCCAACGAATGGGACATCGAGGGCATTGTTACCTCAAGCTCACAGTATCACTGGCGGGGACATAATTGGGCCGGGGACGACTGGATCGAACCCTATCTAAACGCCTACGAGGAAATCTATCCCAACCTCGTTCTGCACGATTCGGAATACCCGACACCGGAGTATCTTCGCGAACGCACTGTGCTCGGTAACGTTGACACCGAGGGAGAGATGGAAAAGGTGACAGCTGGTTCCGAACTGATCGTAAGGGTTCTTCTGGACGAGACCGATGACCGGCCTGTATGGCTTCAGGCCTGGGGCGGCACGAACACCATTGCCCGGGCGCTGAAAACCATCGATGAAGAACATCCCGACAAGATGGAATATGTGGCGAATAAAATCCGTCTTTTCCTGATATGGGAACAGGACGACACATATCAGAAATACATCCAGCCGAGCTGGGAGAAATATGATATCCTCACGATCGTTTCCGACCAATTCGGCGCCATTGCGTATCGGTGGGATCAGTATATCCCGCAGCCGGAGAAATCGTATTATGAAGCCGCCTGGATGAATGAAAACATCCTGAATGATCACGGACCATTGTGTTCACTCTATGAAGCACATGAAGATGGAGCCTTTCGGTCAGAAGGCGACTCACCTTCCTTTATGCATGCTATTGAAACTGGTCTCCGAAACCTTGAAAATCCCGGATGGGGTGGTTGGGGAGGCAGGTATGCTTATGCCCGCAGCAATACATGGTTCGATCCCATCGACGGATTCGATTATTCCTATCCGGAGGGCAGATATTATGCCAGTTCCGCACCCAGCAGGCAGCTGCAGAAAGCGAACAATTCAGTGCGTTATGATTATTATAAACCCATGTGGCGATGGTCTATCGCGTTCCAGAACGATTGGGCCGCCCGGGCGGATTGGTGTGTCAAATCCCCGGAGGAAGCCAATCATGAACCGGTTGTCTTGCTGACATGCGATGCGGATGTAACGGCTGCTGCGGGAAGTGTAGTTAGCGTGAGCGTCAAAGCCTCTGATCCCGACGGAGACGGACTAACGTATACTTGGTGGCAATATACAGAGGCTGATACGTACAACGGTACAGTCACAATTGACAAGACGACAACGCCGACCGCATCGGTTCGCATACCTGCGGACGCCCAAGCCGGGGATACGATCCATATCATCTGCGATGTGACCGATGATGGCGCGCCTCCGCTGACGAGATACCGACGGGTGGTTATTACTGTAACCGATTGATTGTGCTGAAATCACTGAAGTGGAAATAGAAAGGTGTAGATAGATGAAAGACACATATACTCACGTTCCCAAAATCGGAAAGATGTTTAGGTATACCGTTATTCTTATGCTTCTCGCTGTATCAACGGGTGCTCAGGAAAAACCGCGCCTCGTTGTCCATACTGACATTGGTGGAGACCCGGATGACCAGATGTCGATGGTCAGGCTGATGACCTATGCAAATCACATGGACATCGAAGCGCTCACCGCCACGTCGAGAGGCCGCGACGCCCATCCGGAATACATTGAAAATATTGTCGCTGCCTACGGGAAAGTCCGCGATAATTTGGAACTTCATGAACCCGGTTTCCCCACCAAGGCATACCTGCAGGAGCGTATTTCGAAAGGATCGCCGATGAAAGGTATGCGCGAAGTGGGCGATGGCAAGGATTCACCGGGATCGGAACATCTGATTCGTGTTGTAGATAAGGATGATCCGCGGCCGGTATGGGTAACTGTTTGGGGCGGCCCGAATGTCCTTGCCCAGGCGCTTCGGAAAGTTCGTGAAACACGGTCAGCGGATGAGCTTGAGAAATTTGTTTCCAAGATTCGCGTTTATTCAATCTCCGATCAGGATGACAGCGGCCCGTGGATACGCCAAGAATTCCCCGGACTGTTCTATATTGTAACGCCCGGATTTTTAGCGGGGGACGGTTATCACCATTCAACATGGATAGCCATCGGCGGCGACAAGTTTCACGGCCGTTTCGGCGGTGCCGACTATGATCTTGTGACCAACGAATGGCTGAGCACGAATGTACGCAGTAAGGGGCCTCTGGGTGAACTCTATCCCTTTTGGAAATACATGATGGAAGGGGACACACCATCGTATATGAATCTGATAAACAACGGATTGAGCGATCCCGATCATCCGGAATGGGGCGGCTGGGGCGGCCGTTACGAACTCTATATACCGCACACGTATAAATGGTTCCTGCAGCCAGAGACGCGCCCGATCTGGACTAATGTCGAGGATGAGGTGATGGGTGTCGACGGCGAATGGCACACCTCCAACCACGCCACCATCTGGCGTTGGCGTGAAGCGTACCAAAACGATTTCTCGGCACGCATGGACTGGACAATCAAAACGTATGACGAGGCCAACCATCCGCCGGTCGTAAAGCTTGATCACCCTGAGTATCTCACAGCCAAAGCGGGCGAGCGTGTGGACCTCAGTGCAACGAGTTCAACCGATCCCGACGGCGATGCGCTTTCATTCGAGTGGTTCCATTATGAGGAGGCGGGCACACGCGCGATGGCAGACTTCCATACAGGAATCTCACAGGAAATTATTGCTTTCGACCAGCCAAAAGCGTGGCTCATTGTTAAATCCAGCGGAGCCTATGTGATGCCGCCGGGAACAGGAACCATGCACATCATCCTCGCGGTTACCGACCACGGTAAACCGCGTCTTACCCGATATGAACGCGTGATTATCGATGTTGTTGAGTAAGATCGATCGAATCTGAACTTTTATCGTCGGAAGGATCGAAAATGAAGTTTAAAAAATATTATCTCACAATAATAACCCTGAGCGTGCTTGCGGCAGTCATGTTCATACAGATGGGGTGTGCAACGTCCGATTCAAAGAATGCAACCGAGCAGGTGCAGAATTATAAGCCCCGGATCATCATCACAACCGATCTCGGCGCCGATCCGGATGACGAGCAGTCAATGGTCCGTTTTTTGGTATGCTCCAACGAATTCGATGTCGAAGGCCTGATTGTCGCAACCGGCTGCTGGAAGAAGAATCAAAGTTCTACCGCCATGCTCGACACATTGGTTAATGCTTATGGTCAGGTGGTTTCAAATCTCAGCGTGCATGCCGACGGGTATCCCTCGCTTGAATACTTACAGTCGATTTCCGTAATGGGACAAACGGGATATGGAATGAGCGATGTCGGCGAAGGCAAAGACAGCCCCGGTTCGGAGATGATCATCGCCGCAGTGGACAAGGACGATCCACGACCGGTTTGGGTTAACGGCTGGGGAGGCGTCAACAACGTGGCGCAGGCTATTTGGAAAGTGCGGGAAACGCGAAGCCCGGAAAAGCTTGAAAAATTTCTGCGCAAGCTGCGCGTATTCGACATTCTGGGTCAGGACGACGCCGGGGCCTGGCTGGCGAAAACCTTTCCCGAGCTTTTCTACATCCGCGCAACCGGGGTTTATGGTTGGCAGCCCTCGGACGAATATCTGGATGAACACATCCAAAGCCACGGCCCGCTCGGGGCTGTATACCCGGACAGAAAATGGGCGACTGAAGGCGATACACCTTCTTTCATGCATGTGTATCCCAATGGGCTAAACGATCCTGAACAGATTGATCAGGGCGGCTGGGGCGGCCGTTTCAGTTTTACCAAAAATGAAAGTATTCGAAGCATGTCTGAGGTCGCAAAAATTGACAAAGACGGAGAATCTAGATTCGATCCTTACTATATGTATGGTAACACCTCTGAGGGCGCCGATGCAATAAAACGCTGGAGCGAGGGCTATAACAACGACTTTGCAGCCCGCATGGACTGGATTATGACCAATGATTACTCTGAGGTAAATCATCATCCTATCGCTGTGGTCAATGGTGACACCACCACGCAAGTCATGGAAATATCGGTCTCTGCCGGTTCCACCATTAATCTCAGTGCGACTGGCTCTAGTGATCCCGATGACAATTCACTGGTTTATTCGTGGGTATTCTACCAAGAACCGAGTTCATTTAGCGGAGCTGTCCCTATCCAAAAAAGTGAATCTCCTTCACCTACGGTGGAGATTCCATCAAATGCAGGCGGTAAAACTATTCATATTATTTTGGAACTTCATGACAACGGTTCTCCTAATCTCTATGCATATCGCCGTGTAATTTTCAATGTGAAATAACTTTATGAAAGAAAAAAATGACTAAAAACTGTTTCAATATATTCCTATGCTTTCTGTTCTTCATAGTGCTGACGCCTGATGTCAACGCCCAAAGACTGCGTGTGATCATGTCGTCCGACTTCCCTCCGTTTCCAGTGACCAATAGCGACCCGGATGATGTGCAGTCGATGGTGCGTTTTCTTCTATACGCCAATGAATTTGATGTCGAGGGATTGATCGCTTCGGCAGGTACTTTTGGCATGGTAGCTGAAAAGAAGAATATTCTTTCCGTGATTGACGAATACGACAAGGTGGATGAGAACCTCAGAAAACATGATCCAAAGTATCCTACTGCTGATGCCCTGCGAGCGGTCACGTTCGAGGGCAAGGGCAATAATAATGGTATTAGAATTCAATGGGGGTGCGGCAAACAATCACACAATGACATTATTGGGAAGGGCAAGGACAGCGAAGCTTCAAATGCAATTATTAATGCCGCGGATAAACCTGATCCGCGACCGGTATGGATCGGCGTCTGGGGCGGCCCGCGAGAAGTCGCACAGGCAATTTGGGATGTAAAGAGTACTCGCAGCGAAGAAGATCTCAAGGCCTTTATCAGTAAGCTTCGCGTCTACTTGATTGCCTGCCAGGACGCTTCGCACGAGTGGCTTATTAATGAGTTTCCCGACTTGTTTATTATCGAATCGAAATCGACTTACCAGGACATATTCCGTGCTGATAGCCAATCATGGGCTGAAGAAAACATCATCAATAACCATGGCCCTCTCTGCGCTATTTACCCACCTTCTGCAATGGGCGGTCCTGGAGTGATTGAAGGGGATTCACCTACTTTTCTTCACCTGATCAGCGCAAATCGCGGGATAAACGATCCCGAAGATCCCACGCAGCCCAGCTGGGGCGGGCAATACAAACGCATCGACTCAACGAATCATTACGTTGATGGGCCCGGGGGATCGTCCATCTCCAAGTGGAAGAACGACTTCCAAGCAGAGTTCAAGGAACGCGCAGACTGGTGTGTCAGCCATGCAACAGAGTAGGACGTAGATATAACTGTGCCGGATAGCGCAACAAATCTTTGATGAGAAGATGGCTGGTCACGGATTGTGGACGCGAGTTTTGAAGGTTCTGATGGTTCATGTGTGTTAATTTGCATCAGAAAAAATAAAAATATTTGGCATTATTCCCGCAACATTGTATAAAAATATGCTTGAGATTTATAGAATAAAAACCCATCATTCGCACCTGGGAATGATGGGTTTTTGTGTCGGAAAAAATCTTGGTTTCCCTAATATTCCCCTAATGTATTTACAAGCTTTATGTTATTGATTTTATTGATTATTAATGGTGGAGGCGGCGGGAATCGAACCCGCGCTCAGCAATTATATTTCCCAAAACTTAATAATTGTCGTCGATCAATTCAGATATTTCCCGTATTTACTTTTTTAAGTTCTCGAATTTGGTTATTTTTTTAGTAATGGCTGACACTCCTACAAAAGAAAGCCTTAGTGGGCTTATTGAACGGGTTACGTTTCATAGCGATGAAACCGGCTTTGGGGTTTTACGCGTGAATGTTCCTGGTCACCGTGATTTAGTAACCATCGTTGGTACGCTACCGAGTGTTTCTGCCGGCGAGTGGGTTGAAGCCCAAGGAACGTGGGGTTTTGACCGTGAGCATGGGCAACAATTTAAGGCGTGGAGTATTCATACTGCTCCGCCAAATACTCTGGAAGGAATCGAGAAATATCTTGGTTCTGGTCTTGTCAGGGGTATTGGGCCTGCATTTGCCTGGCGGTTGGTTAGCGCTTTCGGTGAAGATGTTTTCGAAATTATTGAAAGTTCTCCAGAAAAACTGCTTGATGTAGATGGTATCGGTTCTATTCGTCAGGAAAGGCTTCTTTCGGCCTGGTCTGAGCAAAAAGCAGTGCGAGAGATTATGGTCTTTTTACATAGTCATAATGTCGGTACAGCACGCGCTTTTCGTATCTACAAAACGTATGGTGACGATGCCATTCAGACTGTTACAGAAAACCCATATCGTTTGGCTCAGGATATTTGGGGTATTGGCTTTAAGACTGCTGATCAGATCGCAAGCAGTATTGGCATTGATAAACACTCCGATATTCGATCACAAGCAGGTGTTGGTTATGTGCTGAGCACGTTAACTGATGATGGTCATTGTGCGTATCCTCGAAACGAACTGGTTGTTAAAACAGCTGAGATGTTAGATATCCCCGAATCAATAGTTGAGCAGGCAATAGATCATGAGTTGAGTGAGAGTCGTTTGGTACAACAACGGCCAATACCTTCAGACGACCCTTATATGATACAGCTCGTATA
>CAZCDQ010000088.1:0-15236 GCA_964497605.1 uncultured bacterium
CACTCTTGCCGCATCCGCTCTCGCCCACTAATCCCAATGTCTCGCCACGGTCGATGTGGAACGATACGTCCTCGACCGCCTTTGCCGCACCGGTTTCGAGATGGAAGTAGGTGCTGAGATGTTTTATTTCAAGCAGATGATCGCTCATCGTGTTCTCCTGCGTGACCTTATTTTGACGACAATATCTTCCGCGGATCAAGCGCATCGCGGAGACCGTCGCCGAGGAAATTGAATGCGAGCACGGTCAGAAATATGACATATCCCGGCGCCAGAATCCACGGGAACGATGTAAGCACTCTGATGCTCTGCGCCTGTTTCAGCATGTTGCCCCAGCTTGCGGCAGGCTCCATGATACCGACACCGAGGAACGACAGCGCAACCTCACCGAGAATGTAGCCGGGTACCGATATGGTCGCCGCGACAATTACAAACGACAGCGTGTTCGGCAGAATGTGACGAACTATGATGCGCATATGCCCCAAACCCAATGCTTGTGCAGCAGTTACATAATCGTTCTCTTTAATGGAGAGTACCATACCGCGGATGATACGCGACATACTCGCCCAGCCGATAAATGCCAATATTATCACAATGATAAGATACATACTCGCCGAATCCATTGTGTCCGGGAAAGCTGCACGAATTGATAAAATCAGATACAACGCCGGGACAGACATAATAAGCTCGGAAAACCGCATGATCATGGTGTCGACCTTACCCCCGAAATAGCCGGATATTCCGCCCGCAAGCATCCCGAACGTAAACGATATTAATATACCTGCAAGCCCGATCGACAGCGATATACGCGCCCCGAAAAGGAGCCGGGAGAACACGTCGCGCCCGAATTGGTCGGTTCCGAGCAGGAATATACGCCCCTCCCCCGCATCAAGCCCAAACAGGTGACGGTCGAAAGAAATCAACCCCATGATTTTGTAAGGCGCTCCTTTCACAAAAAACCGGATCGGATACATTTTCGAGGTATCGTCCGCGTACCGTGTCCATTGACGGTCCTCGAGTACTTTGCCGTAGACGAACGGCCGGAGATGAAATTTCCCTTCGGCGTCAATGAAATGGGGTTTTGTCGGCGGACAGTAATAAAGTAAGCGGTTCTGATCCTCCATACTGTACGGCGCCACAAAATTCGCACAGATCGCAAGGCCGTAAAATAAGACAAGGATGATTCCGCCGGTCATGGCCATACGGTTTCGTACAAGATACCGCCAGAACAGCGCCCAGGGCGATTGGGACGTTTTTTTTGGATCGTCAGTCATACGAAATCCTCGGATCGCTTACCGCAAGTAGGATATCTGCGGTTAAATTCCCCAGTATAAGCATTACCGATGCCATAATCAGCGATCCCATGACTAAGTAAAGGTCGCGGGCAAACAGCGCATCAAGCGTCAGCCGCCCCAGCCCCGGCCAGCTCATGACAACCTCGACAAGAAATGCGCCCGACAGCAGGTTCGCGAGCGTGAATCCGAACAATGTAATCAGCGGATTAATGGCGTTCCGAAGGGCATGTTTGTAGATAACAATTCGTTCGCTGAGCCCCTTTGCGCGCGCGGTCTGGACATAATCCTGCAGGAGTGTGTCGAGCAGATTCGCCCGCATTTGACGCATCCGACCGGCCATCGAGATGCTCCCGAGCACGATAGTGGGAAGTATCAGATGGTGAATGAGATCAAGAATCTGCGCGCCAACGGACATATATTCGAAATCGATTGATTTCATGCCGCCGACGGGGAACCAGCCGGTTTTCGCCGCGAAATACACCATAATAAGCGCAAAAAATACCTGCGGAATTGACAGTCCGATGAATGCCACAAACGATGCCGTCCGGTCGACTACCGAATTCTGCCGCACCGCGCTTATAATGCCGAGCGGAATTGATATCGCCCACGCAAACAACGCCGCCGATAACGCGAGGATGAACGTGTTCATCATGCGCTGACCGATGAGAGTAAATACCGGCACCTGATTTGCGAACGAATAACCGAAATCGAGATGGAGCACGCTCCAAAGCCATTTAACATACTGGATATACCACGGCTGATCGAGGCCGAATTTCGTCCGCAATTCCGCGATGGTTTCAGCGGTGATCTGCGGATTCTGCGACATGGCAGTCAGGAAATCGCCGGGCGCAAGGCTAATGATCATGAAACTGAAGAACGTGATTCCAAGAAGCAACGGGATCATGTGCAGCAGACGTTTTAAAATGTATGTTTTCATGCGTTTTATCTATCCTATTCCTGCCAGACCGCCTCGATGTTCCAAAGGAGCCGATGACGGAGAATCGTCGGCTCAAGATTCTTGTACTTGTTACTGACTGCGACGAACACTTCGGGTGTTACCGTATATATGTAGGGCACCATGTCCGACATGATATACTGAACCTCGTCATAATACTCTTTCCGTTTGTCCCTGTCAAGGGTAGTAATTTGTAGGTTCATAAGCTCGTCGATGCGGGCCTCCCATTCAGTGGCCGGTTCCGGCTGAGAAGGATACCAGTGATGCATCCGCCCGCTCGAAAGCCACACACTCATGCCACTCGATGGGTCAGGATCGCCGGATGTCAGCCCCAATAGGCAGCATTCATAATCGTATTCGTTGTCGATCTTTACAATAAGCGTATTGAATTCGATGGGATTGAACGTCATATTTATGCCGATTTTCGAAAGGTCGTCTTTCATAATGTTACCCATAAGTTCGCGGAGGTCGTTGCCGGTATTAGTCAGCATGGTGAATTCCACCGGATTACCGTCATTGTCCTCGCGTACACCGTCGCCGTCACGGTCGATAAGTCCAATATCGTCTAAATATTCCCGCGATTTGTCGAGATTGTAATCGTAGGTTATCACATCGGGATTATACCAGAATTTATTCGCCGGCGTCTCGGGACTGTACTGCGGCTCTGCAAGACCGTTGAACACTGTCTGCGCCATTCCCTCACGGTCGACCGCATGCATCATCGCTTTTCTGAATCGCACGTCCTGAAACCATTTCAGTTTATGCGGCGCGACAAACGGGGTACCATCTTCGGTTTTCCCAGGATTCAGGTTGAACCAGAACATGTTCTGCCCCATCCCTGCACCGAGATTAACAATACGGTAATCGTATTTTTCCGCCTCAAGCTCGAGAATTGGCACATCCGAGGGTTTAAGCGTATCCAGCATATCGAGCTGGCCGGTCTGAAACATGAGAAACATGGTCTCGTTACTGCGAACATTGACATGGATGATGCGCTCGAGAAACGGCAGACGGTTTCCGGCACGGTCAACGCGCCAATAGACAGGATTGCGCCGCAATACCGTTTTTACACCGGATTCGAATTTCTCGAGCATGTAGGGTCCCGAACAGATGAGTCTTTCCTCGGGCCAGCTTATGTTGTATGCCGAATCGAACGTCCCATTATCGAGCTCCGGTTTAAGAATATGCTTCGGCAGCACAGGGACCGCCCCGCCCGCCCACATCAGGAACGGTGCGAATGTGGAGGGGATTTTTACCCGGAACGTGAAAGAATCGATCGCGGCATATGAGAACGGTTCGCCGTTTACCCGCAAGATGTCGGCAAGGCTGTTCGCCACATTCGGGTCATACATCGCATCGTAGGAAAACTCTGCATCGTACGCCGTCAGTGGAATACCGTCGCTCCAAACCACACCGCGCCTCATATGGAATGTAAGTTCGAGTCCGTCATCTGAGAACTCCCAGCGCTCCGCGAGGCTCGGCACGATTTCCTGGGTTATATTGTCCATTCCAACAAGTGAGGAAAACAGTCGGCTGTAGATATTTGTCGAGGATGTTTCTGATGCCACAATCGGATTCAGGGTTTTGGGATCGCCGAGTTCGCCGATGAGCACACGACCGCCGTAGATACCCTCGTCCACATCGGCGGTGTCTGAATCAGCAAGTATTGGGAGTTCAATATGGAATCTCGCCTGATCCTCCGGTTTTTCAAGCACCGCATAAAACGACAGCGCAAACACCGAGCATATAACCGCAATAATAAGAAGTACCGTTCTCATTCTGTCACTTTACATAATTTTCGTTCGATTTCAATCCAGCCTTGATCTCCTCGGCTTTGTCGGTATATCCTGAGCGCCCCATGAGCGCAAACGCCGCAATTTTGCCGGCCTCGACTCCCGGTTGATCAAGCGGATCGATATGATACAGTCCGCCGGAAAACACTGTGGCGACCTCAAGCGCATACATGAACTGGCCGACCGAATACGGCGATATATTCGGGAACGTTACGTTCATATTCGGCCGTTTGTTAGCGGTGAGTGCATAGATCGTACCGAGCCGCTCTGCATTCATAAGTTCCGCCATCGAGCGGCCGCCGAGATATTTAAGAGCGCCTGCACCGGGATACGCCGGTTTCATTGACATTTCATGGTCGAAATGTTCCACGGCGAGAATAGTGAACACCTTGTCGTATGGCCCCTCGATATAGAGTTGGACCTGCGAATGCTGGTCAGTCACACCGAGCGCTTTTACCGGCGTCGAGCCGACATTGACGGTGTTGCCATCGAGATCAAGCTTCTTACCAAGGCTTTCCGCCCAGAGCTGACGGTACCAGTCCGCGACACTATAGAGCGCCGACGAATACGGCATCATAACCGAGATGCGTTTGCCGGACTCGTTGTCAAGCGCATAATGATACATCGCATAAAGGTATGACGGATTATCCATGAGCGATGACCTTTCGAGCCGCCGGTCCATCGCCGCCGCGCCCGCAAGAAGCTCTTTGATATCGATTCCGGCGCATGCAGCAGGAAGCAGCCCCACCGGTGTCAATACTGAAAACCGTCCGCCGACACCGTCCGGCACCACAAACGACTGCATGTTCTCGTCATCGGCGATCTTTCTCAGATCGCCTTTCGATTGGTCGGTAGTGACCACTACATGCTCGCGCCAAGAATCGCCGAGATGCCTTTCGAGATGCTCTTTCGCCAGGAGAAACGTCCCCATTGTTTCTGCGGTTGAACCCGATTTGGTGATGATATTGAACACCGTCTTTTCCGGCGGACAGACATCGAACATACCTTTGAGGTAGTCAGGATCGATGTTGTCAGCAAAAAACATTCTCATGCCGAGCACCGAGTTGGGATCGATTATATTATGATATGGATGACACAGCGCGGTGAACAGCGCTTGCGCCCCGAGAGCCGATCCGCCGATGCCCACATTCACGAAATTCTCGTATTTGTTCCGCGCAATGTCGGCATAGAGAATAATGTCCTCGATGCTTCCGTGGGGAAGGTCACGGTATGGATACTTGCCGTTTCTGCGGCCCTCGCGCATGGCAGTGTCAATTGCAGCCGCTCTGTCGCGGTACGAGTTGATCACACTGTCGGCGATACCATGTTCTCCCACCGCCGATTCTGTCAGATTGGTAAAATCGAATACAATATCTTTATTCATCGCATACTTCCTATCCTCCGGGACCGGCAAATCCAACAGCCTGCCGCTCCGCATGTTTAAGTTCGTCTGCTGTGGGTTCTCCCCGATCGCACGGCATGCCTACCGCACGTTCGAACGAATCGAACAATGTTTGTTTCAGCGTTTCTGTACTAAACCGTCCGCTGGTATGGTTGTTGAGATCGATCGTCCGTGACGCGAGAAGCGTTCTGTATTTGGCAGCGAGCGCGCCGTCTTTCATGTAATCGGCAATCCGTTCGCTGCCCGGTCCGGTCAGAATTGTACCCTGCAGCATGAATACTTTGCCGAAACGCCGCTGGGCAGACCCTGCAATTTTTTTCCCTTCCAGCATTATCTCGAATGACGAAGCGGTTAGAAAGCATGGTTCGTGCATCGGATGCGAAAGGGCGGAAGAGTTCTGATTGTCTTCACGAATGTCAGTGTCGATACCCGCCTGATGCAGGCCATCGGCAATAACCATACTTATTGCACGAAATGTATCCTTTATGGTTCCGCCGAACCGCTCGTCGCAGGTAAATCCGGTCACCGAATAGGCTATATCGCCCGTATGGTAAACCGCTCTCCCGCCGGTAAGACGCCGCGCAATCTCGATTCCCTTCGCTGCACATTTCACCGTATCAAGAATATCAGCAATACACTGGGAATATCCAAACGTTATCGCATCGGCATTCCATTCGAACAACCGGAACACCGGCGAGGAATATCCGCTGCGGACAGACGAAAGAATCGCCTCGTCCATCGCCATATTAAAAATGGCGTTTCCTTTACCCGTGTCAAGAAAACGCCATATTCCCGTTTCCGTATTCATAACTCAGATATCGAGACCTTTCAAAACTTCAAGCGCAATCACCTGGCGCATAATCTGGTTTGTACCCTCGTAAATCTGAGTAATCTTTGCATCCCGCATCAGTTTTTCCACCGGATACTCTTTCATGTAGCCGCTGCCGCCGAAAAGCTGCACCGCATCGGTTGCAACCGACATTGCGGCGTCCGAGGCCATCAGTTTGCACATGGAGGAGGCCAGACTGACATTCTTCTCGCCCGCATCCATCATTCTTGCGGTGGCATAGATCAACGATCGTGCAGATTCGACCCGTGTCGCCATATCAGCAAGCATAAACTGCACACCCTGAAACGAGCTGACTGGTTTGCCGAACTGTTCACGCTCTTTGATAAACTTAACCGACTCCTCGAGCGCGCTCTGCCCGATACCAACCGCCTGCGCGCCGATACCGGGGCGGGCTTTGTCGAACGTTTTCATCGCAACGATGAATCCCATACCCTCACGGCTAACTAAATTGTCTTTATGAATTCTGCAATCCTGAAAAATCAGTTCGGTGGTTATGGAAGCCCGGATACCCATCTTGTTCTCTTTTTTTCCGAATGTAAACCCGGGAGTACCCTTTTCCACTATGAATACTGAGGAGCCGCGGGGACCTTTCGATTTGTCGGTCAGAGAAAGAACCGAATAAATGTCCGCGACCTCGCCGTTCGTAATCCACTGTTTGACACCGTTGAGAATATAATAATCGCCGTCTTTCACCGCGGTCGTTTCTATGCCTGCAGCATCAGAACCAGCGTTGGATTCGGTGAGCCCGAACGCCGCCAGTTTTTTACCGGAGGCGATGTCGGGCAGAAACCGCTGTTTTTGCTCATCGCTGCCGTAGAGGATAATCGGGTAGGTTCCGAGCGCGGTCCCACCCAGCGAAAGCGCGATTCCGGCACAGCCCCGTGAAAGCTCTTCCATAGCAATCGCGGTTTCAAGCACCCCGCCGCCGAAACCACCGTATTCTTCATCAATGAAAATACCGAATACATCGGACTGCCTGAAGATTTCCACGATATCCCATGGGAATTCGCCGCTTTCGTCGTATTTTGCCCGGACAGGCTTGATATGCTCGTCGGCAATCTCTCGGCACATGTCCCTGATCATCGCCTGATCTTCATTGAAAAGATAGTCAATCATCAATTCCTCTCTTTCGTATGATAAGCACTTCCCTTCTTATCCTCAGTAATTACAAATTTTAACTGCCGGTAAGGGTATACAAATATTTCTCAATATAATATTTATATACTGGTTTTTCAAGTTATTGTTTGCTGAAAAACTATACTATGCTCCCACGTATTACCACCGGCTACCGTGTCCGCATGGGGCCGATGTACTCGCCGCCGAGAAGGTGCATATGGACATGAAAAATCTCCTGCCCGCCATCCGTGTTCGTATTCAGTATCAGCCGGAAACCGCTTTCGGCAAAACCTTTGTCCCTCGCCACCTGCGCAGCGGCTTTCATCATTGCACCGAACAGATTCGGGGCATTATCTGCCATATCGAGAGTAGTTGCATAGTGCACCCTGGGAATAATCACTACATGCACCGGCGCCTGCGGACTGATATCGTCGAAAGCCACCACATCATCGGATTCATACAGCAGTGTCGAAGGTATCTCGCCCTCGGCGATTTTACAAAAAATACAGTCTGACATGTCAATTCCTCCCATCCGTCAGGATCAGCCGACGGTTCATTCATTTATTTTTATCAGCATCCATTTCCGTTTCAATCCACGTCATAATGAGATCGACAACGTATTCGATCTCGCGCTCAACAAGGTGACAGCTTTTCGGGATGTTATGCCATTTTAAAAGGCATCCGCGGCAGCATGTCCCTGTTGCGTGCTGGGCGATGAAAACCGGGTGGTTCTTCATCGGCGTCTGTTTGCCGTCATTTACCGGCATCGCCGGTGCGAGACGGGCGGTGATAAAATCGACCGCATGCGACCTGATCGTATCCATGCCTTTCTTGTGTACATATTCGGCGTATTTCCCTCGAATGGTAAACCGCGACCGGAATTTTGACTGTTTTAGTTCAGCCAAAACCGCACTAATTCTGTCCGCATCCGGCGCGGTATCTCCCGATGTCATATCCGTTCCGTCTGTTTCAGATTTCATTCCGTTTCCGTCCCGCAGCTGCGGCAGCTTATTACTTCTCGACCATGTTCGTCAGCGTACCGATCTCGTCGATACCCACCTGCACCGTGTCGCCCGGCATGAGAAATATCGGCGGCGTCCGTTTGAACCCGACACCCGGCGGCGTTCCGGTGAGAATGACCGTACCCGGCATAAGCGTCGTGTCGCTGCTCAGATAGCTGATAAGTTGAGCAACCGTAAAAATCATCCGCCCTGTCGTATAATCCTGCAAAACATCGCCGTTCAAAATCGTTTTCAGATGAAGGTTCTGCGGATCGGGAATTTCGTCAGCGGTTACAATCGCCGGACCGAGGGGACAGAAGGTGTCGAATCCCTTGCCTCTGTCCCACTGCGCACCGGGCAGTTCGAGCTGCAGTGTCCGTGCGGAGACATCGTTGGCGACCGTATACCCGAGAATATAATCCAATGCCCGCGACTCAGGCACATTCAGCGCTTTTTTACCGATTATCGCCGCAAGCTCGACCTCGTAATCGACCTCGCCACGCGGATCTGCCATTTTCGGGATACGAATCGGCATACCGGGGTCAGTCACCGCTGAGGTCGGTTTCATGAACATGACCGGCGTTTCGGGAACCTCGTTGCCAGTCTCATCGGCATGCTCTAAATAATTGAGTCCAATGCACAGAATATTTGGCGGTCTGACCGGAGCCAGGAGCCGTTTGATAACGACCGGCGCTCCCTCCGGCTCGAATTCGCCGAACATGCAACCTTTCATTGGCTGCATCCTGTTCCCAGTCAGTTCCTCACCGAAACACTCCCTGCCATCCGCAGTCTCGCACCGAATCAATCGCATAACATCTCCTTTCCTACAACAGAATTTTTCATAGTGAAGAGGACAGGCACGGGGTCTTCCTCTAAAAATTATAAGAGTTTTTCGTCTATCGAATGTTTGTCATTCCCGCGAGTGAAACGAGTCGGGAATCCATAGGTGGAATTGGTATGGATTCCCGTTTTTACGGGAATGAAATTTTGTTAATCGTATTTGGGTAATGCCTCTCCATCAATCATTTCCGATATCCAACTGCTCGAACAATTCGCGCAGCCGCGACAATTGCCGCCGTTTCGGCACGCAGCGTGAGTCCGCCCATCGAGACCATCGCCACTCCCACCTCTTTCATCTTATCATATTCGCTTTCCGTGAAATCACCCTCGGGGCCGATCAGCACTGTAATCCGCGATATATCCCCGGCTTCCCCGCATGCCTGCTCAAGGTCAGTCTCTGCGTGCTGCGATCCGCCGAGGAGCATACCCTCCGACTGTCCGAGCAGGTCGTCCAGCCCGATCGGTTCGGAAATGTCCGGAATCCGCGATCTTCCCGACTGTTTTGCTGCTTCGAGCACGATCTTTCGGAGACGGTCCGGTTTCAGCCGATGTGCAATATTCGGCTCGCACCGTTCGGCGGTCACCGGCACAAGGCCCGCCACGCCAAGTTCGGTACATTTTTCCACCGCGGTCTCGAACCGTGCGGGTTTGATCGCCGCAAGCGCGATGACTATTTCCAGAGATGGTTCCCCCTCACCGCTGACATCTTTCTCCACTGCCGCGGTAAGCCTTGTATCGCCTATGTGTTCAATCCGGGCAATCAATCTTCTCCCGGATCCGTCCAGAACGCCGATATGCTCGCCGACTCTGACACGGCACACCCGCACGGCATGATGATACTCTACGCCGCCGATGGTAACAACGGTATCGGCGATATTTTCAGGGGCGGTATAAAACGTCTGCATCGGTTTAATGCCTCTCAACTGAAATGGCGTTATTCTCTTCGAGGATTTCGGGTATTCTGTTGTCCGGATCGACAATGATTTTCAGATTTCCGGAATTTGAAACATTAGAAAATGTCGCATTTGCTGTCGAGGGTACGAACGACGACGCCGAATCGAGTTCGGCGATTATGGTCTCCCCGATCGTTTCATCGCCGTCCCGCAGTCGTACAATAATATCCTGCGCAGCGCCGTTGCCGATATTATGGACGGTCACGGTCGCCGTGCCGTTCGAATAATCCGCATCACCTGGATCGACCGCCAAATCGGCCAGCTTGCTTGGACGGTCGTGTTTCACCGTCTGCCTTAACCGTATGACGACCGGTGATTTCGGCGGTATCGACAGTGTGACAATATCGAACCGCCGAAGATCTTGCTGCGTGCGGCGAAGGATTGTTCCCTCCCGTTTGGCACCGCCTGAGCCGGCAAGGATATCAACCGTATACTGCCCATCCTCGATTCTGCAAAGCCTCACAGAAAGGTCGCGCGGTTTATCGTGGAACGAATAACATGCCGCCTCGAACGATGTATCGTCCGCACTCAGTACAATCCGCGCCATATCCGGACCGCCGCCCAAGGGCCATATTACCGCAATTTCTGGATGGGCATCGAGCCTCGAACCCTGGTCGCCGCCGAGCATGTAACGATAGAGTTCGCGGGAACCATACGGTCTGAAATCGTCGCGGTGGACATTGGAGGCGGTATAGCGGTAAAAGGTATACTCGTTTTGACACGAGGCGTACAATCGAAGATCGGCGGTTATCTCAGCAAGTGGTTTCGAGACGTACGGTTCTTTCTGGTCATCTGTCAAATCCTCGCCCCAGTACCATTTGAGAATATTGACCGACGACAAAAACGCCCGCCCCTCGCCGTAATTCAGCGGCGTCCGCTCGGGATGCCCGGCGTGATAGGCTGATTCCATTTCACGTTCGGCGGGATAGGCACGCCCAAGATTATTCAATACTGTCGTATAGCGTTCGCTGATAAAATCACCGGTGTGCATTCGGTCGATAGGATGGATTCTGCAGTAACCGTCCTCGAAAAGTCTCGTAGCCTCGAGCCCGGTATGCACATTATCGATAATTGCGCGGACTTTTGTGTTGCCGTCAAGCGGCAGGTCCGGCATGTGCATGCTCAAAAACAGCGTATCATCGTTCCAGCCGCCTCCGAGCTGACCGTCATCGTTCTGGCGTTCATACCACCAGTCACAGATACGGCTGCGGTATGTGTTGAAATCGCGCATGTATACCGCCCAATCGGGAGCGCCGTCGGGATTCCCAAGCGTTTTCAGTTCCACGTTTGAGATGTCCGCAGGCCAGCCGCTGCTTGTATATTCGGAGCCGCTCATGACCTCCATGAAATTCGCGGCGAAATGTTCCGGTTTCACCCGTTTCACCGCAAGCGCCGGAAACAGAATGTCGAATGGGCCGCCGTAGGCATACGGCTGCTCCAGCATCACTTGCTCGCCGGAGAATTTCCAGGGCATATATTCATACATTTTTGAATACTGCGCCTTTGCCGATACGATCTCTTTATCGGCGTAGGCATCGACCACCATATAGGGTTCTTCGGACGAAACAACCATTTCCGCTGGATCATCTCTGTCGCCGACTGCGATCTCGCATTTGCCCGCGCTGCCGAAATCGATCCAGAGACGGTCGCCGCCGGTAAGAACTATGTCAGTGAAATCGATGGTCAGTTCAAGCGTGGAAAACCTGCGGTCGAATCCGCTCAGCTTAAGGGCGAATTGATTCCAGAGCCGTGACGGCACCGCGGGATCGTGTATTCTTACATAGAGCACTTCTTCAATATTGGTCGTCCTGACCGGCAGCGACAATGTCACTGCGGTCACCCCCGTCGTCCGGTCGAACGGTTCGCTGATAATGTTAAGCCGTTTGAACGCGCCCACATCGATGCGCGCACGGGTGGTCCTGCCCGCTGATGTCGATGCCTCAGCAGTCCGGCGTTCGTCGCGGGAGTGCAGGGCGCTGAGTGCGAAATTGTATCGTTCGCCGAGCCGTTCCCGTAATTCAGATATCGTGTAGCGCCTGCCTGAGAGCTCCGTTTTCCGGGGCCGGACATGATAGAGCTCGATTTCGTGAACCCGTTTCTCGCCCGAGAGCGGAAGGTTGACTTCTCCGTCGAATCCCGGCGGTGTACCGTACGAAGTCGTGAACGGAATGCGGAATGTCGCACCCGGAACCGTCTCGACCGTGCTGCTGTAAAAAAACCTGTCTCCGGGCGGTACTGCAAACAATGTGCGGGCATTATCCATCATGTCTGTCCCCGCCTGAACGGAGACAGCGGTGAGATTACCGGTGAGAACGACATAATTGACCTTGCTGTCCGGCGGCGTGAACACATCGACCTTTTCGGCGTGATAATCGGCGTCACTGGGAATGATAGTGAAAAACGCATATTCGTGCGGCCAGGCCATTTCGTTACGGCCGTCGATTACATACCAACCGGGAACATGCCCGTCGCGGGCGTCAGTCGCCCGGATTTCCTCGAACACCAGCCCTTCGCCGGGTACTGCAACCGGCAGATTGGCAAACTGGTCAGTACCGCTGCATTCATCGATGCGTCTCAGATCGTCTGCGGCGCGCCTGACCGAGGGTGTCTCCTGTCGGGGCGCTCTGTTCGATTCCATAAGCGTTTCAATCTCGTTCTCGCGGAGTGGACGGTCGAGCATGTAGAATTCATCATAGACGATTCCGGTGGCGGGGAAATGCAGGAGTCCGGGATTCATGGTCTCGAACCATGAGTCGTTTCCCCACGAAGAAACGATCTTTTCGCCGTTCAGCCAAAGCTCAAGTCCGTTTGCCCAGTCCCAGTTTAATACGACATGGTTCCAGCGTTCCGGGTCCCATTTCCGGCCGCTAATGAGTTCGTGACGGACATAGCGGGCATCACGGAGATAGGCGCAGATGTAATAGTCTTTGTCAAGCTCGATGCCGATGAGGTCGCGCTCGAGACGGCCGAATGCGATGGATGCCTGCTCGAACAGCGGACAGGGATACGCAGGTTTTCCTTTCGCCCAGAACGCAACTGCCCCGAGACGGGGATGAAGTTTCCCCGCGCCCCAGAGAAACGGCTCGTTGAAACCCATTTCGCTGAAATTCGCCGTGTTGAACATGACCGCGGTGATGAGATCGAGATCGATGCCGCTCATGTTGTCGTCGTCGGGCGTCTGCGGGATGTAATTCATACGGATGCCGCGGCCGAATTTCCCCTCGGGAAATTCAATCTCGCGGTCTTCCAATGTCTTTTTACCCGATTTTTCAATGAAATCGTCGCTGAGGAACGACGAAGTCTCGAAATCGAGATGATAATTGACCACCTGACGGGGGCGTTCCGCGGAAATTGCTGTTACGACGCTCAGTGCAATGACCGCAAATGTTAGAAAGGCCGTTTTCATGTCATTAATATTTTCCGGTACGGGAGCGCTCATATAAATTCCTCGATTTACCGGGCGCGTTCCCTGAATTCGTAATCCCCGAGAATCGTAACGTCGGTCAGCCGCTCAAGATATGATCCTCTTTCCGATCCTTCACCGAGTGAAAGACCGGTAACCGCAACCCGCGCGACACGGTGAATGACATCCGGCCCGTCGACCGAGGGTTCCCGCCATGCCCATAAATCGCTGATCGCATACGGAACACCGTCAATCTCGCCAAGATAAATCATAATATGGCCCGGCATCCGGAGAAGGGAAATCCCGCCGGGAAGCGCAGTAATGAAACCGAGACGGCTTTCCTCGTCCATATCACCAAGCGATT
Source organism: uncultured bacterium (assembly GCA_964497605.1). Lineage (GTDB taxonomy): Bacteria > Latescibacterota > Latescibacteria > Latescibacterales > Latescibacteraceae > Latescibacter. Next base: position 13,970 of record CAZCDQ010000088.1, read on the forward strand.
GGACGGCCTTTGAAGCCCGAGCCTGTGCGGCGCTGTTTCGCGGGAGACGGATATTGAAACATTTGAAAACGTCCATAACATAGCGCGAACAATCGCGGTGGCCGTTCATACCGCCCCAGCCGTACCGGGTGCCGAACAGGGTGAAACATTGACGGTAGACGTTCCGTGCGGTGAACGGCAGATACCCCACCGAAATATCCGAACTTCGGCGCACATACCCGATATGAGCATCGAGGGTGCCGTTTCTCGCCCGCCCGGGGACAAGCACCTCGCAGAAATCGCTTCCGACCGTTCTCAGCGGGAGATAGCTCCCCATCTGGATCGAGGTCATCGCCGCCTTTTCCTCCGGCGAGTAAAACACGCTGATCCTGTCGCCGACTGCAACGAGTTTATGGTCGCACTCCACGAATTCCCTCACAGTATCGATATCGCCGTATGCAACGGCGCTTGAGGGAATCCATGTCATAAACCAGGGCGATTTCACAAACGACCAGAGTCCGTCCCTTGATGTATGCAGCAACGCAACCGGCGTCCCCGTATCAAGCGTCGCGGTCACGCCGTAATCGAATTCGTTGTCGTTCATATCCGTCATCAGGGGGATATGAGTCGGCCATTCCCTCCCCATCGTCCGTTGGAGCACCACGCCGAATCTGAGAGAGATGATGTCGGCGACACCGGAAGTATCCATGAGAGCTATGATGCGTTCGCGCACGGTCGTCTCAAGCGGAATGCTGCCGGTTACATAGTATTCCGTATCGATAAGATAATTCGCGTAATCGGCAAGATACTTTTTTATGTTGGCACCCTCAATCTGCTCTGGCATAACGGCGATATCGACAATGGTATTACCATACTCGGGATTTGCGGCGTTGAATTCCGCGATCTGATCAGGTGTCATAATAAGCCCGTCGGGATCGGGATGCTTTCTGGTCCAGAAATCAGCGAATACGGCCTCCTGCGGCACCCCCGGAATCGGCCCTTCAGCCTGGACAAGCGTCTGCGTTTCAACCGTAACACCGGGCATCCGCTGCAGCATGCTCGAACAACCGCTTGAGAGTATCATACAACCCGCCAACACATACAAAAGCCGATTTTTCATGTATCCTCCGTGAATTTTACAATGCTCCCGCACCTGTACGGCGCAGTTTTTTTTATCTTGTTGTATGATACAAAAGTAGCAATTACCGGATGTTATTTCAAGGTGTTTTAGGCATTTAATCAAAAGATTCCTCGGACTTAAGTCCGGGGTTATATTGTGAGGATGAGC
>CAZCDQ010000089.1:0-15211 GCA_964497605.1 uncultured bacterium
AAGCGTATTGTTTTATATTCTATAACGATATACAATAGTATAATGCAATTATACACCGTGTCAAAAGGTTTCGATGCGATGCAGGTCACATTTTCCGCGGAGCGGGAAAATCGCTATGGACAGATTTTCGTTGCCTCACCGGGGAAAGTTACGCATGTTATAGAAAATAAACATTTGACACCAACGGAATTGCCTTGAAAAAGAGGGGCTGTCACATGAAAACACTATCGCGCCGGGCTTTCATCGGATTGGCGGCGCTTGCGGGAGGCGCACTGAGTCACGGCTGCGGGAGGTCGCTGTCGGACAAAAACGTATCCGAGGTCAAAGATTTCCGCTCCTATCCCCTGCAGGGCATCGAACGCGAGAACATCACCATAACCGACATCACGGTCACTCCGCTGTCGTATGTGCATGACGGCGACTATCTTTGGCGGTGCGGCGGGTTGTATGTCTGGAAATCCGACGCGGCGCTGTGCCGGGTGTACACCGATAAGGGGTTGGTCGGAATCGCCGAGGGAAGCCCCTACCGCAATCCGGCAAATCTGAAAGAATACACCGACAAATACATCAAGCCTCGGCTTGTCGGGAAAAATGTGTTCGACGCCGATTTCCTCACTGACGGCCAGTCCCACAACTCGGTCGCCGAGGGCGCCTGGGCAGGCTTCAACAACGCACTCTGGGATATTATAGGCAAAGCGAAAGGCCAGCCGGTGTACAAAATCCTCTCGAATGTGACCAATCCCCCGAACACGATCAGGCTCTATGCCAGCGGCGGTGTCAGCCACGCGTGGTATGAGGACGGCGAATCCCAGCTTATTGAGGAGGCCCTGAAATACAAGGAACAGGGATTCGACACATTCAAATTCCGTCAGGGCACAAGCTGGCGGTTCAGCGGGATGACGCTCGACAAATACATCCCCATCCTGCAGCATCTGCGGGATGCAGTCGGCCCCGGTTACAACCTCTGCATTGAGAAGTTCCCATGGGAGTACGAGGATATCCTGAACATCCTCTGCCCGGCGCTCGAGGACATGAAATTCTACTGGTACGAGGAGCCGGTCCCGCATAATGCGCCCAACGCTACCGACGAGCATCTCGCCATCAACGACGCGATGCCATCAGTGATGGTGTCCGGCGGCGAGAATTTCTGGAACCGCTTTCAGGTGCAGCCGTTCGCGGTGTCCGGCGCAATGAACATTATCCAGACCGACTGCAACCTCTCCGGTATCAGCGAGGGCTGGCATATCGGCCAGATGGTCGACTATTACGGCCAGAAGTACTGCCCGCATAACTGGGTCGGCGGACTGACCACCATCGCCAACGCCCACCTTGCCGCGGGTGTCCCAAGCGGCCACATGTGCGAGATCAACCAGACCTACAACCCGCTGAAATGGGACATTTTCAAAGAGCCGTATTCCATCGAGAACGGTATCATGACTATCCCCGACAAACCCGGGTTCGGTGTCGAACTTATTGACGATATCGAAAAACGCTTCCCATGGGAACCGGGCAATTACTACAAACCGAATCCCGTGTTCGAGGGTCACGATATCCCGATATGGTGGAGTTAATTCAGCGGATGAATCGCCCATTTTCTTTTCATAATCTGCGCCATCTTATTATCAGCGTACATCTGCGGTTCGGCTTTCCTTTGCGGCCTCTACTGTGAAAATGAAGGAGATACACTTTCGGGGATAGGTGCTGAATTCTCGCCCCCCTTGACACGGCAGCGCTCTCCATGTTATTTTAAGACACCTTTTCAGTTGTTGGCGAAATCCTTATTATATTCGTGAAAAAACCATGCTCATTGTCTCGAACATTTCGAAATCCTACGGCCCAAGGACATTGTTTGCCGGGCTGTCGTTCACACTCTATGCCCGCGACCGGCTGGGTATCGTCGGCGCGAACGGTACCGGCAAGACCACGCTGCTGGATATTTTGTCCGGTTCGACAGACTACGATTCAGGCGAGGTCGCGCTCCGGAAAGGCTCGACTATCGGCTATCTCGAGCAGTCGCTTTCGTTCGAAGAGGGTCGAAGTCTGGTTGAAGAGGTGGTCGAATCCATCACCGGCGCGGAGAATATCGAGCATAAACGGCAGCGCATTCACGACAGTCTCGCGGAGGTTGACGATCCCGCGGAACAGACGGCGCTCATGGAGGAGCTCGCGATTGTCGAGGAGCATTACGAGCGCGCGGGCGGATACAGCGCCGAGCACGATGCTAAAAAGATACTCGCAGGGCTCGGATTCAAGGAGCGCGATTACGACCGTCCCGTGCACGAGTTCAGCGGCGGATGGATTATGCGCATCGGGCTGGCGAAACTTCTGCTCGTGGAGCCGGACCTTCTGTTTCTGGACGAGCCGACGAACCATCTCGATCTCGACGCGGTCATTTGGTTCGAGAATTATTTGAAATCCTATGCCGGTGCGGTCATTATTATAAGCCACGACCGCGCATTTTTGAACCGGACTGTGAACAAGATTGTCGCGCTCGAACACAGTTCGGCGAAACTTTATCACGGCAACTACAACGATTTCCGGGAAGCCCGCGAAAAAGAGCTTGAAACACTCAATGCCACGGTCAAAAATCAGGAGCGGTTCATCGAAAGCGAAACACGCTTCATTAACCGGTTCCGCGCCAAGAACACGAAAGCCTCGCAGGTGCAAAGCCGTCTCAAACGGCTTGAGAAAATGGAGCAAGTCGAAAGTCCGCGTCAAACCTCCGCGGTAAAATTTAATATGAAACCTTCGCCAAGATGCGGGAAAGCAGTGCTCACCTTCGACCGGCTGTCGTTCGCCTACGACAAAAATCCCGTTTATGAGGACCTGTGCCTGACTGTTCTCCGTGGTGAAAAAATAGCGTTCACCGGCCCTAACGGCGCGGGAAAATCGACACTGCTCAAACTCATGGCGGGCGTGCTCGACCCCCGGTCCGGTAGCCGTCTTTACGGTCACAATGTCATTCCGGCATATTATGCCCAGCATCAGTCGGAGCAGCTTTACAACGACAACACCGTGCTCGAGGAAATGCGCCGCGCGGCAGCGGACGAGCCGGACGAACGGCTGCGTACAGTACTCGGTTCGTTTTTGTTTTTCGGGGACGATGCCTATAAAAAGGTATCGGTATTGTCCGGCGGTGAGAAAGCACGTCTCGCCCTTGCGAAACTGCTCCTTCATCCGGCTAATTTCATCCTTATGGACGAACCTACCAACCATCTCGATATTCCGTCCCGCGAAGTGCTTGCCGGAGCGCTCGACGAATATGACGGCACCCTCTGTCTTATCACCCACGACCGAGACCTCATCGACAATGTCGCCGACAGAATATATGAGGTTGTGCATGGCGCAGTAAATGTCTATCACGGCAATTTCAGCTATTACCGTGAGAAGAAAGAATCGGAATTGGCAGTCGAAAAGTCTTATGCGGCGGTATCGTCCAAGCCGAAACCGGTGGACTCCGAACAGTATTCCCAGGAATCGTCAAAGGAACGAAAACGCCGCGAGGGCGAACTACGTAACCGGTTTTATCGGGAAAGCAAAAAAATACGGAACAGAATCGGGAACATCGAAAAAGAAACAACTGCCGCCGCCGAACGGCTTTCGGAAATCGAGACATTGCTCGAGGATCCCTCAGCCTTTGACAGCCGCGAGGAGTTTAACACGCTCTTGAATGAATACGAGAATCTGAAACGCCGGAAAGATGTGCTGGATGAGGAATGGCTTGAACTTGAAATTGAGATGGAGGCGGTAAAAGAGCGGGTGTATGGTCCGGCATGACGCGGTTGATGGGGAGTATCGGTGGATACATTTCGAAAAAATGTATGATATAAATTGCATAAATGTTTTATTTTATGTTTATTGTGTATAGTTTGGCACGATTTTAACGTATAACGAAGGATTCGCGGTACATGCTCAAGCTTGTGCAGGAAATGAAACTGGCTCAGAAACTGGATTTCAGAATGATCCAGTCGCTGAAACTGTTGCCGCTCACCATTATGCAGCTCGAACAGCGCATTAATGAGGAGCTTGAGCAGAATCCCATGCTTCAGTTTGAAGAAACGCCCAGTCAGGAGGAAACGAAATCCAAGGATACGGTCGATGAAAACGGCCAGGTGAATACGGATTCCTCCGATAACGGATCGAACGATGATTTCACCGAGGCTGACTGGGCAAAATACATCGAGGACGGTTTCGATAATAGATACCGGGTCCGTCAGGAAACCGACCCTAATTATGAGGAACGCGAATCGATCCAGACATACGACGCCACACTCTATGACAGTCTGATCGAACAGCTTGGCATGGCGGTTAACAGCGAGTCTGAACGAATTATCGGTGAGTTTATCATCGGGAGTATTAACGATGACGGATTTCTCGAGCTTTCGGATGAGGAGATAGCCGCCGAACTCGGTGTCGATAAGGACGAGGTAAAACGGCTGATTGATGTCATTCAGCATTTCGATCCGCCCGGTATCTGCGCCCGCGATATTCGTGAAACGCTTCTTCTTCAGCTTCGCGAACGGGGAAAAGAGGGCACAACAGCGTGGGATGTACTTCACGACTATTACGATCTTTTTACCAAAAAGAAATTCCCGGATATCATGCGGGCGCTTTCAATCTCCGAGGATTCGCTGAAAGAGGCAATCGAGACGATCGGCACTCTGACCCCGCGGCCGGGCGAGATATTCGAGGATACCAGGAGAAACATTGTTATTCCCGATATCATCGTTGAGAAAGTGGAGGGCGAATATGTGCTCAGGCACAACGACCGGTATAATCCGCACCTTAATATCAATCCAAGCTACCGTAAGCTGCTTGACAAAAACGCGAATACGCCAAAAGAAACCCGGAAATATCTTGTCGACAAGCTGAACAGCGCGAAATGGTTTATCGACTCCATCGAACAGCGCCGATCGACCATCATGAAAGTGGCCACCTCAATTGTGGAACGTCAGAAAGATTTCCTCGATCATGGTGTATCTCATTTGAAACCGATGACGCTTCAGGATATTGCCGAGCAGATCGGCATCGCAATTTCCACGGTGCAGCGTGTGACTACCGGCAAATATATCCAAACTCCCCAAGGCGTTTTTGAAATGAAATACTTTTTCACACAGCGGATTTCCTCCTCGAACGGCCAGGAGGATTTTTCGGCAAAATCGGTGAAAGAAAAAATGAAAGACGTTATCGCAGAGGAAGATTCGAAAAAACCACTGTCGGATCAGAAGATTTCCGACATTCTCAATAAACAGGGGATACAGATATCGCGCCGCGCCATCGCGAAATATCGCGAGGAGCTTCAAATCCCGCCCGCGCGGCTCAGAAAACAACTCTGATAATCACAGTCATAATGCTGCGAAAATACGGTTGGTAATATTACTCGTATTGACTATATTAGGTTTTGTTTAAATGTGACGTACATAATCGGTGAAGAACCGATTGTTAATTGTTGTAAAAAAAATTTATTTTTTTATTTCCGGAGATTCCATTTTATGAGGATGTGCGCAGTAAAAGATTTACAAGCCGGCGATATACTCGGTAAATCCATTGTCCAGTCCAACAACCGTCTTCTGCTCGGCGCCGGTTTCCGTATCACGAACGAAATTAAGGCCAAGCTTCTTGAAAGTGGCTACACCCATGTATATATTGTTGAAAAAGGCACCGAAGAAATTATTCCTGAGGATGTTATTTCCGACGAAATTCGCTATGAAGCGAAAGTGAAGCTTGAAAACGAAACGGAACGAATCCAGGAGGCACTGAAACTTCGTGAAATGGGCTATGCCAAGGCGAAAGACAGCCTCGAGAAAGGCAACCTGAAAGATATTGAGATATCGTATGAGATGAAAAATATCGTGAAGGAGATTCTCGACGAGATACTATTAACAGATACTAAATTTATGACGTCGATGATGCCGAAATCGAAAGACACGCAGTTCCTCGATCATGCGGTAAATGTTACGGTGCTTTCGATCTTGCTCGGAAAGAAATTCAGATTTATTAAAAGCGAACTGGCTGATCTCGCTCTCGGTGCATTTCTCCATGATATCGGCAAAGTGATTATTGAAAAGCTTGAAAAAGATGACGCGAACCAAACGGAAATCGATTACTACAAAGAGCATCCGACATTCGGATACCTTCTCTTGAAAAACGACACGAGCATTTCTCCCATGACCCTTCAGACGGTATACCAGCATCATGAACAGCAGGACGGAAACGGATTTCCGATCGGCCTGAAAGGCGATAATCAGCCGCCGGTAAAAGCCAACTCCTCAAAAAAAGGGAGGATTTACCGATATGCGGAAATCTGCTGTGTCGCCGACGCTTACGACAGGCGGCTTCTGACACCGGGTGATGACGGTATACTGGGACCCGCTGAGGTCATCAAAGGTATCCTTCAGTCCGCGGGCACTATATACAACAAGAGTATTCTCGAGGCGCTGACCGAGATAGTACCTATATATCCGGTCGGATCTTTGGTCCGCATCAATAATATTGTCGATCCGGCGCTGGTCGGCTGCTATGGCGTCGTGGCGGGATTGAACGAGAAGAATCTTAAACGTCCGAAACTGATTATAACCACCAATAAATACAAAAAGAAAATCAAACCGATTATACTTGATACGACCAAGCTTAATCATCTCGAATTAAAGCTCATTATCTGATCGCCCAATGAAAATACTCCTATTACATTTGTTGTTCTTGCTTTTCTTTCCTGCTGTTCTCTCCGCCGCGGAATTTTCCGAACTTCATGTGTTTTACCAAAACGGCCACACCGGTAGCGGACATTTTCTGGCAAACGATGACGGCGATCCTTTTTTCTATCTCGGCGACACGGCGTGGGAACTCTTTCACCGCCTCGACCGGGAGGAAACAGAATACTATCTCGAAAACCGCGCCCGCAAAAAATTCACTGTCATTCAGGCGGTTGCCCTTGCGGAATTCGACGGCTTGAATACGCCAAACCGGTACGGCGATCTGCCACTTATCGATAACGATCCAGCTCGGCCTGCGGTTACTGCCGGTTCCGATCCCGGCGATGCGGATGAGTACGACTACTGGGATCATGTCGACTGGGTTGTCGCCAAAGCGGAGGAATTGGGGCTGTATTTCGGCCTGCTTCCGACCTGGGGGGACAAGGTTGTTAAAAAATGGGGAATAGGACCGGTCGTTTTCAATCACGAAAATGCTCGTGCGTACGGCGAATGGCTTGGAAAGCGCTATGCGGATTGCCCCAATATCATATGGATTTTGGGAGGCGATCGGGCGCCAGTGGACGAAAGTGTGGACTACCGTCCGGTATTCCGCGCCATGGCGGAGGGAATCCGGTCGGCCGACACGAATCACCTCATGACCTATCATACGATGGGCGGAACAACAACGTCCACATGGTTCCACAATGATGAATGGCTTGATTTTAACATGACACAGTCAGGCCACAGCAGAAAGAACATCGACAATTACACGACAATCACGCACGATTACCTGCTCACACCGGCAAAACCCTGCATGGACAGCGAGCCGTGTTACGAGGATCATCCGGTAAACTGGGGCAGAGACAATGACAACTGGTTCGAAGCTTACGATGTCCGCAAGGCGGTCTACTGGTCGCTTTTTGCCGGCGGGCACGGTGTCACGTACGGATGTCACGATATCTGGCAGTTCTTTCAGGATGCCTATCCCCCGGTCAGTATCGCACGGACGCCATGGAAAACCGCGATCGATCTGCCCGGCTCGTTCCAGATGCGTCACGTCCGGGCGCTCATGGAATCCCGTCCCATGCTCGATCGTATTCCCGATCAGTCGCTTATCGCCTCCGACCCCGGTACTGGCGGCGAACATATCCGCGCCGCGCGTGCGTACGACGGCAGTTATGCGTTCGTGTATATCCCGACCGGGAGAACGGTCGACGTGAATATCGGCGCTCTTTCGGGAAGCGCGGTGAACGCGTACTGGTTCGATCCTCGATCCGGCGAGACGGCAACCATCGGCACGCTTGACCCGGGAACAAGTACCGTAACGTTCGATCCGCCCGGCGATCATTCCGAGGGTAACGACTGGATACTCATCCTTGACAATGCCAATAAGGAATTTGCAAATCCGTAGGACACATTATCGATGGTCAGTAAAAAAAGGACAGAACGAATTCTGTCCTTTTTTTTATTGCATGAAAACAGCCTCACACAGCGGATTTATGAAGTTTCCGTTTGAGCCGATGGATTTTGCGTCTGATATTATTCGCCTCGGCTTTGTCTTTCTTCTCAATAGCCTCGTCGCGTTGAGCTTTGAGCGCTTTGATTTGCGCTTTGATCTCGGTTTTATGGGAATCATGCGAGACATGGTGCTCGAACATATCGATATCAAGCGCCGTGCAGATTGCCTCAAGCACATGCTCCTTGTTCATCTGCGTGCTGCCCTGTACCGCCTCATGGTCGATTCCCGCGGCGATCTCACGAAGATCGGCAACTTTCATTTTCTTCAGATCATGGTACGTATAATCCATGTATTTCGCGCTCCTTTCAGACTTGTGTAATTGATTGAATCAGTACATTCACCACTATAATACAATCAATAATTCCCGGTCAAAAGTCAAGCTGTTTTTGCGTTTAGGGAGGGTGTGATGCTGCCAGACGATTTTGCCATACGCATGATACGGTAACCGCGGGAGCGTAGGAGGAGAAAGGGATTTTGAAAAAAATATATTATGAATAGAGCCGATTGCAAAAGTCGGGATATTGCTCGAATGGGAGCCTTTAAGTGCCCCTTTCGATAAGGGGGTATCTTTGGTATCATATGATCCCCATGTCCTTCGGACATTCCAGTTGTTAAGGGAGATATATTTAGAAATCTGTTTAAATTGTGACTTTTGCAATTGGATCGAATATATATTACGATGTTACATACGTAACATTTATATTGTTAACAAATCCCCTTTCTCTTTTTCGGGCTAATACAGGGGATTGCCTTAACTTCTTCTTTTTGCGTATTTAAGCCTGTTTAAACTTTGTGCTTTTTTTGCCGTGCTTTCTCCGTGTTCTCAGCATTGAAAACATTTGGCTTTTCACCCGCAATAAATTATTATGAGTATTCATTCAATACATTCACAATGCTTATCCATTCTATCCGATAACGTTCGGGAGCAGCCCTTATGAAAAATCTCATTCTTTTGGCATTTTTTACCATCATTGTTTACAGGCTGTCACCTCCCGCAGAATGCGATACCGCACTCGAGCCGTTCGTCTATTCGCAGGATTTCGAAACCGGCGAACTGTCGGCGTGGGCGTCATATCCTCTCTGGCAGGACACCGCGTACGACCCCAATTTCCGGGTCAACACCATTGTCTCCGACGACCCGAACATCTCCATCGAACAGACCGTGACACCCTACACGAATGTCGACAATTACACCGGTGCCCAGAAACTGCTCGACATGTACATGATTCCCGGCTCGGTCATCACACTCAGGTATTATATCAAAACTCACTTGCATGCCGAGTATTTTAAAATCCGGCTCGCGGCGGGCAGGGACGGTACCGTCGATTTTATTGTGCCCGATCCCACAACGAACGGGTGGCAATGGCTTACGGTAACATTCGCGGACATTCTCCGCCAGAATCAACATTTCGCGGGCAGGGACCGTATCAAAGTCAACGCGATTGCGGCGCTTGCAAAAATCGCCGACGCCGATCCCGATATGCCGATCTATTTCGGGCTTGACGATGTCGAATTCAACGGCGCACGGACAATGCCGTTCCGATTTGCAGAACCGCCGGTGTACAAGCTGTCCGAATGGAAACCCTACATAGCCGCCGACCATTTTCGCCGCGGGGACAAACTGATCGTGCGGGGCAATCTTCACGCCGATGCCCGTCGTATCGCATACAAGATTGCACCTTACACTGCACAGGACAGTGTATTTGCCACAGAGAACATGAGAAAACAGGGCGAGTCATGGTCACTCGAACTACCGCTCGATTATCCCGCCGGTCTCTATTTAATGACATTGGAAGCGTATGACGGCGACGATATGATCTCCGATACCGGATTGACGTTCTATATCACGCCGGAAGACCTCGGCGGAAACCACCCGCGGCTCATGTTCGATACTGCGGGCGCATTGCAGGTTGCGGAACGGCTGAAAAGCGACCGGTTCGCATCTGTCGCTGAACGCATCGCGAATACGGCGAAACGTCAACGCGACCAGAATCCGGTCGAGGAAATGGAATTTGATGTCGATCAGTTCTGGGGCGGCGATATCAGCGCGACATGGGGATCGAACATTACGCCCTGGTTCGGACGAATCAATGCGTGGCGGAGCGGTATCCGCTACAATACGCTTGCGTACTCGCTTCTCGACGACACCGAGGCCGGCCAGTACGGTAAAGCGCTGCTGCTCAAACTCAGCGCCTATCCCCAATGGGTTCACCCGTGGTGGAAAGACCGCGGATACCATATCTATTATCCCATCGGCGAACTCGGGATCGACTGTTCAATCGGCTACGACCTATTGTACGGTCTTTTAACAGAACGCGAACGAGCGCAGGTCAGAAATGCGCTTATGGACAGAATTGTTCGGGCATGTCATGAAGGATATGTGGATGACAATCTGGTCACCAACAATACCTCAAACTGGGTTGCACACATCACCGGGGGTTCGATTATGTGCCAGGCGGCGATGTACGGTGACGGCGACGATGTTTCGACGCCGGAACCGCAGTTTACCGGCGTTATGTTCAAAACATACGATATGGTCTCCAAGGCGTTCGGCAGCGACGGCTCCTACGGCGAGGGTTACGGCTATTACAATTTCACCATGCTTTCCCTCTCGGAAAGCCTACCTGCGGCGGAAATGGTATTAAATATCGACATGTCCGTTAAAATCAACGGCTCCTATAGGGAGCTTATCTGGGCGGGTATTGTTAAAAACAAACAGGCCTACTATTTCGGCGATTCGAGCGGCGGTCTCGGCGCATTGACAAACTGGGCGTGGCTTATCCCCAAATACCGCGATCCGCTCCTCGGTTGGTTCTATAACCATCAGAAATCCGGCGAAACGTTCATGGATGTGCTGTATGAAACAAACGATGTGCCCCGTGACAATCCGTTCGACGAGAATCCGGTGCGGGTTTTTCGTGATGTCGGCACGACAGTGTTCAAAAGCGGGTGGGAACCGGACGATTTCGTGTTTGTCATGCGGACAGGAGCATTTTATAACCATCAGCATCTCGATCAGGGGACATTCTGGCTGTCCGACCGCGGGAGCCTTTTCATCGGGGAACGTCACGGCAGCACCTATTACGACGATCCCATCTATCAGTCATGGTATACTCAGCCGGCAGCCCATTCGACCGTCCTCATCAACGGCAATCACCAGAGCCAGCGTGTCGGCGATCCGCTTGTCTTTGCAGAGGGTTTCGGCGATAATGCCGAAATCGTTCATTTTCTCGAGGGCGGTCATGCCTCATTTTCCTCCGGCGATATCGGACGGCTGTACTGGGGCAAGGTAAAATCGCTCAAACGGAACGTGCTCTATTTGAAACCGCGGACGCTGCTCATGCTCGATACGGTCGTCCCCGCCGGCCCCGATGCCGACATTACACTCCTCTATCAGGCCGGACTGTTGAAAGACATAAACGCCGGCGGCACCGTCTCGACAATCACAAAGGGCGGCAGCTCCCTGCATATCGCGCATCTCTATCCAGAAAACACGGCTGTGAAGTCGGTCGAGACTCCCCATTACCTGAACACACTCAGGAACGAACGTCCCCTCGAGCGCGAGGGCATGCTGACAGTGACCGCACGGACGAACCGCCGTCCGCTGGTGATCGCAAATCTGCTTTCGACACAGAAAGATGCGGCAGTGACTGAGGGCGACGGCTGTATGACCGGTGAGACCGGCGGTATCCTGTTTGCGTTTTCCACAAGACTCGGCGCGGTCTATTCCGCAGGGCAGTATGAAACCGACGCACTCGCGTTGACATGGCGGGAAACGAATGTGTTTGCGGCGATGTGCACAACGCTCGCGGAAAACGGAACAGTACTAATATCATCCTCTAAGCCGATGACATTCGAGCGGTCCGATAACGTGCTCAGCTACTGCCTCGCGGAAGAAAGTACGGTGCGGCTTCATGCAATCTCGAAACCGTCTGAGGTAATTGTGAACGGCAGCCGCGCGGACAGGTTCGCCTACGATGCCGACCGCGGTATGATCGAGCTGACGCTTTCGGCCGGAGAGGGCATAGTCAAGATTCGCTAATATCGATACGTAATTAAATAAAGTATATATTATAACGACGGAAAGGAACGGATATGAAATTCGACAGCGAAATAGAGATGTTTGAGTTTATGGAAAAGCATTTCTATGCCGATGCGCTTTCGGACATTCTCGACGAAATGGAATATTCCGAATGCGCGGTCAGCCCGTTTTCAGGTATCAAACCGTTATATGGTCAGGCGGTATGCGCAGGACGGATACGAACAGCGCTGAATGCACCGTTGAAAATTGGGATAGACAATCCCTATAAAACCGCTATTGAACTGCTCGACAGTCTGAAACCCGGCGAGGTCGCCGTATGCAGTTCCGACAAACCTCTCGAAACGGGGATCATGGGCGAGCTTTCGGCGACCTCCATGCGTTCCCACGGCGGCCGCGGCTGCATTGTGGACGGCTATACCCGCGACGCTCGCAAGATTATCCGGCAGCAGTTTCCGGTTTTTGCCCGTGGAACCTCCCCGATCGACACCAGAAATCGCGCGGCGATGGTCGATTACGACTGTCCGGTTGTGTGCGGAGGACGGCGCGTGGTATCGGGACAAATTGTGTTCGCCGACCTGGACGGCATCGTATTCATTCCCCGCGATATCGAGATGGAGGTTATCTACGAGGCGGCAAAACGGGTCAAAGTCGAAACCGAGATCCGCGGGAAACTCAAAGCTGGCGCATTGCTCAGCGACATGTGGGAAGAGTACGGCGTACTCTGATAATGAGTTAATAGGCAGGATTTACATGATTGACAAGAATATAATAAATTTGTAACCTCACCCTTTGATTCCCTCTCCTCACGAGGAGAGGGTGCGTTGTGGGCAAATTGCTGAACATTAAATTGATCTCAGTATCACGGCTCTTCCTCGCCCGCTGGCGGGAGAGGGAGCAGAGAGGGTGAGGGTGGGGAAAATAGCAGTTTCTAACTTAACTTGATAACCGGATTATTTTTAATTTTTGGAAATTCGATTCATGCCAAAACTTACCTATTTCGACTGCAACTGCAGTATAGGCCGTGTCGCGTATCCGCTGCTGCACGACATATCTTATCCGGCGGGACTAATCCATGAAATGGATACCGCTGGTGTCGAGGAAGCGCTTGTCTACCATACCGCCGCCCGCGAAAGCGATCCGGTCACCGGCAACCATATACTTCTCGACGAAATAGTCGGAAACGAACGCCTTCACCCTGTCTGGGTTGTCATGCCCCATCATACCGGCGAGATGCCGGAATCCGACACGCTTCTGCAGGATATGGAGGTAAACGGTGTTAATGCGGTCCGCATGTATCCCTCGAAAGACATACAGAGTTTTTCGCTGGAGGACTGGAATGCCGGCATGCTCCTCGGCGCGCTTGCGGAGGCGCACGTGCCGCTCATTCTCGATATCGAACCTGCTGGCTGGGATAGGGTTGCGGGTATCCTGAGCCGTTATCCGGATTTACCGGTTATCGTTGCGGACGTGAACTACCGTCACAACCGGTTCACCTATCCGCTGTTCGAGACGCACGGGAATTTTTATCTCGAACTGTCCCGTCATTTCGGCGCCGGTGTGATCGAGGATGTGGCCGCACGGTTCGGCTCAGAGCGTCTGCTCTTTGGAACGAATATGCCACGGTACACCGGCGCAGCCGCGGTGTCGATGCTGACATATGCGGACATTTCACAGACTGACAAGGAAAACATCGCCGGGAAAAATCTTCGGCGGCTCCTCGGGAGGGCGTATTCATGAGCGACTATTTCGACCGTGTCCATAAGGGGCTGCCTATCGACGATATCGAAATCATCGACGCCCATGCACATCTTGGGCCGAGCGGGGCGTTCCATGTCCCGAAATGTAGCTCCGAGGACATGATACGGATGATGGACTCATGCGGGATCGATAAAACGGTCGTCTCTCCCACGCCGGGATTTACCGGCGACATGGTAATGGGCAACGATATGATGCTCGAGGCAGTGCACTCCCATCGAGGCAAACTTTACGGCGCATGTATTGTGAACGGTAATTACCCGGAGCTGTCGCGGGACGAGCTTCACCGGTGTTTTGAGGCCGAGGTCGATGTTGTCGCGGTGAAAATCCATCCTATACTGGCAAAATGCCGTATGGACGACCACCGTATGAAACCGGTGTACGAGTTCGCCTCCGAACGCAATCTGTTTGTGATTGTCCACACCTGGCTGGACGACGATCCCTACGGCAATCTCGATCTTTTTGCCGATGTGGTGAAAGAGTATACCCGCATCAACTGGCTTATGGGTCATTCCGGCGGACCGTACGGCGGACGGCGTGCGGTGGAGATCGCCTCTGAATCGCCGAATGTATATCTCGATCTTACGATGTCCATGTGCCCGGCCCGTCAGATCGAATTTTTCGTGCGCGAGGTAGGGTCAGACCGAGTGATATTCGGCACCGACAATCCGTTCATCGATCCCCGCCCGGCAATCGGACGGGTTGCGCTTGCGGATATTGGCCAAGACGACCGCAGAAATATTTTCGGCGGCAATGCAAAACGGCTGATAATGATATGATCTTGTATAATATACACCTACTATCTGAATCTATTCTGGCATCGACTATCTGATTTTTATTTACATTCGAAGCCGGTAGAAAGCATGATATTATCAGCAAATATATCAAATGACTCCACCGCTGAAAACGCTCGAACGCTTTTGATAGAAATAATGGGTAAATATTATTATCCGGTTATCCAGTTAAGCCAGCAACAGCCTTGTGCGCCCCCCTTACCTCCTCCCGCAAGAGCGGGCGAGGGGATCTGTAATACTAACATTACACTCTCTCCTTTCAAGGAGTAACTATGTTATAAAGTGGTAAGGTAAAAGAAAGAAATTCAAACACTTTTTGTAGGGATCGACGTTCACAAACGAACGTATCATGTAACCGGAGTCTGGGCTGATAGACGAGAGGAATTTGACAAAAGGATGCCTGCAGTAA
>CAZCDQ010000090.1:0-15002 GCA_964497605.1 uncultured bacterium
GCTTGATTTAAGCACGATTTGATACCCCGGACTTCAGTCCGGGGTAGTTCATTATGTTCGAATCGCCGGGTCAATTCTCAAAAGAGAGATGCCCGGGCAACTTGTTGTTCAGTATTCAAATGCGTGCAATGCGACATGTCCGCAGTGCGATCTGAGGGTTACAACGAGGTTTCCCCGTAAAAAAATCGATATTGAGACAATGAAACATATTATTGACGCTGCGGCGAAAAAAGGTATTGAGGCGCTGTCTTTTACCGGCGGAGAGCCGTTCCTGTACAGTGATGAAATTATCGAACTTATCCGCTACGCGAGTTCATGCGGGATCCCGTGCATCAGAACAGGAACTAACGGTTTTATGTTCATGGGTTCGGACAATCCCGAATGGGAACCGAAGATTCGTCGTCTTGCTCATTCGCTCGCCGAAACCGATCTCTATACGTTCTGGATCAGTCTCGATTCCGCAGTCCCTGAGGTCCACGAGAATATGCGCGGTTTACCGGGAGTGGTTGACGGTATCGAAAAGGCAATCCCGATTTTCCATGAATACGGCATTTATCCGTCTGCTAATCTCGGTATTAACCGCAATATCGGGTCGAGCTGGATTTCCCCTTCCGACGAAAAGGTACCGTCTTCGCTCGATGAGTTCTATATGAAATTCAGCCGCGCATATCAGGATTATTTACGGTTTGCTATTGATCTTGGATTTACAACAGTTAATGCCTGTTATCCGATGAGTGTCGATTCTGCTGACAGCAATCTTGAGTCGGTATACGGCGCGTCGAGTCCCGACGAATCGGTCCGTTTTTCATCCATGGAGAAATCGCTGATGTTTCGTGCCATGTCCGAAATCATACCGTTGTATCGAAGCTCTATCAGAATATTCACACCGCTTTCAACGCTCGAAACCCTTCACGCGTACCATGAATCGTTTGAGCTGAACGGATATGCCTGTCCTGGCGGTGTCGACTTTTTTTTCATTGATGCGAAAAACGGCGATACATATCCCTGCGGATTCAGAGGCGGGGAGAATTTGGGGAAAATCTGGGACATAAATATGCGAAGTCTAAAAAAGAAACCGTGGGACTGCCGTTTGTGTGAGTGGGAATGTTTTCGTGACCCGGCTGATCTCATAGGACCTTTACTGGATTTATCGAAAAATCCCTTTAAATGGTTGTCGATAAAAAATCTAAAATCGAACAGATTTCACATTTGGCTCAGCGATATGAAATACCAGATCGCATGCGGATTTTTTAACGGCAGAAAAGCGCCCGATTATATGGCGATGGAAAAATTTCAGACAAAAGAACGATTGGAACCTGTTGATAATCCGATTTTGGAAACGCTTTGCTCGAATTAACCGAATTCATATTGAATCGTAATACAATTCTAACAAATCGTCAATATTTTACTATACAAATTTTGAACAAATCGATTGGAAGCCGATGCGAAGTTTTCTTAAGCAAACATAAGGACATAAGATAATGATAAAAAAAGTTATAAGCACAAGAGTTGCAATGTTTGCATCCGTTATATGTGCCGTTATCATGACGGTGTCGAATGCATTTGGCGCCGGCGATGTTAACGAGGCCAAAAAGCATTATAGTTTTGGGATTCAGCAGGTACAAGCGGGAAACGATGCCGAAGCGTGCCGCCAGTTTGAAAAGTCGATTGCGATTTATGACAGCTTGTATCAGGTATACTACGCGTATGCCGACCTTCTGAAAAAAATGGATGAAAAAGAACAGGCGATTGACGCGTACGAAAAAGTGCTCGAACTTAATCCTGATTATTATAACGCAGCTGCAAACCTTTCCAGGCTTTACTACGAAACCGGTAATTATACGGCGACACTTGAGATGTACAATAAGATGTATACGTTGAAGCCAGAAAACACGAAGCTTCTCGCCTCAATTGCAAATATCAGAGAATTCGTTGGTGATGAAAACGGTGCATATGAGGCAATGAAAAAGTTGATCGAGTCGGGTGAAGATACGTATGAAAATCTGATACGGATTGCAAAATATGCATTCGAGCGTGAGGAAATCGAAACTGCTCACATGTATGCTGTCATGGCGCTCGGTAAAAAAGAAAACGACCTCACGGCTCTTGAGCTTGCAGGTAAAACGGGAATGCTCATGAATGATCAGAAACTTGCGATAAAATTCTACCGTAAAATCGCGGAAATTGATTCGACATCCATTCCGGTTTTGACCATTGTCGAGGAACTTTACCGGGCGCTCTCTGACAGGGAGAACCTGATTTGGGCGCTGAAACGTCATCACGAACTTGACCGCGCCAACGTTAATATACTCGGAGAGTTATGCGAGATATTCGATGTGCAGGAACTCAATGATGAAAAAATAATGTTTATTCAGCGGGGCATCGAGCTTGCGCCGGAGGATGGCAGATTCCATATCCTTATGGGCGAGAATTACCGTGCGCTGGGACAGAACGATAAAGCACTCGAGGAATTCCGTCTGGCGATGAAAGATGAACGGTGGCGGGCAAGTGCTCAGCGGTTTATTTGGCAAATCGAAAAACCCGAGACCGAAGAGGAAAAACTGGCGAAAGAATTTTTTTCGAACGGAAATAACCAATAACAATACATTAACGGAGGATAGTAATGACCCAAGAAACGTTTCTTACGTACATCAACAATGGCGGTCCGCTTATCATGTGGACACTGGTTGCTCTTTTCGCAATTGGTATGACAATTACGATCTGGCGTCTTATCGTTATTCTCATTGCAATGTTCAATACGAAACGGCTCTATCGGAAAGTCTATGCCGCGCTGCAGGACAAGGACAATGGAATCAAAAAGGCTTCGGAGATTTGTGAAAAAACACCCGGCCCGGTGGCCACGATCGTTCATGCCGGTCTTACACGTGTCAACAGGGGAATCGATCATGTGGAAAAAGCGATAAACGCCGCGGGCTCTGTCGAGATGGCATTTCTTGAAAACGGGCTCACTTGGCTTGCGACGATTGCCAATATCGCTCCGATGATCGGTTTTTTTGGAACTGTAGCAGGTATGATCCTGTCGTTTAAAACCATTGCTGAGATGGGCGACGTTGTGCCTTCGGCGGTAGCGAGCGGTATTTCGATGGCGCTTATCACAACTGCTGGTGGTCTTTTGGTCGCGATTCCGATCCAGTTTGCATATAATCTTTGTGTATATCTCATTGACAGAATCATTGTTTCAATGGAAGAAAACGGTTCCAAATTCATCGATACGCTTGTCGAACTCGGGTACGATACGACAAACTGAACCGATAGCTGAAAAGGATAGGAAATGACGAAAAGAGCACGGGTACATGCTGCGATTCCGACTTCGACCATGGCAGATATCGCGTTTTTGTTAATCGTGTTTTTCCTTGTTACGACGTCGTTCGGCCAGGATAAGGGATTAGGCCTCACACTTCCCCAGGCGGGTGCGTCGACCCGGGTTCCGAGCCGAAACATAACAAAGGTCTGGATCAATTCGAGCGGAGCGATAATGCATGATATGGAGCTTGTATCAATAGACGCCATGCAGGCGCGAATCAGGGAAATGACGCTGAACAATCCGCAGCTCATCGTATCGATCAAAACGGACCCTAACGCTATGTACGAGGTCTTTGTCCAGGTTATTGATAACATTTACGAAGCCGGAAACAAAAAAATCTCAATTGCAGAACCTGATTTTTAAACAAGAGAACAATTATGCCGGAAATAAAATTTAAAAAACGTTCAAAAATCGGTAATGACATTCCGACAGGACCGATGGCGGATATTTCGTTTCTACTGATTATCTTCTTTATGGTCACCACCGTGTTTGTTGTGTACCGGGGATTTTCTGTCGATCTGCCGTTTGCAAGTCAGCTTGACTCAATCAAAAGCAGACGTAATATGGTGAGTATCTGGGTTGGCGCCGACGGCCGGATGATGGTCGATGAATTCAATGTGAGCATTGAGGATGTCGCAAATGTAGTCAACGATAAACTCCAGGAAAATCCCAATATCATCGTGCAGGTTAAAGCTGACCGCACCACACCCTACCGGGTTATTTCGGACGTAATCGAAGAGCTTAAGCGAGGGAGCGCTAACCGAGTATCATTCATAGCGAAGCAGGAACAATGACGACAAAACTATCGATTATCGGATTTAAAGATCCAAGAGCGGATCTCCATAAACAATCGCCGAAAATACTGATAGGGAGTATGATTGTTACCGCACTCTTTATCTCGATCGGCCTAAATACTCCGCTCAATAAAAATGAAGAGTTTATTAAAAAAGTGAACAAGCCGCCGGTTATAATAGAGCTTGAGGACATTCCTGAGACCCGTCAACGGGTCACCGCTCCGGCGCCGAGATTTGCGATGCCGCTTGAGGTGTCGGACGATGTTATGCTCGACGATGTCACCATCCAGGATACGTCACTCGATGTAAATACGGCCGAGCCAGCGGAAGTTAAACCGGTCATCATGGAGGAAGAAGTGATTGTAGATGAAGAACCGGTTGAGGAGATATTCGAGTTCTTCGCAGTGGAAGAGCAGCCGCAGAGGATATCCGAGGTAGCGCCAGAGTATCCAAGAGCGGCTCAAGAGGCTCGTGTCCAAGGAACAGTCTTTGTCCGTGCCCTTGTAGGGACAGACGGTTCCATTGAGGCGGCGGAAGTTCTGAAAGGCCCGGAACTGTTGCACGAAGCGGCGATTAATGCGGCGCTTGCAACGAAATTCACACCGGCAAAACAAAACGATATGCCGGTCAAATGCTGGGTCCAGATGAGATTCAATTTTGAACTGGAAGGTTGATATGAACAGAAAATATTTTACAGGATATCTGGTTTTTGCGCTATTGACAGTATCGCTTTGCGTATCGGTCGCTGCGCAGGAGATCGTGGTCAATGAGGAGTCGGGGAAAATATACCGTGAGGGCCTTGCACTTTTCAATTCAGGCAAATTCGACGAAGCTGCAGGTTTATTCGCGAAATCCTATGCGACCGATGAAAGAAATGTAAACGCGCTTTTTGCGAATGGTCTCGCGTTCAGCAGGCTTGGGAAAAACAAGGAAGCGGCTGAGATTTATATCAGCGTTCTTGAAAAGGAACCGACACACGAAAACGCGCTAAAAATGCTTCCGGTCGCATATGAGCGCGACGGTCAGGTTGAGCGGGCGCTTGCAGCATATGACAAAGGCATTGAGGCGGTACCGAATAATTACAATTCCTATTACGGCAAAGCTGTGCTTCAGATCAAGCTCACAAATTATAAAGAAGCGATCGAATTGCTCAATAAGGCAGTGGAACTGCAACCGCAGCGTATGGAAATTCACGAAAAACTTCTTTATGCTTACCGTGAATCGGGCGATCTCGAAAACGCAAAAAAAATAGCCGAATCGATTATTGCAGAGGACAAAGATAATGCCCGGGCACGGCTTGTTATTGCGGATTATTACCGAATGAATCAACAGTATGATGAAGCCATGAAGCAGTATCAATTGGCATCCTCTAACATTGAAACGAGAGCATATGCCGAGCATTACATCGAAGTAATCAAACAGACGCTCGATGATATCGAAATCGAAAAAGAATTCGAAATGCGTATGAAACAACAGAGTATTAAGTAGAAGTTTATTATGAATATAAAATAACTGGTAAAAAATCCCGTTTGAACGGGATTTTTTTACGTCTGATTCTGCAGTCAGGAAACCTCTTTTAATCAATTGTTAAGTTAATATTAACGGCAATCTATTTAATTCTGAATAGTGTGCTAACAGTATGTTCTTAGTTTTAACACAGAAAAAATACTTGGCTCACATCACCCTAATATTACAACGTTTAATTGTATAGCACGAAAGGTAAAAATTGTATGAATTGTCAAAGTATTTACCGTAGTCTTTTAGCGATTGTTTTTGTTGCCCTTATATGTTCATTTTGGGCCAAAAATATTACGGCACAGACAGAGACCGGGGCGATAACCGGTAAGGTGACCGACTCGTCCACCGGCGAGGAAATGGTCGGCGCTGTTGTTAAGCTTGACGGCACCAGTCTTGGCGCGATATGCGATCTTGAGGGTAATTTCATGGTTGCGAATGTTCCTCCTGCGACATATACGGTCATTGTATTTATGGTCGGTTATTCTGAATATCGAGAAGCAGATGTGGTTGTAGCGGCCGGCCAAACGGTTACGCTCAACATCGAAATCACCTCCGAGGCTGTGGAGGTTGATGAGGTGACTGTGAAAGCCAGGATCATTCAAAATACCGAAGAAGCGCTTATTCAGGAACGCCGGGAGGAGGATGCTATGAGCGATGCGGTGAGCGCCGAAGAAATGTCGAGCTCCGGGAGTGGCGATGCCGCTGCGGCAATGTCACAGGTCGCGGGAGCATCGGTAGTTGGAGGCAAGGAAGTGTTCGTTCGCGGTCTTGGCGACCGTTATATGAACGTTCAGCTCAACGGCGCGGAACTACCAAGCACAAGTCAGTATAAACGTACGGTACAGATGGATATTTTTCCGACTGATCTTCTCGATAATATTGTTACCCAAAAGACTTTTACGCCCGACAAGCCCGGAAGTTTTACCGGCGGTACGGTCGATATCAAGACAAAATCATTCCCTGACCAGCTTACAGTGAATTTCTCAGCATCGACATCTTACAATGGGCAGGCAAGTTTTCAGGATGATTATCTTACCTATGACGGTGGTTCAAACTGGATGGGGGAGGACGACGGTACCCGTGAAATTCCGGATGTGCTGGATAAGGACAATCTTTTTATCCCCAACGATGCGGTCGCGATGACGGATTATGAAAATGCAATGACGCTTGACCGATATACAAAGTCTTTTAATAACGTGATGTTTCCGAAAACCGGTAACTCGCTTATGAACCAAAGCTACTCGCTGACTGTCGGCAACCAGTACAGTCTGGCCAACCGTCCTTTCGGATTTATAGCAAGCCTGACGTACAACAACAGCTATTCGTTCTATGATAACGGCGAATACAACCGCTGGAAACTGACCGGTAATGTGGCGGAAAAAACAGAACTCGACGACGAATTAACCATGAGCGACACAAAAAGTGGCAACGATGTGGTATTCGGCGGACTTCTGAATACCGCATACCGGATTTCGGATGTTCATGAAATAGGTGTGAATTATACATATAACAGAACCGGGGAAGATGTCGCCCGGTTATTGACCGGTTCGTTCCCCGAGGCGGATATCGATATTGAGAATGGCCGTCACTACAATGCAGCCGTGCTTCATTACAATCAGCGGATTCTCAATTCGATTCAGCTTCACGGCTCCCATGAATTCGAAAATTTCCGCGGCTCCACAATTGAATGGCGCTCGACTTTATCACGGGCTGATCAGGAAGAGCCAGACATGCGCTATTTTAATTATCACTACAGAGACAGGGAATATCAGGGTGAAGATGTACGAGTGTTTTCTCTCGACGTGAACCAATACAAAGCGCCGAACCGTTATTTCCGCGAGATGAGCGAAGATAATGCCGAATTCGCCGCTGATTTTATGATACCCATTAAGGAAACCGGCGACGTGACGAAAAAAGTCAGCGCGTTTAAATTCGGCGGTATGGTTTCTGCGAAGTCGCGTGAATTTCATGAGCGGCGGTTCCAGTATAAACTGACCAAGTCAAATTATGTCGGCGATGAAGACACTGTGTTTCCCGATTTGGTTTTCGGTGATGATAACCTTGGGCTTATCGACAGCACCTCGACATACAAATTCGGTACGCATATTCTTGAATCATCTGAACTCCGGTCTAATTATGACGGTGATCAAGATGTTTCGGCGGTCTACGGAATGGTCGACAATTATTTCGGCGAGCGTATCAGGCTGATTACCGGCCTTCGGTATGAGGCGACCTCGATGAATACTGTCAGCGCGGATTCCACATATGAAAAAGGTATCATCGACACGCAAGATTTACTTCCGTCTGTGAATTTCGTTGTCGATGCGACCGAAAATTCCTCGGTCAGAGTCGCATACGGACGTACGCTTGCACGGCCCTCGTTCCGTGAAATGGCGCCGTTTCCGTCCGAGGACTTCGCAGGCGGCTATATATTTACCGGTAATCCGGAACTGAAACGAACGATCATCGATAATTTCGATCTTCGGCTGGAACGGTACGGCGCGCCCGGCGAACTTATGTCGGCCAGCTTTTTTGTGAAACGCTTCTACGACCCTATCGAGCGGGTTATTCTCAATGTGAACAATGAGATAAGCTATCAGAACGTTGATCGTGCCCGTGTAGAAGGCATTGAGCTTGAACTCAGAAAAAATCTCGATTTCATGCATACATATTTGACCGGATTTAAATTCGGGACGAATCTATCGCTTGTACAATCGGAAGTTGATATCCCTGAGCGTGAAATGATTGTTAAGCGCGTTTCAGATCCCGATGCAAAGGATACACGCAAATTCCAGGGACAGTCTCCCTACGTGCTCAATATCGACATCGATTATGAAAATGAAGATAATGGGATCAATTCAAGTCTGTATTTCAATACATTCGGCGAGCGTCTGTCCGAATCGAGTATCGGCGCGACTCCCTACATTTTTGAGCAGCCGCGCGATACCTTGAATTTTTCGTTCTCGAAAAAATTTGGTTCGCATACGACATTTAATTTTTCCGCCCGAAATATTCTCGATTCCGAATATAAGAGGACGCACACATTTAAAGGTACGGAATTTATCGCATCACGATATTCAACGGGAAGATCATTTTCTATTGGTCTGTCATATAAACTTTAACAACGATTCAGCATTACATTAGCAAAACAAAGGAGGTGGTTAAAACACGTCAAATGCGAAAAGTAGTGTTTTTTCTTTTTTCGATCTTAATGAAAAATACTTTTTAAGGAGTATGTAAATGTTACGTTTTATTCTTGCTGTTATTCTACTTGTTTTGCCTATGCAGGCGTTTGCCGCTGATGTTACCGTGACAGACGACGATGTTACCGGAGCGACCGTTAACTGGACCAGCGACAATGTCTACCTGCTTGAAGGTTTTGTCTTTGTTGAAGACGGTACCACGCTCAACATCGAAGCCGGAACTGTGATTAAAGGCAAACCCGGCCAGGGCGCAGATGCCAGCGCGCTTGTCGTTGCACGCGGCGGTAAAATCATGGCCGAGGGTACCGCTGATAATCCGATTATTTTCACCGCTGAAAGCGATCCGATGGACGGTAGCCTCGACGGAACCTCCGGTCTCTGGGGCGGCGTTATCCTTCTCGGAAAAGCTACTATCAACACTGCAACCGGCGTTGGCAACATTGAGGGTATTCCCGAATCGGAACCGCGCGGCGCATACGGCGGCGACGATGATATGGACAACTCCGGTGTTATGAGATATGTCTCGATCCGTCACGGCGGAACCGACATCGGCGAAGCCAACGAAATCAACGGTCTCACCATGGGCGCGGTTGGCGCTGGCACGACCATCGAATACATCGAAGTCTTCAACAATAACGACGACGGCTACGAATGGTTCGGCGGCACGGTCAATTGCAAATATCTCATCGCCGCATTCTGTAAAGACGATTCGTTCGATATCGACGAAGGATACCGGGGACAAGGTCAGTTCTGGTTCACCATTCAGTCCGACGACTGGGGCGACAAAATCGGTGAGCATGACGGCGGAACCGAGCCGGAAGACGGACTTCCGTACGCACATCCGGTTGTTTATAATGTAACAGCTTTCGGTAAAGGTATGAATTCGCTCGTTGAAAAAGGCGCTTTCAACATTCGCGACAACTGGGGCGGTGAGTACCACAACTCCATTTTTGCCGATGTTTCCGAAATCGCGCTTAAGATAGAAGACCTTGAGAGCGGCGAAGACAGCCGTAACAGACTTGAAACCGGCGATATTTTATTCGCAAACAACATCTTCCATAACTTTGCGGCAGGCAGCACATTCGCCGAGCTTTGCGCCGAATCATGGATTGTTCCGTATGTTATCAGCAGCAACAACATTGCCGATCCTTATATTACATATATCAGCAGAACGGCTAACAATTCTCTCGACCCTCGTCCAGCAATGATCGGTCCCGCATACAGCGGTACTTTCTCGGAAATTCCCGAAGATTCGTTCTTCGTGAGAACGGCATATAAAGGCGCTTTCGGTACCGAAAACTGGGCTCACGGCTGGTCCGCGCTTTCCACATATAATTACCTTATCGACGATTCCGGAATAGAAGGCGGAACGATCACCGTCAGTGATGGGGATGTCAGCGGTACGACCGTTAACTGGACTAATAACAATGTCTACCTGCTTGACGGTTTTGTCTTTGTTGAAGACGGTACCACGCTCAATATCGAAGCCGGAACTGTGATTAAAGGCAAACCCGGCCAGGGCGCAGATGCCAGCGCGCTTGTCGTTGCACGCGGCGGTAAAATCATGGCCGAGGGTACCGCTGATAATCCGATTATTTTCACCGCTGAAAGCGATCCGATGGACGGTAGCCTCGACGGAACCTCCGGTCTCTGGGGCGGCGTTATCCTTCTCGGAAAAGCTACTATCAACACTGCAACCGGCGTTGGCAACATTGAGGGTATTCCCGAATCGGAACCGCGCGGCGCATACGGCGGCGACGATGATATGGACAACTCCGGTGTTATGAGATATGTCTCGATCCGTCACGGCGGAACCGACATCGGCGAAGCCAACGAAATCAACGGTCTCACCATGGGCGCGGTTGGCGCTGGCACGACCATCGAATACATCGAAGTCTTCAACAATAACGACGACGGCTACGAATGGTTCGGCGGCACGGTCAATTGCAAATATCTCATCGCCGCATTCTGTAAAGACGATTCGTTCGATATCGACGAAGGATACCGGGGACAAGGTCAGTTCTGGTTCACCATTCAGTCCGACGACTGGGGCGACAAAATCGGTGAGCATGACGGCGGAACCGAGCCGGAAGACGGACTTCCGTACGCACATCCGGTTGTTTATAATGTAACAGCTTTCGGTAAAGGTATGAATTCGCTCGTTGAAAAAGGCGCTTTCAACATTCGCGACAACTGGGGCGGTGAGTACCACAACTCCATTTTTGCCGATGTTTCCGAAATCGCGCTTAAGATAGAAGACCTTGAGAGCGGCGAAGACAGCCGTAACAGGCTTGAAACCGGCGATATTGTATTCGCAAACAACATCTTCCATGACTTTGCGGCAGGCAGCACATTCGCCGAGCTTTGCGCCGAATCATGGATCGTACCGTATGTTATTAGCAGCAACACCATTGCTGATCCGATGATCACAAACATCAGCAGAACGTCTGAGGGTATGCTTGATCCGCGACCTGCAGTTGACGGTGCCGCATACGGCGGCAGAATGTCCGCTGTTCCGGAAAATATCTTCTTTGAATCTGTCAATTACAAGGGTGCATTCGGCACATCTAACTGGGCGGCAGGTTGGTCTGCGCTTTGTACGTATGGTTATTTTGTCGAAGATAACGATTTACCGGTTGCTGTTGCGGAAAACGACGGTCCTGTTTCCATCCAGCTCGACCAGAATTACCCGAATCCGTTCAACCCGACAACGACTATTCGCTTTAGTGTTGTCGAGAGCGGTAAAGTTTCTCTGAAGGTTTATGATATGCTTGGCCGGAATGTCGATACAATAATCGAAAATGATTTAATGACTCCGGGCTCATATTCGATTCAGTACGACGGTACGAATCTTTCGAGCGGTATGTATTTCTATCGCCTCGAGAACGGTTCGTCGATTGTTACGAAACGGATGACATTGATTAAGTAGTTACATTCTCCAAAACGTACAAAGAATGGAAAAGGCGGCGCATGCATGAATTGCGCCGCCTTTTTTTCTTAGTGAGCAGAATCAATGTGGATTTTATATATGAAATGGAATTATTGAAGGTTGTATTGAGGGAAAGTATCAGCACAAATCGTAAGACTTAATATTAACTTTATTAACGCTCTTTTTTGCTATCTTCTTCATTTCGGCAAGGCAGGTGAATATCTTTTCGGTTTCAATATAAGTTGCATACGAGGGAATAATGAGACCACCGGCGCTCACTTCAAGTAGGGGGAAACGACGGTTATGGCCGTTACGGTCAGTGGCGGAAATATAGCCTTTTTTCTGATCTTCGGGTAAGTAAATGCTTTTAACATCCGATTTAAACCGAGCGGTGATACTACTGATAAACGATTCGGCATCATATTGCACCGAGTTCTGTTTAAAACCAATAAAGAAATCGTCGCCGCCGATATGGCCGATAAAAATCTTGTATTTGTTATAATATTCTCGAAGAATATCAGAAAACATGAGGATTGCCCGATCGCCCTGTCTGAAACCGTAGATATCGTTGAACGGTTTGAAATTGTCGAAATCGAAATAGATAAATACATGGCTTTCCTCGGATTCGACCGTTTCAGAAATGTATTTGTTGATCAGGTTGTTACCCGGCAGTTTTGTAAGAGGATTCTGGTCTCGAGCCTCGGATATATTTTTTTCATTCAATACTTTTAAAAGAGAACTTGCGTTCAATAACCCAACATATTTGCCATTATCGGTGAGCACGATACCATCGGCATCAGGGAATACGGTGAATGTCTCGAGGATTCGCTCCGCGGAAATTCTGATATCGGCAATGGGTATTTTTGTGATAAACTGGGTGATATTCTCCGATGACCTGTTTTTCAAAAGATCCTTACCGTAGGGTGAATAAACATAGTCTTTCAGGTCTTTTTCACGGATAATCCCGACCGGTTCATCGTTGTTGTTTACTACGGGTAAAAAATTTGTTTTAGAGTGCCTGAATGACTCAAGCACAATATCCATTTTGATATATTTCCCGTTATTGTTATACAGTGGTATAGTGTCATTTTTCTGTATTTGATTTCTGATAATATTGATATCAGAGCTTGCATTACGCTGCTCCATATGGTTAAGATCGGAAATCAATGTATATTTGTTTTTGATAGAGTGAATATCTAAAGTCGGTTTTTCAACAAAATAGCCCTGAATATAATCACATCCGAGACTTTTGCACGCATATAATTCTTCTGCGCTTTCCACTCCCTCGGCGATGACGATAATCCCGAGAACATGTGCCATTTTTACCGTGCTTTCGACAAACAGTTTCTTCCGGGCATCGCTGTTGATATTGCTAATAAAAAACCTGTCGAGTTTGATGAAATCCGGTTCGGAATGATACAGAAGTTCCAATCCTGAAAATCCTGCGCCGAAATCGTCAATGGCGATTCTAAAACTATGATTTTTATGGTTTTTAAGCAGGCTGTTGATATCTTTAAAGCCGTTGATATCGTGAAGGATCAGTGTTTTAAAATCATGTTTTTCTGAAATTTCGAAACAGAACGATCCGGGGCTTATCGAATAACGGTTAAAAACCTCTGAAATTTTGCTCCTTGAATAATCCGGCATGATAAGAGTGCGGTTATCGATATTATAAAATAGTCTAATATTTTTAAAAAACGGAATTTGAGTGAACAGATTGAGCGCTTTTTCTTTTAGCTGTATATCGAGATGAAATAACATACGGTCCCGATACGCTTCGTTGAAAACATCAAGAATCTCTTCGAAACCGGCTTTCTTATAATCTCTGAGCAATGCCTCGACACCATAGCATTCCCCGGTGTAGATATTCACAATCGGTTGGAACGCATAGGAAAGCTTTGAGGCGATTGTGCCCCATTTCTCTTTTAAGTCGGTCTTATTCATACTTTCCGTTTTTATATACATGATACCACTAAAAAAAGAATGCTGTTAAAAGAAATATTATATAATACAGAACAACAGAATAATTGTGAACGTTCAATTACCGCAAAATAATACTTTTTTGGCAGAACCCGACAAATTATTAATTATTATCGGGATTTTATCGTTCACACGATGAAATGAATTCATAAGCTCCAATAGATTAATGTCGGGCAAAATATCGAGGATCACCATATCATAGGGATACGTGCTGAATTTTTGAATCGCTTCAGGGCCGGAAAATGCAAATTCTGTTTTATAACCTTCTTTTTTGAGTTTTCGCTCATAAGACGGAAGGTTGTGTTTATCTTTTTTTAATACCAACAGTCTATTTTTACACATTGTATGCCTCCAATTTTTCAGGCGATGTTTATAGTACAAGAATATTATCCGAAAATGAAAGAAATGCTGAATAACAAAAATAATATTATATTTTTAGAAAACAGTTAGGAGAAAATGTGAATTGTGCTAAACATGTATAATTTAAATTAATATTGTTTTTATTTCAGAACGCTGTCGAGCGGCAGGGAGGTATGCATTTCAAGAAAATATTTCAGAAAATATTTCAGAAAAAGTATTGTCGTTTACAATCCGTTTATAATTATCTGTCGAAACACCTATAATATCAAAATAATTATCGATATTCATATATATCCACGGGCAGTTTCCTTGCGTATCGACAAAACCGGTTATGCTGGATAACCCAATTCTGAAGAGTTTTGTGTCGAGAATCGGAATATGGTCGGTAAGGGTGGAGGCTTGTACAAGTAGATATTTGTTTCCGTGGACGTGGTGATTTCCATGATATGATATCTTGATATCCCGTATAATTTTCGAGTACTTATTGCCGTCTTCACCGTAAATCGTTTCACTGTCGCGGGAAAACCGGTCGCAGGTGACAAATACATTTTTATAAATATCGGAACCATCCAGACGCTCTAACGGAGAGGCTGTAATTTTTGCCAATGATTCCTCGGCAATCTGAAAAAGGTTTTTTCTGCCGTCATTAAGGATAAAATCCCCGTTTTCGGTTGCCGTCGCGCCCGTAGTTAAAAAAGCCGTGTTTCTGGCCTTCAAACGGCACGAGCGTGCACCGGTTCCCGGCCTCGGTCATCGCCTCGGTGAAAAGCTCGACGGTCTGAAACGGGACGGTCGTGTCGGCCGTGCCGTGAAAGATAATCGTCGGCGGTGCGCCTTTCTTGACGTGGTGATACGGCGACAGCTTGACCGGCTTTGTGCCCATCCGCTCCTCC
>CAZCDQ010000091.1:0-14897 GCA_964497605.1 uncultured bacterium
AATTCTCGGCGGCGGTATGCCGGTGGGCGCGTACGGCGGAAAAGCTGAAATAATGGAACATCTTGCACCGCTCGGCGCGGTCTATCAGGCCGGAACGCTTTCGGGTAATCCGCTGGCTATGGCCGCAGGGCTTGCGACACTGAATCTTGTCGATTGCGATGAAACCTATTCACAGCTTGAAAAGGCGGGGCAATCGCTTGAGAACGGTATAAAAAACGCGGCCGGGAATGCTGGCGCCAATATTACGGTCAACAGGATCGGCTCGATGTTTACGATTTTTTTCACACCCGGGCCGGTTACGGATTTTTCGAGCGCATCGAAAAGCGACACCACGCTATTTTCGAAATTCTTTGCAAACATGCTGAACCGCGGTGTGCTTCTGCCGCCGTCACAGTTCGAGGCGGCGTTCATTTCAGTAAAACACGACAGCAGTGTGATCGATGAAACGATCGAGGCGGCCGCATCGGCATTCAAAAAGCTGGATTGAGCCACTGCTCACCGGTGGTAGATTTGTTGTGATGGGGGGGGTAAACGTGAGGTTAACGGCATTTTATCTCGGTGCAAACGAGAGAAAATGCCGAAATTTCGCTTCTCTTTTTTCTGACAAGTTAATGAGAAAATAAAATTTCGTCTTTTTTCTTAAAAGCGCGGTATGTCCGGTATGTCTATACACGCCGCGCTACTTACCATGAGATATTGCTTCCCGCTATTACTCCCTGTGTATAATCGATATTCAGCGTTAAACCGTCCGTCATGTCGCCGTCGCTGTTTACATCTTCTATCTCCCGTGCGGTTGCGATCGATCCCGTAAACGGCGGATTATCGGCAGCGGTGCCGTTGATGACAAAATTATACTCAAAACGCGGATTTTTCGCGGGATCCGGTGCAGAATATCCGATTGCATCCGAACTTGCACCCCACCCAATCGCGGAATAAACGTCGAACATGGAATAATAGGTTTTTTCCATATCAATGATCTGTTTCAGTACCGATTTGGCTTCGGTAATTTTTGCTCTTGATATGATGGCGGTGTATTTTGGTACCGCGATAGATGCGAGAACACCGATAATAACGACCACAATCATCAGTTCGACAAGCGTAAAGCCGTTTTCTTCTTTTGTGATCATCGAACATACTCCCGTAGCAAACAATGTGTGAAAGAATCAGATAGTCAAAAAATGTGTATTTTGTTTCAATTTGTATGATTGTTGAAAAAAAGGGGCTGGTATTTAATACCAACCCCCTTTTTTGTGGTAATCGGTCATTACCAGGTAATGTTGCTGCCTGCGATAACATCCTGGGTTGACTCAATGTCGAGTGTAAGGCCGTCAGCGGTGTCGCCGTCACCGTTCACATCGACAGCTTCCTGTGCAGTCGCAAGGGAGCCGACGAACGGCGGGTTGTCGGCGGCGGTGCCGTTGATAACAAAGTTATACTGGAAACGTGCCTCAGCGCCCGGGGCCTCATAGGAGATTGCCGGTGCGCTGGCGCCGAATGCAAACGCAGTATACTGGTTGTTCGACATATAGGACGTCCGCTCAAGCTCGACGATCTGTTTTAACATGATCTTAGCTTCGGTCACTTTCGTTTTGCTGATCAGTGCAGTGAATTTCGGAACCGCGATCGATGCGAGAATACCGATAATTACAACAACGATCATCAGCTCGACGAGGGTAAAACCTCTTTCGTTCATCTTGATAAACATGAAAAACCTCCTTGTGAATGTGAATAAAGGGAAACGATGTTAAAAAAATTTTGTGCCGGAAGTCCCTTTTCATCCGGCGGATATGCGTTTTCGCTTGTGGTGTTATAGTGGCAAATTCTATGCCAAAAAATGGAGGAGGTTTTAATGTTGTGTTAGGTGTTGTTATTTAATGGCTTAAAAAAATACTCAAAAAAACAACGCAATTCCGGTTTTTTTTACATGGCAATCATCCTGTTACACGGCAACCCATTTTGAAACATATTCGGACAATTTTAAGAAATTTGGAGTAAACCGTCTAACTTATACCATATTTTTCGATTTTTCTGTCAAGGGTTGAGCGTCCGATACCCAGAATTTCAGCCGCTTTTTGCTTTTGACCGCCGTGTTGGGTGAGAATCCAATGAATATAGGCTTTTTCGATTTCATCCATGGACGGTATTGGACTTTCGGATTCGCTTACCAGTTGCGGTTTCTTTTGATGAAGAATATGATCGGGCAGGTAATCGGCGCTCAGTTTTCCGTCACCCGAGAGTGCGACAAGGCGTTCGACAACATTTTCGAGTTCTCTGATATTTCCGGGCCAACTGTAGTTCATAAGCGCGTCCATCAGATTATCAGGTATTTTTTCATCGGTGAATGCACCGCTCGCGTCTTTTCGTTTAAGGAAATGATTAAACAAGATCTCGATATCGTCGCGGCGTTCCCTGAGGGGAGGGATATAGATTTCGATAACATTAAGGCGGTAATATAAGTCCTTACGGAATTCCCCGCGATTTATGGACTCCTCAAGATTATCGTTTGTCGCCGCAATGAGGCGAATATCGATATTACGCGCGGTTTGATCGCCGACACGCATAATTTCGCGCTCCTGTAGAGCGCGGAGTATCTTTATCTGCGTGGTTGGAGCGGTGTTGCCGACCTCGTCGAGAAAGAACGTACCGCCGTCCGCCATTTCCATCAAACCGACTTTGTCCTTAACCGCGCCGGTAAACGAACCTTTGACATGCCCAAAAAGCTCGCTTTCAAGCAACTCGGTTGGAATAGCGCCGCAATTGATCGCTACAAACGGTTTATCAGCGCGCCGGGAAAGATTGTGAAGCGCCCGAGACACCATTTCCTTGCCGGTCCCGCTTTCGCCGGTAATAAGCACAGTCGATTCGGTTTTGGCGACCTTTTTAATAAGCTCCTTCACCTCGGATATTTTGTTCGAGGTGCCGATGAGCATGTCGAGGCTGGCTGAATGGGATATATTCGCCTTAAGTTCGCGGTTTTCCTTAATGAGATCCTCTGTTTTCAGCGAGCGGTTGATATAATTCAGGAGTTCCTGTTTTTTGAACGGTTTTTCAATGAAAAAAACCGCTCCGAGGTTGAGCGCCTTGATGGCCTCGTCTTTTGTTGCGTATGCTGTCATGATGATAATGGGGACATCGCTTATCTTTGTTATTTCCTCGATAAGTTCAATGCCGTTCAACTTCGGCATTTTTAAATCGGTAAGCACAAGGTCGAAACTGTCCGCTTTGAATTTGTCGAGCGCTTCCTCGCCGTTCATTGCCGATTCAACCTGAAATCCTTCATTATTGAGCATGATCTTCAGGGTTTTGATCATGTTTTTTTCATCGTCTGCAATAAGAATATGTTTCTGCATTATACCTCTCCATTCAGCGGAATATCCAGGACGATCTCAGCTCCGTATCCGTCCTTGTTCCGTGCAAAAACCTGACCGTTATTGACGATTATCAGTTTTCGGACTAATGCGAGCCCCAGTCCTGTGCCTTCGTCTTTCATAGAGAAAAACGGTTCAAACATATGTCCGAGCGCCTCTTCCGGAAAACCTTTGCCGGTAGCGTAAATTTTCAGACGGGCAGTGCGGGTGTTTAATCTGCCGCCGTCCTCAATTTCAACAATAATTTTGCCCTCGCCGTTCAATTCTTCGAGGGAGTTTATGAAAATATTCATGATAAGCTGGATAAGATGGTCCTCGTCGAACAGGACATATGTGTTTTCAGTAATGCTGTTTGTGATTGTAATCCGGTCTGTGTACCGGGGATCGTTTTCCAGCAGTTTGATAATCTCGTTGGTTGTCGTATAAAGGTCGAGCCGCTGCTTATTCGGTTTCTTCTCACGGGTGAATCCAAGAAATTCGGTGCTGATTCTGTGCAGCCGTTCCGTTTCATTTTCGATAATATTGATGAGATTCATAATTTGTTCGTCGTTGTCTACATAGCTTTCTTTCAGCAGTTCCGCGGCATTGCAGATCGAGGCCAGGGGATTTCGTATTTCATGGGCGATTGCCGCTGAAAGCTCGCCGATCGCCGCCATCCGGTCAGATTGACGTACCATTTCGATCAGTTTGTTCTTTTCGGTGAGGTCTTTGAAATTGATGATGACACCGCGGCGGCTTTTATCAGTGTCGTACAGCGGAACCGATGTGAGACCGAGCGGAAGCTGTTTTCCCTCGGGAGTCGAGACTGTTATTTCACGTTCCGCTCCGCCTGAGACGCTCACGATTTCATTATCGATAATATCCACCAGTTCGGGAGCCCGTGCGCCGAAAACGTCGCGGTACTTTCTACCGATGGCATTTATCCGTTTTATCTGAAGGATTTTCTCTGCGGCTTTGTTTAAATACACGATAAGACCGTTCATATTAACGGTGATTAGACCGTTTGACATACTTTGTATGATGTCGGAGGTATCAAGCCTCGCCTCTTTCAGCAATTTGAGCGCGCTGAGAAGCGCGGTATCTTTTTTATAGACGCTTTCGGCATAATGGCTCGAGAACAGACTCACTGCGTACATGAACACGCTGTAAATGATTGTCTGAAGTGTAATGTTGTATGGAACAACATCGTTGTTGGTATAGATGTATATCCCGATATAGGATATGTAAAATACCGCCGACTGTGTGGCGATCAGAAAAGAAAGCAGCCGTCTGAAAAAGAGCGATGCGCACATGATCGAAAGAAAATACAGAACCACAAACGGGGATTCCGGCCCGCCGGTATAATGAATAATGCCGGTGATTATAAAAATGTCGAACGATATCTGAATACCCAGGAGCAGCCGGTGTATACCGGAAAACTGATGCGCCATCCGGTACAAAACGGATAATATATATGTTCCGAACACAATGATTGCGAGCGTCACCTTATTTATCACATCGCCGGGATAAATGAGCATCGCCGCCCCGAGCGTCGCAGTCACAACCGCTGGGCGCAGTATAAGCATCCAGCGAATGATAATCCAGTCGCTGTCGTTTGAGGATATTATTCTGCCACCGCCGGTCAGTTTCATTTTGCCTGATATATTCATATCGTAATCTACCTTCTGTCGTCAATCTTTATGACCGTCATCACACGTTTCACCGAATCGGAAAAGACCGAATCGTGGAGTTCCCGCGCAACATTGAAAAGTTCGTCAAGCGTTCCCTCAATAATCGTACCCATTGTCGTAATTTCATACCTCAGTTCGCACCGGTCGAGAATATTGAATATGCACGATAAATCCCTGGTGATACTCGCATCGTCAGTCCCGATGGGATAAACAGCGATTTCCATTTTCGCGAGTGTACTCAATCGTTACCTTTCTTTGTCATTTCTGCTCTAAGGCGGCTGGCATACTTATCGATTTCTCCGCACAGTTTATGAATGCTCGAAACGTCGCGGCGCTCCATTTTCGTACGGGAGAATACGCGCCTGAGGGATTTAATATAATTGTCGCCGTCATTCCACTGTTTCATTCCAAGCGTTATCAACGATTCCCGCAGATGATCGTACATCTGCTCAAGATCGCCGGATGTTGCAGAATCGAACAGCGGTTCATCCCCGGGTACAGAAGCAGAATATAACTCGTACGCCACGACCATGACTGCCTGCGACAGATTCAGGGACGGTTGCGCCTCGGCAGAGGGTATCGACAGCATAATCTGGCACAGGCTGAGTTCTGCATTGGAAAGCCCTTTGTCCTCGCGGCCGAACAGAATCGATACCGCCCCGGCTTTTGCGTTTGTCAGCATTTCACCGACAGCTTCGCGGGGATTCATATAGGGTGTGTTCGACCGTTTCCGCCGCGAGGTTCCGACAACGAGCACCGAATCGGCGACTGCCTCAGTGAGACTGTCCGAAATTACCGCTCGGTCGAGGATATCTTCGCTGCTGTGGGCCATATACTTCGCCTGCGGATGATTATGGAACCACGGTTTCACCAGCACAAGTCGTGAGAGTCCCATGTTTTTCATCGCCCGTGCCGCAGCGCCAACATTTCCCGGCACTTGCGGTTCGACAAGGACAATATTGATATTATCGAGATATCGTGTATTATCTGCCATATAGTACAGTATATATCGGATTCATCGTAATTTCAAGAAATTCAACCGGCATTTCCCGCTGTAGGGTGTATGCAGAACAAAGACATAAGCCGGGTTTCCGTTTGAAAGATATAATATAGTATATTTTATGGAAATAAGAAAATTTTAAGCGTGAATGGGCGAATATATTGCGGTAGATAACTTACGAACCGTTTTCGACACACAATTCCGGGGTGAAAACCTGAATGTTCTCTATCTCTTCCCGGAACGATTTCAGTTCCTCGAGGAAATGTTTTTTATGCTCATCGATGAATTCCTCGGCAAGGTGGGAATAATTCTCGATGCTGTTCAGCAGATTAGCTTTGAATGTCTTAAAATATTCGGGGGTACGGTTCGAGAGTTTCAGCGAATAATACTCGATCTCCTCTTTGAGATAGTCGATGTAAAGCGTGATCTCTTTGATAAACATGTTTGGGCGCTCAGTATTGGTGAGAAGGGAAATCCTTCCATAGATATGATCGACCATTTCCTCGAGTGTCGCGATTTTCGAGAAATTTACGATATTCGGACCGCAGCAAATCGCAGAGGTTGCGTCGGGATCGATCCCGGTCTCGACTGTCGCAACACCGGCAAGGTCATGACAAATGCAGGATTTCGCGAGCACATCATCTTTTATAACGTTGTATTGTTCTTGGGAAAGATTTTCCTTATCGAGATGCTCGAGTTTCTTTTTCTGATATGCGCGGGAAGCCCGGCAGATGGGTGTTTCAGTAAATTCATTGCAGAGCATAAGAATACCTTTCGGGCACGATGATCCCGGCTTGCCGTCCGCAATCCGCCGCCGCCGCGCATCTTCGCTTGCTGAGGTACGAAGGTTCCAGAACGGAATCCCTATCGGCGAACTGTTGCTGAGATATACATCCTCATCGTCGGCCGTTGTTAGCAGTTCGAGATGTTTTTTATCGATATTGACCGCCTCGGGTACCAGAAGAAACGGCGTTCCCCAACCGGTACCGTCGATATCATAGTAATTCAGCATGAGGTTGTTTTCGCCCGCGGTTCCAATGCCGCCCTGCACGGTGATTCTTATATCGGTGTTCTTTTTCATGAGCGGTATCCCGCGGTTGTCGAGCGCTTTTGCATAGACCGTATCGAGCATATCGATAAGTTTTGACTTTTTCGATTTGAATTCGTCGAGGATCGGCCCCATGAGATATCCCTGTGATGCAAATGCATGACCGCCGCAGTTCAGTCCCGATTCGATACGGTATTCCGACACCCACAGTCCGCGTTTTGCGAGATATTTGCCCTGAATGTAAGCCGAGCGGTAATCGCTGACTTTCAGCGCAATCTTCTTTTTCAGATTCCCCTCACTGTCGGGATAAAAATCGTCATAGTGGGTGAAATTATTATAGAACCTCTGATTCATTCCGGCGGAGCAGATGATCGAGGAGGAGAGTGTGCTTCGTGCAAATCCTCTGAGACCGGCGTTTGCGTCGGAGTATTCCGGCGGGAGTTTGTCGCCATTCCGGTAATTATCGCGGTCAACTTTGGTCATTATATTGACATCAATACTGCCCGGGACAGCTTTTTCACGGAGTTCGTTCTGCATCCGGATTTTTTTCGCTGGATCGGTTTCGGCGAGCATATCCTCATACGACCGTTTCAGCGCATTGTCCGGCAGCATTTCGAAATAACGGGTAATCTCGCTTCCCTGTTCGAACGGAGAGGCTTGCAACGCGACGACCTGTTTTTGTATCAGGCTATCGAGCAGGTCGAGATATGCAGTGATACGGCGGGCGCGTGCATCTTCATCGTCCCGTTTAATCTCCGTATATGGTATCCCGGCTTTTTCGCTGTGATATTTTCTCATCTGTTCGATAAGCGTATCGTCCACAAGGGATATAACCGATGAAATGCCGTATCTCGCGACTTTCAGCGGAGAATCGATAGTAAAGCCGGTACCCATAACCGGTATATGAAATGTATGTGGATTATTTGAACTTGAATATGTCATATTTGCTTACACCTTTTACTGAGGCCGCTTGAGAAAAAAAAGAGCATGTTTAAACGATTTGACGTCAATAGGTAACTTTTTGCGCGGTTGCCTATTGCTTTACTCAAGTAAATAAAATACCTGAATTATTGCGAAATGTCAAGTTATAATGTTGTTAGAGTGTTTGTTATGGAGTCCTGTGAACGCGAATCCATCTCATTATTTTCCCTTGTGTGTTTCTATCCCATGTATCAACCAGCAACGTATTACCGGACATAACCAGCCTGACATTCAGCGGCTCAAGACCGCGGGGCATCATAAAAAGCCCCGTAAATCCGCCGCCGGTACGCGGCTTAATATGTGAAATAACCACTGTACCCGGTTTTGTCTCTTTGCTCAGGAATCCCGGTGCCTCCTTTATTATAGCCGCAAGACCGTGATCGGGAGTTATATGGACAGACATGATAATATTCCGGTCCGTCTGCCAGTATCCCCGCAATGCCTCCGAACGGTCTGCGGTCAATCCGCCTGCGCAGGAGAAAACAGTGAGCAGGCATAGCGCACTAATAATCGCACAGAATCCGTCATATCGTCTATATAATTTCGATGTATGACATTTGTCCGTAATACGCATCGAATTTATCCCCCGTTACAGTTCGATTTTCCCATGACGGGCGGCATGGCATTGGACATTGAGTGAGACAGGCATGCTTGCGATGTGGCAGGGATACGATTCAACGAACACGTCGAGCACAGTGGTATTTCCGCCAATCCCCATGGGTCCGACATCGAGCGCGTTGAGTTTTTCGGTAAGCTCAATCTCCATTTCGGCAAGATACGGATCGGGATTCCTTTCGCCCAGCGTCCTGAGAAGTGCGCGCTTGGAGAGAACAGCCGAGTATTCGAAATTTCCGCCAAGGCCGATGCCGATAACAAGCGGCGGGCAGGGTTTCCCGCCGGCCGCGCGGATGGTATCGACTACGAAATCTACAATCCCATCTCTGCCGTCACCCGGCGTAAGCATCTTGAGCGCGCTCATGTTTTCGCAACCGCCGCCTTTGGGACAGAAAAAGAGTGTCACCCGGTCTCCGTCCACAATACGCGTATGGATGATCGCCGGAGTATTGTCGCCGGTGTTTTTACGGCGAAGCGGGTCATTAACAACCGATGTTCGCAGCGCCCCGTTCAAATATCCGCGCCGGGTGCCCTCGTTAACGGCAGCCTCGAGACCGCCGCCGCCGATCCGGACATCGCTGCCAATATCGACGAAAAATACTGCAATGCCGGTATCCTGACAGATCGGAAGCCGTTCGGTTCGGGCGATATCGGCGTTCATAATAATGTTATCGAGTACCGAAACCGCAAGGGATGACGTCTCGGTATTCCGCGCCCGTTTTAGCGCCTCGAGGACATCGTCCGGCAGGTTGTAATTTGTTTCGATGACCAGCGATTCGACCGCGTCGGCCACCGTGTCAAACGGTATCGTTCTCATGGGTATATTCCGATGGTTACGGTTATCCGCGGACGGATGGAATCAATAATAACTCTGATGTTATTCATCTATAATATACTTTTTCAATACGGGAACGTAAAGATGAAAACGATTAAAATATACGAACTGACAAACAAAATGACGTCCGGTGGGGAAAGCACAGCATTTGAGAGAAGAAAACTTCGCCAAAAAAGACTATCTTGGGCAGAAACCCCTCAATATCGAAGATAGTTCTGCCAATCTCTCCGGAGTTTCGGGCAATGAATACATTTTGATCCGGGGCTCACCATTCCGGGGTGCCGATTTCGATATGTCAAATGCCGGGCTGACTTTAGAAAACGACGGTATATTTGTATCGGTAAGGGATGCGGTAAGAGGGAAGCCGAAAGAATCATATGAGAGTTGTACAATACCGATTCCATTCGCAAGCCACCATATCCGTTCGACTTCCTCCGAATGTATCGTGAGCGGTATGGTCTCGTATGTTCCCGAAGATGTGGCGATCGTTACCGGTTCTCCGAATTCATATCGTGTGCTGATGGAAATATCTTCATCGTGAGACTGGGAATACGATTTGTCATTTAGGTAATTCCATGTGACCTCGGCGTTACAGGAAACATCGTAGGAATCACCGGGTATGGGATCTGAAAACAGTTTCATAAGCAGGTATCGCGGTGAATACACCGTTACAATTTCGAGCTGTTCGATCGGCTCTGAACTCATGGTCTCATTGTTGTATATCCGCAAAAGCTCGGTTGTTTTGGAAATGTAAATATTCTCTTCGTCGGTTTCATACTCGTCGACAACCTCATATCGGCAATACTTTGAAATACTGTTGCGGGTGATAGTATAATCCATCGAGCAGTTTCTGGCATCGACATCGGAGGCAGTGACATATAAATCCGCCAATGACCAGTGCTCGTCACCCCGAACATCGTCAAAAACCGTAAACACTGGGATATCATATCGATAGTTCCAATAACCAGTATACGGAAGTGGGTAATAGGTTTCATCGTCAAAGAACATCAAATTAAGCTGTATGGAATTTCTCCCAGCCAAAGCTTGCGTATCATAGGCAACAAGTGTAATGGTATGATTACCCGCATTTAGCCGTGGGATAAATAGCTCACGTCCTCTGCCGAGTTCGCCGTCAATATCGGAAAACCAGATTAGTTTATCATCCGGCACAATATCGTCCTCGAAATCGTATGCATTGCCGAAAAGATGAATATTTACATTTTTTTGATAATGATTGTCCCTGGGCGATAAAATGGTAACATTAGGAGACTGACGTGCAAAGAAACTCAACCGCAGATTGAGCGTTTCGCATTTACCGTTCACGATTTCATACGTATAGTTGTGGTATGAATTGTACCCAAGGTTAAAATCTCTTTTTTGTATGAAAAATTTATATTTATAAATAGGTACGGTGCCGAAATCGGCAATGCCGGTTTCATCGGAAACAGCACTTATTGTTTCAGGTTCCGTGCTGATAGTTGCATTTTTAATAATGGCCCGGGCATCTCCCGGTTTATGAAAACCGGTAATTAATACTTGCAATGGTATTTGATCGGGGATAATAAACTGGGTTTCAACCGTTTTCCCGCCTTCGACGACAATGGTGTTTCTAAAACTGATAGAGAATTCATCTCTATATTCAAAATAATCTTCACTGATAGTATATTCCCCCGGCGGGATTGAATCGAGAATTGCGACATTTTCTACATACTCAATTCTTCTGTGTGAGAATATGTTTTCTCCGATGAGTCTGGCATTATTATGAAATCCTTTAAAAGACCCCTCCCGCGCATCAGTAAACGTAATGACTACTGTCGACAATGAATCGGAAACAGGAACCGACAGCGAATCCGAAACCGAACCAGAAACGGAATCCTCAGGCTGTGTTTGTTCGGGCTCGACAGGATTATTTTCACATCCGGTGAGAACCGATACAACCATACAAAAAACACACATTTTTTGGATAAATGTCATCATAACTATCTTATCAATAACAGTTTTTTCGTTTCCGAGACAGCGCTCCCTGAAATCCTATACAGGTATATTCCTGTTGAAAGGTCCGAGGCATTAAGAACGAACGTATGACCGCCGGCGGATTTATGTCCCAAATCCCGGTCGAGTACTTTCTGACCGACGATATTATATAATTCAAGCGAAACCGCTCCGTCCGACGGCAATAAATATCGTATCGTTGTCTGTGCGTTGAACGGATTTGGATAGTTCTGGGAAAGCGCGATTGTCTCCGGGAGACCGGTATTCTCATGCGTTACCGATATTTTCTGGACCGAACGAGGATAAATATCCGATGCGTCATTCCAGATTTGTAATCCCTGTTGCATGATTTCGGCTTTAAATCTTTTGTATGAAATATTTTCACGGATAAGACCAACATTCCCGGCGCTCCGAATATCGCGAAACAGCCGGCTCTCGATTATTTTCTGCACCTCAAAACCGGTCATCGAGAATATTTCTTCCACTGTCAGCGAATCGTCATAGATTGTGACCAGCTTGTCGAACGCTAAACCGCAGTCATCGTTCAGTAAATAGCATGAAGCAGCTTTCTGCATAGAATCTTCGGTTTGCGAGTTCTCCATAAAGCGCTGATATCCGGTACCGATTATATTGAAATTGCTGCCGATCCAATCGCTGAACGGGGGAATATTCACATCGAACACCATATCGTTACCGTCGGCACGGATATTATATATTTCGATCCCGGTTTGTTCGCCGGTGACTTTGGAGCGGGTATCAGGATTCGTATCCGGTCCGAAACGGGTGTATGCAGCGCCGTCATAGACATCGGTCGCATCGCCGAGATTTCCCCCGTGTGCCGAGTTATATCCGCTGTTGTGCGCCCAGAAATCGAGATTATCTCCGCCGTTTGAAGGATCTGGTATCATACCAAAAGGATACCCGGCATCGCTGAATCTGCCGTCGGCACATTCAAGATCGCAGCGTTTTTTTAACTCG
Source organism: uncultured bacterium (assembly GCA_964497605.1). Taxonomy (GTDB): domain Bacteria; phylum Latescibacterota; class Latescibacteria; order Latescibacterales; family Latescibacteraceae; genus Latescibacter. The sequence goes on from CAZCDQ010000091.1 coordinate 12,488, forward strand.
TCTGCAGAGGAGACATTTTCATATACATGCCAGATTAGAAGGCCGTTTCGGGGAGTATCGCGATCATAATAGATTCCGTCGTTCCGCCTGTGTTCAATAAGGAAGTATTCGTTATACCCTGCCCAGATACGGTAAACCGTGCCGTTTTCGAGTGCGACATCGCCTATTCTCAGATCACGATGCGAGCCGTAAATATCAATCAGGTTTGCATTTTGTCGGCCGATTAATCCGAATCTCATTCGTGAATAAGCGTTGGGAGGAACCGGGCCGTTATTGAGGTTCCATCCTATACTGCCGCGCCCCATGAGCCCCCAGTTTCCGATACCGGCGGAATCGTTTTCGTCATTTGTGTAATAATTATCGTAGAGATCCACGCCACCCAAATGATGCCCGAACTCGTGACAAATAGTACCCACTGCCTCGTTGAGCGATCCGGCCGTTGCAATGCAGCCTGAATTCTTATCGATTTTTATAGGCTCGCCATCCGTGTCGGTATAGTGTGATTCATATGTTTTTATATTACCGAAATTGCCATAACCGGTTGCATAGCGTATAATAAAACCGTACGGACGTGTCATGGGTATGAGCGCCAGATAATCGAGGAATCCATCGTCGTCGCCGCTTGCAGGTATACCGTCCGGGCCGTCATTATCGTACAGCGACAGATCGACATCCGGATCGCTGTCGAGTATCTCGAGCATATCTATGACATACCCGTGGAAATTGTTTACATAGTGGGAGGCCTCGTGCGGCAGCATGTAGCGTTTTGGAAGGTATTCACCTGTCACGCCGATCTGTCCAAACGATATTGTATCCCAAAAGTGGGGAATGCTTCCAACCGATTCGTCGAACATGCTGTCCGCCCATTCGGGTGCGGGGGAATCCGAGGGAGCTTCGCCGCTGAATCTGGTGAATACCGCCAGCATATGGACATTGTGATAAGATATTGTATGCGGCGCCGCTGTTTTGGAAACGGACGTATTTTTCAGCGGTACGACAGATTTAGGAGGTGCTGCATGCACGGGAATCGTGAAATACAGCGATAAAAATATCAGACTTTCGGCTATTATTTTACCCATGATCGTTGCCTGGCCTACATGAAAAATATGAATATTCAGACGATTGCAAATGTTTCACAGCAACAGTTTCGGACATGTAAAACCATCCGTATGAATATGAATTGTATGTTTGACCAATAAAGATACAACGCGCGAAATTCGTCTTTTGTTTCAAATATTTCTGATATAAGAGAGTATAGCTGTCGGCATCAGAATTTGTCAAAGTACCTATCGAGATAACCCCGAAAGAACACGATATTAGCATGATTTGGGTTGATTATGACACGACATTTTGTTTTAAAATCGATAAGCACTATTGTCAATACAGATTTGAAGCAATATCACATGGGAATAAGTCTACAGATTGTAAAAGAGGAAAAAAAAGGCGCCCGTAAGGCGCCTCTTCACAGAAGATATCGATTATTCGGCTGGATATACGCTGATTCGCTTTCTCCCGCGGGCAATGTTCTCAAACGCAACTTTGCCGTCGATCATTGAAAATAGAGTATAATCTCTTCCCATGCCGACATTCTTTCCGGGATGGAACCTTGTGCCGAGCTGACGGACAATGATATTTCCGGCGTTCACATTTTCGCCGCCGTAATGTTTGATGCCGCGCCGCTGGCCTCTGGAATCGCGGCCGTTTCGCGAGCTTCCAACACCTTTTTTATGTGCCATATTTAAACTCCTTCAAATGTCAGTCTATAAAATGCTTTCGCTTGACCCGCTGGCCGGTTTACTTCCGGAAAGGCGAGGTAAGTTTAATCTTCCGATTTGGTGGTTTCTGCTTTTTCAGCCGGTGCTTTTGTTTCAGTTTTCGGTATTTCAGCTTTCGGGGCGTCGTCTTTCGGTTTGTCCGCCGCTTTTTTCGGTTTTCCGACCGTGATCTTGTCGATAACGATCTCGGAAAAGTCCTGACGGTGTCCCTTTTTAACCGAATAGTCCTTGCGGCGTTTTTTCTTGAAAACGACGATTTTATCGTATTTGTCGTTTGCTTGTACCGTTGCCTCGATCACTGCACCCTCGACAAACGGGGTTCCCACGGTCACATTGTCCTTATCGGACACAAGCAGCACCTCGGGAATTTTGATCTTTTCCCCCGCCTCGACATCCTGCAGCGGAACTTTGATCGTATCGCCTTTTTCGACCTTATACTGAAAGCCTTTTATGTCTGCAATCGCGTACATCGAACAACCTCCAAATAAATTTTCATAATAGATTGACAAATATACGGAAATCGGATGCGGGTGTCAAGTGTAAATGTGGGGAATTCTCACAATGCCTATAAATTATTTCGCTTATCGAGTTGTCTCCGCAAATACTCGATATACGTTTGAACTTTGGTGATTTTG
>CAZCDQ010000092.1:0-14826 GCA_964497605.1 uncultured bacterium
CTCTGCCTGTTTCTTATACGTTCTTGGGCAACCGCAAGGGTTGCCCCTACACAAGCTCAATTTAGGTTGGAGTATTGTTCTATTTTCATCTGTTTCCGATCTGTGTCAATATGTGTCAGCAACCATAAATATAGCAGGCTGCAATAATATTTAACTCAGGACAAATTAAATGAGAATAAATAAGATTGATTTAGATAAAGACATACAACAAACAAAGACAGAAATGGGCAGTGAAAATAAAATATACAAAAAGACAATACTGGGCATTATAAAAAATATTACAAGAGGACAGAACTGGGCAGTAAGAATGTTAATTAACTCAACTTTCGGACTTGTGTTAACGCATTACACTACAATTAGATAACGCATTGATAAAGGTAAGCGATTGTTTTATTCAGGCTCTTTCACCTCGAAAATTGAAGTGAGAAGAGCGGTTTATAGGTCATTTTTGTAACCTTTGTATAAATACCGCATGGTTTGAAAGCAGTATTGCATTGTATTTCAATTAGTTACACCAACTCAGAAAGTTGAGTTAATTAAAAAAAATCCTTCAAATTATTATTTCATTCTTTTTCTTCTCAGTATGAACTCTATTAAGATATTCTATTGGCAGGATTTGAGGAGTTTGAAATACTCTTCGCGGGTCATTCCGGCAGTTCTGATTAGACCTCGTATAATTGAAACATCGATTTCGCTATATGTGGGGATGATTAATGTTCGGAGAACGCCGGGTTTTATATAAGATTTGTGACTGCTTTTTTGACGCTCAAAACTAAAACCGGCTTTTAGAAAAATACATTCCAATACTTGCCATCTAACCGGTGTTATGCGTGGCATGCAGGAACTCCACGAGAGGATACCATTAACGGAATTGGAATATCAACCATATCCCATTTTGGCCGAGATGCCCTGGCGCCTCTTTCTAACGGTTTAAACCCACACTCTTTCAGAACAGCGTCAAGCGTCCCCCGCTCAAAACAAGAAACCAGGAACATCGTTAATGCTTCAGTTAAATTACTCAAAGCCTTGTCTTTTGTTTTCCCCTGTGTACTGACATCGAGAATCGGGCAAGAGGCAATAAACCAATCCCCGGATTTTTTTACCTTAACAGGTAATTTCATAGTGATGTCAGATTTAATAATGCCCATAGCGGACGCCTTTCTGGTAAAACATCTTTTATTTAATAGGTATATCGGAATAATTTGTGTGTAACTTGAGCCTCTTAACTCTTTATACTACGAAATATACTCAATGGATGCAAGAAATATTGTGACAGAAAACACGTGAAATATATTCATACACAATATATAGAATTAAAGCTCTATATAATGTATATATTATTTATTCGGCTCGATTACACGCAATAATAAATATGTTTTCCCATAATTTATTGAGGCAAATATATAATCAATATCTAATAGCTCTCCATTGTAACCGGAAATTCTAAAAGTTTTTACATCTCCCGGATTAAGAGTCTTATGATAATTATCAAAAGCTATGCCAGACCGGGGGAAAATAATATCGAGATTATATGTACTTCCGTTTTTTGTTACCTAAAGATGAAATAAATAATTCCAGGTAGAAGAAAAAATAAACATAACAAGCAACCGATCGCCACACTGCCGCGAGCTACTACTTTTGGTTTACCTTTATAACCACAATTCGGATTCGGGCAAATGATTTCTTTCGCCATTCAATCACTCCTCTCTTATATATCGTATATATACATTATATGTCTCTCATTGAGATGACTTTCACCGGGACATAGAGACGGGTATCATTGTCGACGGTGATCGTTAATACAAGGTAAAGATTCGAAGTAGTTACATCCCACGAAACAAGCATCGGAGAATTCAAGATTACAGCATCCAGGCATATCCGATCTTGGTGAATACTGTCCGGTTTGTCTGGGTCAGGCTGTCGTCATATATGCCGCGGTCGTCCGTGTAGTCGCGGTTACGGTAATTATCCGAATATCCTAAGAAGAACACGGTCTGCGGATTGATTTTGTACGAGAACAGAATCTGCGAGAAGACCGATTGTGTATAGGCATCGAAATCGTCTCGCTTCTCCGCGAGATAGTTGTCGAGGTTACGGTCGTAATCCACATTCTGAAGATTGAGGCGAATGAATGCTCGGCGGTTGAACTGATAGATAAATTTGAGATTGGTAACATTGGCGTCGAACAGCTTGTCTGAGGCAGCAGTCATTTGCTGATACCGGTGGTCGAGCGATATAGTGAAATGACGGCCGATTTTCTGTTCCACCGTCGGAGAGATCGAATACTGTTTCCCTCGACGCGAATTATCGTAATCGATCCGGTTGCCCGCATTCATGGTTAACTGGACATAGGTGCTTCCGCTCGGTTTGAAATTGCTGTACCAAGACATGACGTTGAGCTCGTATTCCTTGCCGTCGTAAAGGTCTGTTGTCGTTTCACCGTACAATTCCGCATACGACTGCAAAGGACCACTATAGCTCAAGCTCGAACCATATCCCTTACGAAGTATTTGTCCCGCGCTGTTTCTACGGTCGAAATGTTTTGCGAATATACCGAAATAGGTAAACCAGTGATCGGGCCCCCTTTGCCAGCGGTATTGTCCCCCGATTTCGCGTTCATCGTATCCGGCCATGGTCATGAATCCCATATCCGTCCGGAAATCAGCGCCAATATTTTCGTATTCGGCGAACACATAATATTCGTTTGTACTACGGTGATAGTTTACAATGTATGCCGAACCGCCGAAATCGCCCTCCGGCTGCTCGTAGTCATCGATGATATCATGCGAATATGCTGTGTTGGTGGTAACCGCCTGAAATTGTAAATTGTCCTTTTGCGTAAATTTCAGATTTCCGTCCACGCTGGCCAGGCGGTTATGATAGTCGTCCGCCTCACGGTCGGTTACTGTGGTACCGACAAATGACGATTCTCCTACATCTCGCTTATACCGTAACACCGTGCCGGTGCTCTGACGTGAAAGCGTCGTGTTATCACCGCTCTCCGCGCCGGGGAACACAAGCGGAGTGACACGGTCCCGCGCGGTAAAAAATCCGATAGAGTTCCGCCCCTCTTTCCCGGTCAGTTTCACACCCCAGTCCGGCTCGGCGAGGGTGCGTGTGTGAACGAGATTAAAAAAACTTCCGAACATTTCTGCTCCCTCGATAAAGAACGGACGCCGTTCCGAATAATAAAGAGGGAATTTGGTATTGATATCCATTTGTGCGGCATCCGCCTCGACCTGCGAGAAATCGGGATTCAGTGTCGTGCTCAGCATCATGTTCGGCGTCACACTCCACCGCGCGGTAATGCCCGGATCGAGCGCGCGGTCTTTTTCCTTAAACGGGCCTGAGGTTTCGTCTTCGCGCTCCTGGGTCAGCCGTGCCGAAAACGTGGGATCGAGTTCGATATTCTTGCCCGGTTTCACCCCGGCAAATCCGATGAGTTTCGGCGCCTGGCAGAGATAGCAGTTGTTGTCGCGGTCGCGGGGGAACGCGCCGATGTGGTGACGGACATTCCGCGGATAACTCCGGACAATATCGAAACTCCAAATCTGATCGTCCTCGGTATTCTGAAATGAGAATGAGCTGAACGGAATTGCCATTTCCACAATATATCCCTCGTCGGTAATCCGGCCGTCCGAATCCCAGATAGCGTCATACGCGCCGCCGCCGTTCATGCTTTCTATCTGGTCGGCCTGCACGCCGAGCGGGTTGCAGAAAAAATCATAGGACTTCTGCTGATCGTTAAACGTATCGATCAGAAACAGCACCCAGTCGTCGCTGAAAATATTGTCCCTGTCCGATATACGGGCGCGTATCTGTGAGGGATCGGGATCGTATGCGATAATCGCCACATAGAGATATTCCATATCATAAGCGATTCGGGCCTCGGTCTTGACCGGCGCGGGAATATTATAGCCGGGGCTGACCTCGATATTGGCATCAATTCTGACCGCTTCCTCCCAAGCCGGCTCGTTCAGAACAGCATCTACAGTGACCGGTGTATCGACTTTCGGGACACGGTATGGAAGACCGCCAGCCTCGGCGACAATGCTCTCGCGCGCTGTGACCTTTTCGGTGCCGACAAATAGAATAAACGCCATCAAAAGTGCTGTCAGATTCAAGATAATTTTACATGTAATTCGCGGATCGCGTGCTGCTGCGATTGCGGTTTGATTGTTTTGTGTACGGTGCGACCGGGTTGTCATGTTTTGCATTGAAAAGGTCCTTTGTCTCATGGTTTATGTTTCTGTATCATCCTGTAATTATTGTTTTTTATTGAAAACATGACTTGCCGGAAAAGGTTACACATTATTTCGAAATAATCATGTCTTTATTCGTTAGACGGGGTTAAGAAGAGGAAAAATTCATTGATTTTATCAAACATAAAAAAACCGGCAGCGGATTTGACTCCGCTGCCGGTCCAACGAAAGTGAAACCGGGTATCAGTTCCCCTTTCTCAGATAAATGTCGCCGTCGATGCTGCTCATCCTGATTTCGGGGCCGCCGCCGTTGATTTTGCCGTTAATGGAATTGCCCATCGACGGAAAGTACCTGAGACCGGCCATCGGAAGCGTTTCTCCGGAGTCCCGTTCCTCGGTCGTAATGGGTACCATTTCAATATCGAAATCGGTTAATGGGTCGCCGTCGACTGTTTTTATTCTTACATCGGCTTTCGCAGAGGGTGGCAGCGTAAGGTCGATAAAACCGTCTACCGTGCTGAACGACATCGGTTTGGCGACTGCACCTTTTTTATATACAACCTCAATATCGCCTCCCACTGTATTTACAATAACGGATCCGGATACTTCTTTGAGAATAAAGTCGCCGTTGAGCGTACTGGCCTCGATGTTGCCGGTCAAACCGGTTATCTCTATGTCACCCTCCATAATGCCGCCGCCGAGACCGGTAAAGACACTGTTTACGACGATATTTTGAATACTGTGCTGAAAACTCTGCTCGCCGTATGCCTCACCAGTAGAATGCAAGTTGTTTTGCCCCGTTTTAAATGTCGTATTGAATGGGACTCTCAACACCAGGTCGGAATTGTTTTGCATGGACCGGTTGATTTGAATTGTATTGCTTCCTTTATCGTTTACGACATTCACCGACTCCCCGGCGATTCTTCGCAATCCTTTTGCCCGTTCGTTTTGTTCCAATTCTCTTTCCTGATTCTTCTCATTTTCTTTGGTATCGAATACCGTCTCGATAACAACCTCCACGCCGTCGTAACCGGTAACCGTGACATCACCGTTTCCGGTCACAACTATCGTCCCCGGTTTCGAGGGATCGCTGAATTGCATCGTCGTCGTTTCCGCAAAGACAGATGCGGTAAACATGATGATCAACAAGATCATCGGCACGGTTTTAGATAAGGTTTTCATTTTGTGCTCCTCGCTGAATGAGTTCGATACCCTCGCGGGCACGGTTTTTTACAGGTTCAAGTATCTGGCTGCTCTCCGCGATCTGCTCCAGAACCTCGAGCGCGCTTTGTTCTCGGAGTTCGGTCAGGACATCTATAAGCGCTATCTGTACATGGGGCGACATCTGGGTTGTAAGAGATTCAACCAATCCCTCTCTCACTTCCGGAACATCGCTGAAAAGCAAGAGCTTATCGACCGCCGCCAGCCTGACATTGATATTCATGTCCGAATTCAATGTCAGAAACAGCGCGGAGATCAATTCGTCGTCTGGGCCGTTCACCCGGCTGACCATACTCACACCCTCCATCCGGTCGATAGCAGAGGGCCGGTTGAGGAGCGACAGCGCCACTAAGTGACGGGTTTCGCGAATTTCGTTCTGCATCACAGTAAATTCCTCGCGTGAGAATTCGCCGCCTCTCATGGTGATTCCCGCATACAGGCCGAAGATCAGAAATACTACCGCGATCCCCATCTGAAACACAGGCTGTTTCGGCCAGACAGCCTCCAGAAACTGTCCGAGCCGTTCGATAAAGGAAACGCCGGGTTTAACGCTGTGATTCATCCCGTGCTTATAGGTTTCGAGCATGATATTGAAATTCTCCCGAAGAGCCGGGCCCGGCTCGTGTTCGGGAAGCTCCCCGAGCTTTTCCCATGTTACTTTAATCATTTCAAATTCGCGCCTGCATGCGGCGCAGTCTTTCATGTGCACGGCCATCTGTCCCCTGTCAGCGGGATCGAGAGCGCCGGCGAGAAAATCCGGTATCAATTCTTGGTATTCGTTACATTTCATAGCGCAAACCGCCTGTCAGTTTATAATAAATGTCCGTTAATTCTTTCATCGCACGATACATCCGCACTTTCACCGTTCCCTCGGTGCATCCGAGCACCTCACCGATATCCTTGTAGTTCATGTTTTCATACCGGCTCATGAGTATCAGCTCCTTTTTTTCCTTCGGCAGCTCGCCAAGCGCCAGTTCGAGATATTCGACATCGCTCTTGTATTCGACAACCTTGTCGGGCTGCGGCTCGTGACCGGCTATCGTATCGCCGTATTCGTCAATATCGCTTACCGGCCGCTGTTTCTTATAGTAATCGTTCCGCTCATTATACGCAATCTTGAACATCCAGACTTTGAAATCTCCGTCGTCCCAGTAGGTGTGACGGTATTTCAGCATGCGGAAAAACACTTCCTGTGTCAGGTCTTCGCTTTCCTGCCCTTTCCCTGTCTGACGGAAAAAGAAGTTATAGAGATGTTTGTGGTGCCGTTCAAAGAGATCACCGAGCTTGTCGATATCGCCGTCTCTTACCGCACACATCAGATCATGATCGTTTTTCAAAGTGTCTCCCGCATCTCCGTTTGCTGTCTTCTTTATTCTGTATACAGTGGTTCGACAAAAAGGTTACATAAAATATGTTATCCTGAGGATATAATTTTTCGCCGAAACGCAAAGATTAATGTATTATATTAGTTAATATCGTGAAAATCGCAAATAGTTTATTACTCAACACCGAATTCTACGGCCGACTTACCGTTCTGGCCATGTAAGGAGCTTACACCTGAATCCGCGCCATATCACACGTGAAATCATCGAGGTAACCGGTATTGTCCAGGGAGTCGGATTCCGTCCGTTCGTGCACAATCTCGCGGTGAAACACCTTCTCGGAGGCTATGTCCTGAACGGACCCGAGGGCGTTGCCATCGAGGTTGAGGGACATCCCGACACCATCGACTCGTTCCTTGACGAGCTTAAGCATAATGCCCCGCCGCTGTCGCGCATACTCGATATTTCCCGCCGTACGGTCGATAGCCAAAACATTACGCCCGCGTTTGACCGTTTCGAGATTCGCTCCAGCATGCAGGAGGGGAAGCCGGTCACACTGATCTCGCCGGATGTGTGCGTTTGCAAGGATTGCAGAGAGGAATTATTCGATCCCGATGACCGCCGCTATCTTTATCCGTTTATTAACTGCACCAACTGCGGCCCGCGGTTTAGTATCATTCGCAGTCTCCCCTACGACCGGCCGTATACGACCATGACTGATTTCGTAATGTGCCCCGACTGTCAGCGGGAGTATGACAATCCGGCCAACCGGCGGTTTCATGCCCAGCCGAACGCCTGCGGGGTCTGCGGCCCACGGCTCGAACTGCTCGATGAGGACGGCAGCCATCTGGAATACGATCCTGTTACGGCTGCGGTATCGATGTTGAAAGACGGGCTGATTGTTGCGGTGAAAGGACTCGGCGGATTTCATCTGGTTGTTGACGGCACAAACGAACGTGCGGTGAAACGGCTCCGTAACCGTAAACACCGCGAGGAAAAACCGCTCGCGATTATGACCGGCACACGTGAAGATGCCGAAAAACTTGTCCATACCGGTACGACGGAACGTCAGCTCTTAGACAGCATCGAGCGCCCGATCCTGCTTGCCCGAAGACGGGAGCATTCGGTTATTGCGGAATCGGTCGCGCCGGACAATAACTACCTCGGTGTCATGCTGCCCTATACGCCTGTGCATTATCTCCTGTTTTTCGATCCTGCGTCCGGCGGCGATTTTTCGTCAGGAAACGCACTCTTACCCGCGCTGGTCATGACCAGCGGAAATTTGAGCGAGGAGCCCATCTGCAAAGATAACGGTGAAGCGGTCGACTGCCTGCGGGGGATTGCGGACGCTTTTCTGGTGCACAACCGCGATATCCATATACGCAGCGACGATTCGGTGGTGCGTATTGCGGACAGCGCGGCGTCGTTTCTTCGGCGGTCGCGGGGCTATGTGCCTGTTCCAGTATTATTGAATGAATCGGTACCCTCAGTACTCGCCCTGGGCGCCGAACTGAAAAACACGATCTGTATCACCGAGGGACGGCGCGCGTTCACCAGCCAGCATATCGGCGATATGGAAAATATCACCACCCTCGATTTCTTTCACGAGGCGGTTACCCATTTCAAAACCATCCTCGATATCGAGCCCGAGATATTCGCATACGACCTTCATCCGGGCTATCTTTCCTCAAAGTATTATCGTCAGATCGAGGAGGAGTTCGAATCGAGCGGTAAATCGTTCGGCTCTGTTGGCGTACAGCATCATCACGCCCATATTGCCGTTATCATGGCGGAGCACGGGCATATTGGACCGGTGATCGGGCTTTCCATGGACGGCACCGGATATGGTCCGGATGATACCGTCTGGGGGGGCGAGATTCTGCTGGTCGACCGTTATACGTTCGCGCGTATCGGGCATCTCGATTATGTCCCGATGCCAGGGGGCGAATCCGCGGTGCGCGATGCATGGCGAATGGCGTTTTCGTATCTGCGGGCGGCTTTGGGCAATGAGGCTGCCAACATTGATATGCCCTGTCTTAAACAGGTCTCCGCCGACCGTCTTGAAATGCTGTCTCGGGCCGTCTCTTCCGGTGTAAACAGCCCGATGACAAGCTCGATGGGGCGTCTGTTCGACGCTGTCTCGAGCCTGCTCGATATCCGTCACACCGCCGCGTTCGAGGGCCAGGCGGCGATCATGCTCGATATGCTCGCTGGACAGGAACAGTCCGGAACGGCGCTGCCCTATGAAATCCGCGAAACTGCGGTTGAAACCTATGGCGATTATCCTGTGCTGAACGGTACGCTATCCGGCGCGGTAATTCCTCAGCTTGATACACCCGATACCGGTTATATTGTCGATTATCGTCCGATGATCCGCGCGCTTGTTGAGGGGATTTCCGAGGGGCGTGTGAAATCGCAAATGGCATACGACGTTCACCTTACCATTATGACGTCGCTCATGGACATTGTGAACCGTATCCGTGAGGAAACCGGTATCGAAACGGTGGCGCTTTCGGGCGGCTGCTGGCAGAACCGGATTTTAAGCGACCAGATGCCGGAGATGCTCCGTGCCGAAGGATACGAGGTGCTCACGAATCGGCTCGTACCGCCCAATGACGGTGGATTGTCGCTCGGGCAGGCGTATATTGCGGGAGGAATCGCGAAATTATAAAATGATTCCCCTCAGACAACGCAGAAGACGCAGAGGTGTTTTGGCGTTATTATTGAATGAACGTTCAGTCATTGAAAAATCATATTAATTATCTCAGACTTTCTCCCTATTATAAAAGAATTCCGACACAAGTCGGTTTATCATACCTTCAAAAAACGATACTTTGAATCATGCAAAATTTCGTTTATATTACTTGTGTTTCAATATACATTTTCAACAAGTAAAATACAGGGAGCAGTGAATGAGAATATTATCGGGAATTCAGCCCTCGGGAACCCTTCACATTGGCAATTTTTTCGGCATGATGCGGAAAATGATCGGCTATCAGCGTGAAAACGAGCTGTTCGCGTTCATCGCGAATCTTCATGCCATGACCTCGGTGGACGACAACAAAGCGCTCGCACGAGGCACAATGGAGGCGGCAACCAATTTCCTTGCATTGGGGCTCGACCCCGAAAAATCGGTATTCTGGGTACAGTCCGATGTGCCCGAGGTTGCCGAGTTGACATGGTATCTCACCAATGTCACACCGGTCGGACTGCTCGAGCGAAGTCATTCGTATAAAGACAAAATCGCCAAGGGGATCGCGCCGAATGCGGGGCTGTTCACCTACCCGGTTCTTATGGCCGCCGATATCCTCCTCTATCAAACCGACATGGTCCCGGTGGGCAAAGACCAGAAACAGCATCTCGAGATCACACGTGATATCGCCATAAAATTCAACAACACCTATGGCGAGACCTTTGTGGTTCCGGAGGCGGATATCGACGACGATGTGGCGACCATTCCGGGTGTGGACGGTCAGAAGATGAGTAAATCCTACGACAACACCATCGATATTTTCGCCGAAAAAAATGCGCTGAAGAAACGGATCATGTCCATTGTCACCGATTCCACGCCGGTCGATGAGCCGAAAGACCCCGACGCCTGCAATGTATTTGCCCTTTACAAGATTTTCGCTTTCGAGCAGGACGTCAAAGACATGGCGGAGAGGTATCGTGCCGGCGGCGTCGGCTACGGCGAGGTCAAAAAAGAGCTGTTTGAGCTGATCTGGAATTATTTCGCGCCCTACCGTGAACGTCACGCCGAACTCACGGCCGACCAGCCGCGTGTCCGTAAAATCCTTCTCGAGGGCGCCGACAAAGCTCGGTATCACGCTATAAAAACCATGCGCAAGGTCAGAAAACGGGTCGGCGCAACGTATTTCAAAGACAAATAAAGCCGGTGCGGATAATTATGAAAAGAAAAAAAATATCTGCTTTTTTCTTTTATTCTCTTACAATAGTGTTTATCATATTTGGTTCCGGCTGTTTCAATTCACAGCCTGATTACCGGTCCGAACCGATTGCGGTCAACAGAGTACCGGGGGAACGCTTTGTCCTGTTCGACGGTACCGGATTCGAGCACTGGCAGATGAGCGAGCAGGACGCGTGGACAATCGAGGACAATACCATGCGCTGCAACCAAAAAGGATATCTCTGGTCGAGAGAACATTTCGGAAATTTTGTCCTCGGCTGCGATTTCAAAATGAGTCCCGGATGCAACAGCGGTATATTTATCAGAACCGGTAATCCCAACAATCCGGTTCAGACAGGGATCGAGGTTCAGATTATCGACACGTACGGTAAATCCGCGCCCGACAAACATGACACCGGCGCTTTATACGACCTCCGCGCACCCGACACAAATGCGGTGAAGAAGCCCGGTGAATGGAATCATATCACTGTAACATGCGATAATAACCTCATCTCGGTTGTGCTGAACGATATACCAGTTGTCAATGCCGATATCGACAAATGGATCACTGCGCATCAGAACCCGGACGGCACCGGAAACAAATTCGACCTTCCTGTCAAAGATTTCCCGCGTACCGGATTCATCGGTTTTCAGGATCACGGGGACACTATCTGGTTCCGCAATGTCGTTGTAACCGTACGATAAACGTTTCCGCCGGATTTCCCTCATCCTGTCCCAACGCTGAATTGGAAAACGCGGCGATGCATAGAATCTGCCGTTCCCCACCAAAACCGCTTGTATTGCCCGCACGAATATGATAATTTAAATCATAATCACGATGATTCCATACAATGGTATCCCGTTTTCCCGGGTACACTCTCAATAATACCGAAAGGATACACCATGAAACATTCACAATCCATAAACCGCAGAACGCTGCTTAAGACCGGCATCAGTACCGCAGTCATAACGGCTGCTTCTGCCGAAACATTCGCCTCATTCAAGGCGCCCGGCGAGGTCAGAGTCGTTTTCCTCGGCGGCGATTTCTATCATAACGGCATGACACAGGAGCAAACCTGGCGGCGCGTGTTCGGAGTGACCGGCTGGAGGCTTATGTTTGCGCAGGATGCGGCGTTTGTTACGCCCGAGCTGCTTGATACCGCAGACCTGTTTGTGATGACCCGCTATATGACCGACACGCAGGACACGAATTTCTCGCTCGGATTCTCGCCCGACCAGATTGTCGAAGAGCGCGCGATGCCCTCCTATTTCATGACGGACGATCTCGAGGACGCCATTGTCCGCAATGTCGAGCGCGGCATGGGACTTCTGTCGCTCCACTGCTCGATATGGAACGGCAACAAACCGAAATACATGGACCTGCTCGATGTCGCTGAGCCGCACATGCATACGAAAGTTCAGCCCACCCTCGTCCATCAGCTTAACCAGAATCATCCGATTACCCGCGGTATCGAGCCATTCAATTACGGCGACGACGAGATTTTCTTCGCCGATTTAAAATCCCCCGGCGATCATACGGCGCTGTTCAATATGAAAGGCGAAGAGCAACCTACCGACAGAGAAGGAGGCTGGTGCCGCGATGCCGGAGAAGGACGGGTCGTGTCGCTGCTCCCCGGCCATACTCCGGGACCGTATGTGAATCAATCATACCGCAAGATTATCTGGCGCTCGGCGTACTGGGCGATGAAAAAGAATATTCCGCCCTCGTCGCATATCAAACAGGATTTCGACGTATCGAATTACGGCTGATAGGGAATATATACATATATGGAATTTAAGATGACCTCACCCTTTTATTCCCTCTCCTTAAAAGGAGAGGGCGCATTACGGTCAAAGCGCTAAATGTGAGATAGATGTAGGCCTATCGGCCCTCTCTCGCCCGCGAGCGGGAGAGGGAGCAGGGAGGGTGAGGGTAAATTATTAACGGAAAAGGAGAAACAACCAATGCCGCAAACCATTTCACGCCGCCGCGCGCTGTCAGCGGGAACCATTGCCGCCGGAGCGCTGGCCGCGGCACCGAAACAAGCTTTCTCGGACCCCCTGCTGCCCACAGTTTGGGGCGAGGATTTTATGCGTCAATGGAGCCCACCGAAAAATGTTAAACGCGATCTCACCCCGGGACCGCAGCCGGTCCGTCTGAGCTGCGCCGGTTATGGTGTCAACCTTCCGCGCGGCAACCGGTCCAACGCTCCCTCGCTCGCCGATCAGATCAAACGAGTGCGCGATAACGGCTACACCGCGGTCGAGTCTCACACCCTGGACTGGCTCAGCGTGCCGGATTCTCAGATTCGCGAGCTGCACGATGCGCTGAAACAGCACGATGTCTTGTTCTACACGCTTCACCAGTGGCAGAACATTCAGGACCCCGATACGGAAAAAGCAGAACGGAATATCCGCGGGATTATCACCGGTGTCGAAAGCGCCGAACGTATCGGTGTCGAGAATGTGGTCATGCATATCGGCGGCAAAAGTTCCGGCCCGCCGACATTAGCCCACCCGGACAACTGGACCCGCGAGACCTGGGAGGCCGGTGTCGCGGTCACCAAGCGCATTCTCAGGGAAACCTCCGGCTCGAAAATAAATCTCGCATTCGAGGCGGTGAACTGCCTGAGCAACAATACGCCGGAATCCCATGTCCGCCTCCGCCGCGATGTGGGCGATCCGCGGGTCAAAGTGTGTCTCGATCCGACCAACATGATGCATCCGGGCGTGTATTTCCGCACCACCGAGCTTATCAACCGGTGTTTCGACCTTATCGGCGAGGACATCCTGTTCACCCACGCTAAGGATTCGACATGGGAGGGCATGTCGGCGGCGGTGCACGAGGGCGCGGTGCTCGGCGCCGGCACGATGGATTACCACCAGTTTCTCGCCCGTCTCAGCCGGATGAACCAACCGCGCGCCATGCTGATAGAACACCTGCCCAACGAGCAGTATCCGGCCTGTAGGGATTACCTTCATAAGGTGGCTGAGGAGATCGGGGTGACGATATATAGTTGATGGGATGATGGATGGAAAGCTCCGGGGATGCATGGGGAAAAGGTGTTCCCGGAGGCGGGGGGATATTAAACGGATTTAACTTATTAAGCACTTTTTTTAAAAACCGTTATAGTTGTGTTGATATCAGAAATCGTCATGAGTAGCTGTTATGAATCAAAAAGAAGATATTTTTCAAGCTTCCGACGGTGAAGACGAACCATGAATGTCGACAATTGAGGTTTTACCAACATAAGACATTGTCATATATCTGGTGATGGATTGGAGTTTTTTGGTTAAATCTCCCATTCTATCCACGGATTTTTTTATCTCTTTTAACATCTCAGCGCTTCCGTCGTTTTCTGTACTCTCCAATTGCAGCAATTCTGTGTATCCACTGATTGCCTGAAGCGGTTGATTGAACTCGTGACAAACTGCCCCTGCCATTTCAAGCGCGCCTTGCATCTTTTCCCGCTCAACGAGTTCATTTTGCAAATTTATAACACGTTCGGCGACAGAAAGACGCGCCCGAAGCTCATCCTTATCAAATGGCTTGTTTATATAGTCATTCGCACCAGCGTTGAGGCCTTCGATTACATTGTTCTTTCCGCTCAGGCTTGTCAAAAGGATCAGATATTTTTCGCGGCCACGAACAAGAGTTCGGACTTTTCTGCAGATATCAATGCCCGTCATTTTCGGCATCATCCAGTCAAGGATCGCAAGCGGTGGTGATGATTCTTGTTCCAATATATGAAACGCCTCATCACCATCAGGCACTGTTGTCACCTCAAAATCCCATTTCCTTAATATTGATTCTATAAAACCCAGTGAAACAGGGTCGTCATCTGCAACAAGAATTCTCATTGTCCATTCTCCTCGACCTTTTTAATTTCATAGGCGACTTGATTACGCCCGTTATTCTTTGCCCGGTAAAGTGCTGAATCAGCACGTGCCACAATCGACTCAACTGTGTCTTCATCAATGTTATGTGTTACACCAAAGCTTGTTGTGATAGATATTTGTCCTGCGCTTGTTTCAAATTTACTCTGTGCGATGTTGGCACAAATTCGTTGAAAAATGCCATCGATTCCTTTTTCGTTTCTGGAAGGGGCAACAATACAAAACTCTTCTCCGCCAATCCGTCCAATACTGTCATATTCCCTGAGACTATTTGACA
>CAZCDQ010000093.1:0-14704 GCA_964497605.1 uncultured bacterium
AAAAGGGGAGATGTCACGAAGTGACAGAGGGGTTATTTTTTTAACTTTGATTCCTCGGACTTCAGTCCGGGGTAGTCCAATATGTCACAATATCGCCCTGCGGAAATTCGACTGTCACCGTCCCGTCCCGGTCGGTTCTGAGCGTGGTAATGCTGCGCTCATCGAGCAGCTCAACGGTTGATATCGCCGGATGACCGTACCGGTTGTTCAGGCCGCACGAGACGACCGCTATATCTGGATCGACCGCGCCCAGAAACGATTCGTCAAGCGGTTCGGCGCCGTGATGCGGTAGTTTCAGCACAGAGGATTGCACACTCGGCCCCCAGGCGGTCATACACCGCTGCATCCTCTCCTCGATGTCCCCGGGAAACAGAATATCCGATCCGCACATCGAAAACCGCAGTACAAGGGACTTACCGTTTTCGCCGGTCAAGCCGTAATCCCGCAGTGATTCATCGGCGGCAAACGGCGCTAACACCGCAATGCCGCCCCCGTCGAATGAGATCGAATCGCCTGCGGCAAGCCCGACGACATTTGCACCGTATATCGCCGCAAGGGAATCTCTGACCGATCCGCGGCAGAATATCCGCCCGACCGGCACCGCCTCCAGTACCGTATCGAGCCCGCCAACATGATCGGTATCGAGATGGCTGATAAAAACACCGTCCAGAGACCTGACACCCATGTTTCGCAGGCTCGGCACGACGGCATACCGGGCTGACGACGAAATACCCGTATCGACCAGAAAGTATCTGCCCGTTCCGTATTCCAACAGCGCCGAATCGCCCTGACCGACATCAAAAAAACAGACCGCGCCGCGTCGTTCGGCGGACTCCTGCGGTGAAAAGACCGTGCTCCATGAGACAAACAGCATCCCGACCAGGGGGATATATATGAGCGCTTTTTGAAATCCTGTCCGTCCGCGGCTTCTCGACAGAACAAAGAACCACGCTAAAATACACAATGCTGCGAATGGCGCAATCCGCCCCGTATCTATCGAGGCAAACGGGATGCCGGCAACAAACGACGCAAGCGCCGACAGCATTCTGAGAAACGCTCCCGTTACTGACGACAGCGCCGCAGCGACCGGTGCAAAAACGACCCCCAGCGCGGTGAAGACGAGCGAGAAAAATCCGAATGTCACAATCAATCCCGCAAGCATGACCGCCGGGACATTCACCGGAATCGAAAGCAGCGGCAGCGTTCCGAAATGAACCGCAACCACAGGCGCAGTCGCGGCAAATGCAATGGCGGAAACGATTATGACCGAGATGATGCTCAGGGTGGAATAACGAATATGTCTGTTGGATGTATGTGACGTTATCCATTTTCGAGCGGGAGCAATAACCGGAGGATAAAAGACAATGATCGCCCAAACGGCGGCGCTTGAAAGCTGGAGGGACGGTCCGAACAGCGACCGCGGATCGCAGGCAAGAATAATCATAACAGCCGCAAACAGAGTATTTTCGTTGTTCCTGCTGCGCTCGAACAGCCGTCCCGCCATGACCATCGATATCATAATGAATGTTCTGACCACCGGCGGCCTGAAACCGCACAATCCGGCATAAAGAAATAGCACGGTCAGTATAATAATTATTCTCACGTTCCGCGATATAGGGAACAAGCCCAGTATAATTCCGATAACACTAAGCAGTATTCCCGCATGTAGGCCCGAAACCGCAAGAATGTGCGCAATGCCCGCCCGTGCAAAAGCGTCGCCGGCCTCATCCGCAAGCCCCCGCCGGTCACCGATTGTCATAGCACGCAACAGATCGCGATGACCGCCGTAGGGATACCGGTCGATCAAACCGGATACATACCGCCGCGCATGTCCGAAAATAGCGCCGCCCGCCACCAATACGACCGGATCGTCAGTATACGCTCCTGCAGTCAGGCGGTACACAGGCGGTCCCGTAGAAAGTCCCGACACAAAACCTTTCCGATCGACCGGCTGGGGATATTTCCGAATGTGTCCCGGAACGGCGATATGTGCGCCCTCGAACGGAACGAACGGTTTATCGTAGACCGTGCACCGAAGAAGTCCCTCTGCAGGAAATGCCGTGCCGCCGTACAGTATCCTCCGGACATGCAGGGTGAACGAAACGCTGCCATCGCTAACCCCGGCAGCGCCGGATACCATACCCTCAGCGACCACATGGCGGTTGACCATACTATCTGGCGGAACGTAGGGACGGTCGATCCTGTGCTGAACAGCGGATGCGAACATGCCTGCCAAAACAAGCACTGTACAGGCCAGAGCGTTCCCTGTCTGCCGCTTTCCATAAAATGCGATGAGAAGCAAAATGCTTGCGATTACCGCGCCGAATAGAAGCGGGATAACGGGATTGAAATATTCATACAACAGAATTCCCGCCGCAAATCCCATCACAGCCTTTCCTGTCGGACCGATGAGCGGCTTTTTGGTTTCAACCGGACGAACGTCGTTCATGATTATCCTTTCTCATTGATGGTATAATATCTAATTCATTCTAAATAGTCAAGTTGTATGAAAATAAACAAATCCTTCATAATTAAAAAAGTTCTTGACAAATCATAAAAAACTGTATTGTTTTACACATATTTACTTAAATATAATACTATTCTCATTTAATAACGGGAAAATATATGAATAATATCCATGATCGATGTTCAAAAACTTGCAATACTAAAATGAGAAGTGATTTTCTTGATGATAATGGTATTTGTAAAGAACAATTATCAATAACTGATGGTTTACCGGTACGTTGCGTCGGAGGATGGGCAAAGAAAAAAATATATATCCTGAATCGTTATTTCGATATTTTTTCGAAAAGTATGAGAAATAAATGGAAGTTAAATTATATAGAAATATGTTCCGGCCCCGGAAAATGTATCGACAAAGATACCGGTCAAGAATTCGATGGAACTCCTCTTTCAATTTTAAATATCGAATCTATTGAATTTATAAAAAATGCCCTATTTTTAGATATTGATGATAAAGTCATAAGTATCTTAAATAAAAGAATAGAATTGATGGGGAAATCAAATATTGCCAAAGCTATAAAGTGTGATTATAATGATAACAAAATATTATTGAGTATTTTAAATGATTTACCTCAAAACGCATTAAATTTAATCTTTTTAGACCCGACTGATTGTAGCATACCATTTTCATTAATTGAATCCATAAATAAAGTATTAAATAATACTGATTTTATTGTTAATACTGCATTTGGTACTGACTTAAAAAGGAATCTTAGAAAAGCAATTCACAATAAACATTATGATTCCAGAAATAAGTATCTAAATTTTTTAGGCTCGAATGATTTTTTTGATAGACCTGAAGTAATCAAAATTGCACAAACGGAAACCCCAAATGTTTTACTGGATGAATTTTTCAAAGAATACAAGAATAATTTATCAAAATTAAACCTAAAATATACAGCTGCAAGTCAAATTAAACATTTCTATTATCTTTTTTTCGCATCAAAACATCCTCTTGGATTAAAATTCTGGAGTGAGGCAAATCATATCGATTCAAATGGTCAATCAAGATTAAGATTATAGAAAGGTTAAAATGGTTACAATTTCACCAAATTTAAAAGACATATTTATACATTCTGTACAGCATAAAACTGTCTTTGGGACGTACGAATGGGCTAAACACAACGCAAATTTTATTGACGGATGTGAACATGATTGCAAATACTGCTATAGTAAAGAAATGGCTATTCGATTCCGAAGGAAAACTCCTGATAACTGGCAAAATGAAGTAATAAGAAAAAAAACATATAAAAAAGATTTCAAAAAGATGGATGGAACTGTAATGTTCCCTTCCTCTCATGATATTCACCCAAATCACTTGGATGAAACCATATACTACCTTGAAAAAATATTACATTGCGGCAACACCGTATTAATCGTAACAAAACCTCATTTGATATGTATACAGGAGATTTGTAATAAATTTTCTTTATATAAAAAAAATATCCTCTTCCGTTTCACAATCGGATCAAGTAACAATGAAACATTGAAATTTTGGGAACCCGGCGCTCCCGTTTTCGAAGAGCGTTTAGAATCAATAAAATGGGCATTTTCTAATGGATACAAAACAAGCATTTCGTGCGAACCCATGCTTGACGATAATATTGAAGATGTTATTATAAAAACTACCGATTACGTCACAGATTATATCTGGTTAGGTAAAATTAATTTTCTTCTCAGAAGATTAAAAATGAATGGTATTAACGATAAAGAATCCATTGATAGAGCCTTTATGCTTTTAGAAGATCAATCTGATTCGAAAATACAAAAACTTTATGATAACTTAAAACAATGCCCAAAATTAAAGTGGAAAGAAAGTATAAAAAAAATTGTAGGTTTATCGGTATCTACTGAAAAAGGCCTTGATATTTAAATTAAGTCGAAATAACCTCAACATTTATGAATAAAACATAATCTCCTTTAACATATCCTCCCGAAAGTTAATTGTAATTGACTTAAAATGTTTATATATTATTTTGAATGAAGTGGTTTTTCCAAACCGAAACCGTTATAATTTTATCCGGGTATCCAGTTAAATAAGCTTGTACCTCTGGAAGCCACAGAAGACCTCACCCTTTCTTTCCCACTCCTTAAAAGGAGAGGGGCAGATTGAGAGTAATACAGCTCCCCTCGCCTGCTGGCGGGAGTAGGGGTGAGGGTGGAATAACAGTCGTTGCTGACTTATCTTGATAACCGAAATTTTATTTGCGTCGTACAGACCTTTGCGCCGTATAGACCGATACCAACGAAATCAGCCATACAGGGGGACACTCCAGTGAAAGATCCCGCGGACGTACTAAAAGAAAATCCCGCTTCATTGCTTTTTGCCCATTACGCTCAGGAAATTGCAGAACGCGGGAACACCGACGAAGCGCTTGAAATCCTTTCGAACGGTATCAACGCCAACCCCGATTATGCCGCAGGATATTCTGTGCTGGCCGGCATCAATATGAAACAGGGGCTTCACGAAGCCGCGATAGAACATCTCGAAAAAGCCCTGGCGCTCGAACCACAATCACCGAAAGATCTGCTCAATCTCGGTAAATACCTGAGTGACAACAATACCGTACTGGCAAAAGAATATCTCTGGAAAGCACACCGTTACGAACCCGATTCCTCCGAAACGAAAGCGGCCCTGAACGCCCTTTTGACAAAGCTCGGCGATGAACCGGCCGAAGACGCATTACCGGAACCGGCGGAATCAGACGCTGACGAATCAGCGAAAGGTGCAAAAGCGCCTGTGAAATCCGGTCTCGATCTGCTTAAACCGATTGAAGTGACCGATGACAGCGAGCGAAAAATTACTCCGAAAGACGAGGAAGAAACCGTATCCGGTGAGGATGAGTGGTCGAGCGATCCGTTTGCCGAGATGCTCGGGGATGTCGACGCTTCGGACGATGCTCCGGCGGCGGAAACGACCGGCACCTTGCCTGAAAAGCAGGACGAACAAAAAGACAGCGGAATCGATCAGACCGATGGTACTTCCGAAGAGGTATCCGAGCAGGTTGAAGATGAAACCGGCGGAGTATCGGATGAAGAAGAATCGGATGCGTATGACGAGCCGCTTGACGATATAATGGCCGGTGACGGGCTTTCATCGGACGAGGCCAAATCGGCGATGGAAGACGAATACGACGGAGAACCGGCTGAGGACGATGCCGAGCTGATGCATGAAACGGAAGACGAACTTCCGGATAGCGCCGATGAAACTGAACCTTTCGGTGAATCGGCCGAACCTGAGATCACGGAAGAAACGGCTGTAGGTGACGGTCTGATGCCTGAGACCGAAGATACCATGAACAAACTATCCGGCGAAACGGAAACATCCGAAGACGATATCACTGTTCAGGACAAAACGGATACCTCAGAGGAAATTATCATAGAACGCTCAGGAGAAATACCCGCTGAAACCGATGAGGTTAAGATGGAGGAACCTACCGGGGAACAGCCTGAGGAATCAGCCGGGGACGCCACAGAGGAAGAGATTACCGCCGATCAGCAGGACGAGACTGCGGAGAAAAAGGAAATCGAGGACGATGACGATTTTATGCAGGAATTTGCCGCGTTTTCAGCCGAAGAGGAAGACGAAGAGGAAGAGGAGGAAGGCGAAGAGGTTTTAGAGCCCATGGAGGAAATCCCCGGCTATTCGAACATTCTCGATGACCGTATCCCGGAAGCGCCTGAGTTTGACATTAATAAAACCGAAGAAAAAGTGCTTGAGTTAAACGAGGACGACAGCGAATACGACATCTCAAAATTCGAACAGGATATTTCCGGGGAAAGCCTTGAGGAACCGGCGCTGCCGGCGGACGAAAAAGCTGAACTGCTGAAAATCGAACAATCGCAGCACGACGAAGATATTCAGCCTGATACGGCGACAGAAACACCTCCTGCAGAAACGCCCGGTTCAGGGGAGAGTACCACTCCGGCTGCGGAAACCGTCGAGCCGGAAAATACGGGGAGGGTACCCGATGAGACTGCGGAACCGGAAGATATGCTGGAAGGAGGTATCTACGGTGATTTGAGCAGCGACGAGATCGACCTACTCAGCGAAACGGATTCCGAGCCGGACGATGAGGATAATGATCTTGAGACTGAGACACGCGAGGGCATCGATTACTCGGATATCCTGTATGGGAAAAAATCGTCCATCGATACAGATGACGCCGCTGAACAGCCTGCGGGTAAAGATACAATCCCGCCGTCAAACGATCTCACGGCCGAACCGGCGACGCGAGAGCCTGATATTGCAGATATGACTCAGGAGGATTTCGATGCCGCCGACACTCAAGACAAGTTCTTCGCCGCAGAGACCGATGAATCCACCGACACCGGCGACCCGGAAAAGCAGGAAGAACCTGATAGCGGAAATAAGAAATCAACTATGGTGCGGGTCGCCGAGGACCTTGAAAGCATCACCGGAGATGATGAAAAGAGCCCCTGGGATATTTCTATCGACGATGTTGACACCGATGAAGAAACAACGGAACATAGCATAGAAGACACGGCTCCTGAACCGGTCGGCAGTTTCGATTTGGATGACTCGGCTGGCGTTGATAGCGACGAGCCGTCCGGAGAGGAATCCGGCGAAGATATCTCCGGGATTATGACCGATAGCGACAAGGCTGAGGAAATCGATTCAGGGGAAACCGATAGAGACGAATCCACCGGCGAATTGTCATATGCCGATCTGTTGGATGCAAATGAGATCGATTTGTCAGGTTTCGGAGACGAATCAGAACCGGAAAGCGAATCGGACGACGATATGGCGGCCGGATGGGATATCCCGGATGAATATACACAAGAACTGTCCGGCAACGATTTCGATGAAACGAGCGGCGATAGACCGAGCATTACAGGCGAATATAGTCTGGAGGAACCAGACGATGAAGAGCCGTCTGATACGGCAACGGCGGCAGCGGGCGATGACGAAATGGAATTGTCTCCCGAACAGCAAATCGAGCGGCTCGCTTCGAGTGAATACGATGAGGTCGATGACGACGAGGGGAATTCATCGTATGCCGATCTTCTCGTCAACGGCGACGATGATTCAGAACCGGACGATAATGGTTTTGCCGATACAACCGAATCCCGGGACGATTTAACAGGCCAAAACGGATGGGATATTCTTGCCCCCGACGATGATGATATGGCGGAGGACTCAGAATCTGAAAACGATATAACCGGCGGAACCGGTTGGGATATTCCCGGAGACCTCGCGGATGAGACAGATGAATCCGCAACCGATGACGCTGAAAACGGCGGCGCGATTCATGAAGCCGAGATTTCTGAGGACGAAAAAAAGGCCGACTCATCGGCGGCTGAAGACAAGTCTCCCTGGGATACTGCCGATATCGATCACAACATCGAGAAACTTGTCGACGACACGCTCGGTGATGATATTGGAACAGAGACTGCCGCTGCTTCGGATGAGGATGAATATTCGGGCGGTATTGACATTGAAATACCGGACACGAGCGGAGCTGAAGATAGTTCGGAAGATGATGCCGCATTAGAGGAACCGTCCGAAAAACAGGTGGTTGAAGATCTGTCAATCATGGATATCGACGACGATATGTTCCGGGGCGATACATCTGACGAGGACATGAGCAACGGTAATCATTATTTCGGCTTTCCGGCCGATGACAATGAGCTTGAGGAGATCGAAAATTCGAGCATCGGCGACCTCATTTACGATTATGTCGCCGCGATAAAAGAGACAGGCTCCGGTTCCGGGACTGCGCAAACCGATTCCGCTCCGGCTGACAGTCCGAATGAATCCGGCGGCAAAACCGATGGGGAAACGGCGGTGAACAATAATATATCATATGATTTCGAGAGCGAAGACGAATTGCCCCCCGACGGCGAGGCGACCGCAACAATGGCTGAGATTTTCGTATCCCAGGGATTGACTAACCGCGCAATTCAAATATATAAGGCGCTGCATGAACAGAAACCGGATAACGAAGAAATATTGAAACGCCTTAAAGAACTTCAGCGAATGCTTGAAAGCCCCACCGGTGACGAATGAGAAGCGGCGCAATCGACAACATCAGGAAAAAGATGAGGGAACTTTCCCTCGATTCGCTTCTCATCGCAAAACAACCGAACATCCGCTATCTCACAGGATTCCCCGGCAACCATGCGTATATGGCGGTCACCGCAGACTCGGTCACGATTTTTACCTCGCCGCTCTATGAGGAAGAAGCCCGAGTACTTGAGGGCAGAACGATAACCGTCGAGGTGGTGAAAGACAATTTCATCGATCGATTTTCAGAATTTGATCCGTCGTTCTGGGGTAAAACGATTGGATTCGAATCCAACTTTCTGACCGTTTCGGTTTTCAGGAAACTCGAAGAAAAGCTAAACGCCGCAGAACTTATTCCGGCTCCGGGTATTGTCGAAAAACTCCGCGAAACAAAGGATGACGACGAACTCCGCGCTATTGCAGACTCCCAATCCATCACCGACCGCGTTTATCAGGATGTGCTTCCGCTGGTAAAACCCGGTGTTGAAGAACGCGAACTGGCGATCGAGATCGATTACCGGTTCCGCACATATGGCGGCGAGGGTTCGGCGTTCGAAACAATTGTCGCAGCCGGCCCGAACACTTCAAAACCCCACGCGGTTCCAACTCGCAGAAAAATCCGGCACGGCGACCTTGTCCTGTTCGATATGGGAACCGTCGTGGACGGATACGCGTCCGATATGACACGGACGGTCGTTTTGGGAAAAGCCGGTCAGAAACTGAAAAAAATCTACAATCTTGTCCTTGACGCGCAGCTTGCAGCGCTCGAAATCATTGCGCCCGGCATAAAATGCTCCGAGGTTTTTCATGCGGCGATGGATGTGTTTAAAAAAACCTCCCAAAGCGATAAGTTCATTCATTCGCTCGGTCACGGTGTCGGTCTCGATGTGCACGAATCCCCCCGCCTATCGCAGAATGTGGCGGAAGAAATCAAGAAGAACTTCGTGGTGACAATCGAGCCGGGACTTTACTTTCCCGGCTGGGGCGGAATCCGCATCGAGGATTTGGTTTCTGTCAACGACGGCGGCTGCACGAATTTCACACAGTCTGACAAATCGCTCATTGAGCTGTAACCTGATGAAAGAGAAACGATTGCATGCATAGAAAGATTTCCTTTATTTATTCCACCGCGGTTTTGGTAAGTTTATTTATACTCTCAGCGGCGGCTTACGCTGTCGAAAAACCGGTGATGCTATTTTACTACTCGTACGACTGCGTGCACTGCATGACGGTCAAAACGGATTTTCTGCCGGAATTCCTCGAGCGGTACAGCGAACATTTTGAATTTGTCGAACTCGAGGTTACGGACGAGGCGAATCGCGACTCGCTGTATGCAATGGAAGCGCGCCTGAATGTTCCCGAGGCATATAAGGATTATCCGGCGGTGTATTTTATGGGCACGATGCTCGAGGGGGAAAACGATGTCAGGCTGAAACTCGGACATCTGGTCGAAAGCTATCTCGCCAATCCCGATTCGGCGAGGGAGGTCGACCGCGCGGTTATGGCGCGGACTCCCGAACCGGTCGATTTCGACGAAATATCCCCCGAAAAAACAGTGCACATGGCGTATTTTTTTGAGGAAGGCTGCAGAGAATGCGGCAGAGCTTCGGAAATCATCGACTGGCTCGAATCGATGTACGATGCCGTTGAAATCAACCAGTTCGATATTCAGGACCGCGAGAATAAAATTCTCGCCACTGCGCTCGGCATCCGTACCGGCATTCCCGAGAACCGCATAATGAGTACACCGGTGTTTTTTATCGGCAACGACTGTATCCTTTCCGAGGATATTTCGAGAAATACACTGTCCGGCATGATCGCAAAATATGCTCAAACCGGTGCGCCCCCGGCTTGGGAATCGTTCACCGGCGACGATTTTACGAAAGCGGAAAATTATTTAAAGACACAGTTCACCTCGTTCGCGCTGCTTGCGGTTGCGCTTGCGGGTCTCGGAGACGGTATCAATCCCTGCGCATTCGCCACGATTCTTTTTTTCGTATCGTACCTCGGCATGGTGGGTAGGAAGAAAAACGAGATTCTGATTGTCGGACTATCGTTTGCCGCCGCTGTATTTGCAACGTATTTTCTTGTCGGCCTGGGATTTCTCCAGTTTGTCAGGACCATGACTAATTTCGATATTATGGCAAAAATCATTTTTGGCGGAACAGCGGTACTCTGCATCGTATTCGGTATTCTCAGCATATACGATTATGTCAAAGCGGCGCAGGGTAAAACCGGCGAGATGATGCTTCAGCTCCCGACATTCCTAAAAAAACGCATCCATAAAACCATCCGTGAGAAATCGCGGATGAATAGTATGGTCGCAGGCGCGTTTATTGCCGGCTTTACGGTATCTATTCTCGAGTTCGCCTGTACAGGACAGGTATACCTCCCCACCATCACGTTTATGGTCGGTGTCGAAGGATTGAAATCGACCGCCGTTCTGTATCTTATTTTGTATAACATCTTTTTCATTTTGCCACTGCTCTTGGTATTCTCCGTGGTCTATTTCGGCGTATCCTCAAAAGCGATATCAAAAATTATGGAATCGAGAGTCGGGACAGTGAAACTCATTCTTGCCGGAGTGTTTTTCACGGTCGGCGTACTTCTTTTTTGGGCGGCGTTTATGTAGATTCCGTTAACGATACGGATGCAATCGGATACCCGGAATAAAAAAGCATGTTGGATAATTTCAAATTTTGTATATATTTATTAAGCTTTCATATAAACATGCACCGTTTGATCCATGGAACCTTTTCCGGGGAACGGCTTCCGGGAAGACATCGTTAATCGAAAAAACGGATACCGCATGGGCGATTCGACATTACAATGGCAGCCGATACGGAAACAAGATGTTCCGCCACAGATAATGGAAACGGTACAGGCAGTGGTGGACAAACTGCCCGATCTGCCTCTGTCGGTCAATAAGATTATCGAAATGGCCTCTGATGATAATACCGATATGAGCGAGCTTGTTGAGCTTGTATCGTCCGACCCGACGCTGGTGTCGAATATTCTCAGAGTTGTCAATTCATCGTATTACGGTCTCAGTCACAAAACGGACAATCTTCATCTCGCGATTGTGCTTTTGGGATTTGCGGAAGTCAGAAAAATTGCGCTGAAAAACTATGTCTCCCAAACCGTCGGCGGAAAAGAGATTAAGGGATACGATACGAAAGAGCTTTGGGAGCATTCGTATTTAGTTTCGACATGCGCTGAAATATTCAGCCCAGAGGATGACCAGCAGCTCAGGGGAACGCTTATGACGCTGGGACTGCTGCACGATGTCAGCAAATTCGCCCTGTATCCCCTTGCGGTCATGCTGAAAGAAAAGGGAATCAGGCCAAAGAGAACTTCGGAACTGTCCGAATCATCCTATCTGCTTGAGAAAGAGGAAGCGTTGTTCGAAGTCAACCATGCGATCGTGGGGAGCCTGCTTGCGAAAAAGTGGAAACTATCCGACCGTTTTATTTCGGTGCTCGAATACCATCACTATCCCTCGTTTTTCGACAGAGGCGAAATACCGGATGAGTATATCCATGAGATAACGGCGATTAGCCTTGCAGATTATCTCGTGCATGTTTATACGGATACAGCGAACATACTTCCGATGCCAATGCCAGAATTTTTCAATATTGCGGGCGTGAAACCCTCCCCGGAGGACATATTGACATCTGAGACGGTCGCGAAACTTGATAAAGCGAAGATTTTTATGGGATCTGCGGAATAGCTGAACGAAAATAAACTACCCCGGAGCAGAGCTCCGAGGTATCAAAGTTAAAAATAACCCCTCTGTCACTTCGTGACATCTCCCCTATTAGGGGAGAATATTTATATCGACTCATCAATAGCCCCCCCTAATAGGGGGGAAAACCGGCGAAGCCGGAGGGGGGTCTAAGACAGAGCTTTACCCCGGAGTAAACTCCGGGGAATTCTTTTGATTAATTGATGTGAACCGTATATATTTATGGCTATATTAACGAAATATACCGAATTCACGACAGGCGGCAATGCCGAAGCGGTGAATATCACACCCGATATGTGCAACGCCCTTGAGGAAACCGGTCTCCGCGACGGTGTGGTAACTGTCTTTGTTCAGGGTGCGACCGGCGCGCTGACAACGGTCGAATTTGAGCCGGGACTGGTCGAGGACCTTGAAGAGTTATGGGAACGGATAATACCCTCGGGTATTACATATCACCATGACCGTACATGGGGCGACGGCAATGGTCATTCGCATCTGCGTGCTTCACTGCTCGGACCGTCGATTACGGTGCCGTTCTGCGACGGACGATTCACGCTCGGCACCTGGCAGCAGGTAATCTTTATCGATTTCGATAACCGTCCGCGGTCGAGGAAACTTATCATGCAGTTTATCGGAGAAGAGTAAAAATTTAATTCGGTTATCAAGTTAAGTCAGTAAGGGCTGTTATTCCACCCCTCTCCCGCCAGCGTGCGAGGGGGAGCTGTAATACTAACAATCTGACCCTCTCCTTTTAAGGAGAGGGTATGAAAGGGTGAGGTCGTCTTTGGCTTCCAGGATTTCAAGCTTATTTAACTGGATAACTGGAAAATTTCATTGTAAATGAACTACCCCTCTGTCACTCTATTTTTATACCGTCTGACCAAAAAGCCCTCCCCTAAAGGAGGGAAACCGGCAAAGACGGAGGGGCTTTTAGTTAGAGCTTTACCCCGGAGTAAACACCGGGGAATTCTATCTGTTAAACGTTTTTGGTGAATAAAAAATGATGCTAAACGATAAGCAAATTCAGGAATATCTCATCACCATCTCGAATGAGATTTCCGAAATCCGTGACCTCGATGTTCTTATGGAGCGGATATTGCAGTCCGCACGGGACATCTGTAATTGCGACGCCGGATCGATCTATATAAAGCAAGGCGATGAGCTCATGTTCAGCTATTCGCAGAACGACACATTATCGAGCAGGCTGAAACCTGGAGAAAAACTCATCTATACCACATTTTCTGTGCCGATCAACGAATCCTCGATCGCCGGATATGTCGCAATAACCGGTAAATCGCTGAATATCAAAGACGCCTATAAAATCTCCAAAAAACGCCCCTATAGTTTCAACAAAAGCTATGACGAAAGCACACATTACCGTACCCATTCAATTTTCACCGTGCCGCTTAAAACAAGCGTCGGAAAAATTATCGGAATCCTTCAGCTCATCAATGCCAAGGACGAAAACGGTAATGTGGTCGATTTCGACAAAAAGCTCGAACCGTATTGCGGATATTTTGCCAATAACGCGGCGGTAGCGCTTGAACGAGCGCAACTTACCCGTACGATTCTCCTCAGAATGACCAGCATGGCGGAGCTTCGTGATCCTAAGGAAACGGGAAACCATGTCAACAGGGTCGCTGGATATTCGATTGAGATATACGAAGTCTGGGCGAAAAACCGGAATATCCCTCAGCAGGAAATCAACAAAACGAAAGACGTGCTGCGCATGGCGGCGATGCTGCACGATGTCGGGAAAGTCGCGATATCTGACACAATCCTGAAAAAGCCCGCACGGTTCACCGACGAAGAATACGAAATTATGAAAACGCATACTGTTTACGGTGCGAAACTGTTCAGAAACATCACCTCCGATGTCGATGCACTGGCACAAGAGGTGGCTCTGAACCACCATGAACGCTACGGGGGCGGCGGGTACCCGGGCTATGTCGACCTCGATACCGGGGAACCGCTTCCCGGCTATGCCGGAGAAAACGGGAAGCCTATATCGAAAAAGGGCGAGGATATTCCGCTTTTCGGCCGCATTGTCGCGCTGAGCGATGTATACGACGCTCTTTCGTCTGCACGAGTTTACAAGGAAGCTTTCGACGAGGAAAAAGTGCTCAACATCATCCGCGAGGAACGCGGAAAACAATTCGACCCGGAAATTGTGGATGCGTTTTTTATATGCCTGCCGACTATAAAAGCTCTTCAGCAGCGGTATCCCTGACCGGTACCGAACGGTGTTATCCCGGCCGCTGGATTTCGACGTTTTCACGGATTGGTGAAAACGTTTTTTTTTGAGCAAATTTATCGATATTACAGTTGTGCGTTTCGGACAAAGCCTTTATATTACCTAAATTGAGCGATTCTTGTGTAGGGGCAACCCTTGCGGTTGCCCAAGAACG
>CAZCDQ010000094.1:0-14655 GCA_964497605.1 uncultured bacterium
TAATCGAGGCCCCTAACAGATGTAAAATCCCAAAAATAACAAAGCCGCGCCCAATATCCGAGATGTTTCGATATCGATTTCAGCACCGGATTCATGACGTCACGCAGGTCAACGCTTTTATCGAGAATGTCGCTGACATCGAGCAAAAGCGAGAGCTCGTTGACATTTTCTTTGACTTTCGGATCGCCCATAGTTTCCCCGGAGAATAGAATGTACAAAAGATATTCCTACATAAATGTAGGATAATTGGTGCAACTTGTCAAGTTTAATAATGGTAATAAATAGGCTCAATAATAATTTATTCCTTATTAGCCAGCATCCATTTAATTGATAAAATATTATATAGCAATAGATTGAAGCGATGGATTTTATAAGATAATAAGGGAAAAGAGTGATTATATAAGTCAAAAATAAACTTGACATTATGAGCAACAATGTATAGTATTATATTGGAAGAATTCCTCGGAGTTCACTCCGGGTTCTCCGTATTATCTTTTTGCCGTTAGAAATTCTGGTGGTACGAAGTGCCAAAAAATTTGCGGAACACCCCGTAGCTTGCTGCGGGGATAGTCCATTTCTAAGAATTTTTTATCCGGTTATTGATAGTATAACAACTCCCCCCTCGCCCGCTGGCGGGAGTGGGGGTTAGGGGGGTGAGGTTGGAACAATCGCAGTTGCTGACTTAACTTGATAACCGGATTTTTTTTGTCAATCAAGTGATATTGATAAGAATAATTAACCTGAAATAAACGAGATACGTAAACAATAAAGACAAAGGATATAAATCAATGCAACGACGAGATTTTCTCAAACGCAGCTCATGTAATATTGGCGCTGCAATGATGGCCGCTGGAATGGGATTCGGAACCGCCGTTCCCTCTTCAACCGCAAACAGACCGAATATCATATTTATTTTAACCGATGATCAACGATGGGATACGATGGGTTGTGCCGGAAATCCGATTATCCAGACACCGGTGATGGATAGCCTTGCAAAAAATGGTATCCGTTTCGATAAAGCGTTTGTGACTTCTCCGGCATGCGCACCGAGCCGCGCCACAATATATACCGGATTATATGAACGAACACACGATTGGACTTTTGGAAGACAACATCTGGCAAAAGTTTATACGGATACGAGCTTTCCGGTGCATTTGCGAAATGCAGGATATCGTACCGGGATTGTCGGGAAATGGGATACCAGAACGGAAGATAACGATGCCCGAAAAAAGATGTTTGATTACGAGTATTTAAACAACTGGCCGTACTTCAAGGAAATTGACGGCAAACAGGTTCACCTGACTAATGTTTTTGGCGATAAGGCGGTGCAATTTATCCAAGACAGTAAATCAGAACAACCGTTTTTCCTGTCGCTCTGCTTTCATGCCCCGCATGCAGAAAATCAAGATCCGGAACAGTTTTACTGGCCGCCTTCCTGCGATGACCTTTACAAAGATGTTACCATACCTGAAACAGATACAATGGATGCTGAATTCTTTGAGACTCAGCCGGAGTATTTAAAAAATCACTTTAATAGAATCGACCGCTGGTTCAGGCGTTTTGACACGAGAGAAAAGTATCAAAAAATGATAAAAGGATATTACCGAATGATAAGTGGAATCGACATTGAAATTGGTAAAATATTAAAAGAGCTTAAAAATCTTGCCATCGACGATAATACCATCATTATCCTGATGGGTGATAACGGTTATTTCCTTGGTGAACGGGGATTTGGAGGTAAATTTTTGTTGTATGAACCGTCGATACGTGTACCGCTTATTATATATGATCCACGAAAAGATGCATCAAGACGAAATATTGTCCAGGGTCAGATGGCGCTCAATCTTGATATTGCACCCACAATTCTCGATATGGCAGGTGTTGCTATTCCCGCAGAAATGCAGGGCAGAAGTCTGATGCCTCTTTTGAATGGCGAAAAGGTAGACTGGCGTACCGATTTTATCTGTGAATATGACTGCAAGGAATTTGACACAATAAGGTCTGAGGGTTTACGCACTGAAAAATGGAAATATATCCGATATATGGATTACCCCGATTCCGAAGAGTTGTATGACATTGAAAACGATCCAATGGAAAAAAACAATCTCGCAAAAAATGCTCTTTACAGAAAGCAGCTCATCGAATGCCGTACTCGATGTGATACCAAAATAAAAAAGATTTTGAATGATAGAAAACAAAAACATGAATAAAAATTTACAAGGGATGATAATTTGAAAATAATTTCACGGCGCAAATTTGTTCCGCTTGCCGCCGCGGCAGCCGGCGTATCGATGATCGGGTTTAATGCATATGCCGAATCTCAAAAATGGCCAGGATTTACTTCGGATATGTCTTTTCATGAAACGCCGTTTATGAACCAGTATTACACCGGAATGCAGGCAATTGCGGACGGTATCCGCGATACGCAGGTCGATGTCATCGCCGAGGCCATGGAAAACGCATACCGGTGCATACGAAACGGTGGGCGGATTATATCGAATCATATCTACGGGCACACATCGCGATATGCGCTGAATAAAAACCGGCCCGGTCAACCCTGGGTGCTGCCCTCGCCCGGAAACGGATTTCTTTCGAAAAAAGACTACGATGCGTTGGAGAAAAACGATTTTGTGCTCACATTCCGTAACAGTTTCGACAAGGGAGAGCTTGAGGCACGAAAACGGGGCGTGTATATTGCCGGTGTGACCAACAGCTATTTCAGGTTCTATAAAACACCGCCGAACGTGCTGACACCCGAACGAATGGGAAACAGTTTCGAGGATTATTCCAACATTGTCATAGACAGTCAGGTGCCCTGGCAGAATGGGCTTGTGTCGTCGCCTCGGCTGCATTTCAAGTTTTGCCCGTCCACGACCACTGCAAGTCTGCTTGTGTACTGGGCGTGCACGGCATCACTCGCCAATCTGATTGCCACAAACGGCAGGGGATCGTCAACGGAACACGCGCGGCGTTATCTTGAAACCGCCTGCGCCCGGGTCGAAATGATCGGAACAGACCGCCCAAAAATCGACTTAATCGCCGGTAAAATAGCAGACCGTGTTCTCGACAGGAACGGCAGGATATACATTTACGGCCGCTCTCAAGAATCTGGGGATGCGACGACAAACAGCACAGGAAATATGTTTGCCGACGAGGCCAACGGCGCAGCCGGAGCCGAAACGGTGGAACTGTATGCTGATACGGTGAAGAATCCGGCTGCCGATCTCCAGCCGGACGACGTTGTTATGATCGGTGCGCTGAGTTCGGATAATATCGACGAGATCGCTGTCGCGCGGGCCGCTCGAAACGCAGGTGCGCTGACTATCATGTTCGGCCCGTTTGCAACAGCCGGCGACAATCCGGCGAACCGGTTGTTTAAGATTACCGACGCTGCATTCAATACCTACAGTCCCGAGCGGGCGGGGATTATTGAAATGGATGGCTACGATGAAAAAATCTGTCCGCTGACCGGTGTAACCGGCAATCTTGTTCATTGGCTGCTCACTGCGCAGTGGGCTGACCATATAACGCGGCGGGGCGAAATGCCCTATTTCAGACTGGGAATGAATTACGAC
This sequence comes from uncultured bacterium, assembly GCA_964497605.1. Taxonomy (GTDB): domain Bacteria; phylum Latescibacterota; class Latescibacteria; order Latescibacterales; family Latescibacteraceae; genus Latescibacter. The sequence goes on from CAZCDQ010000094.1 coordinate 3,576, forward strand.
GGCGGCGAATACAACCGGACGATTGCCGTACCGAATTGCAGAAAACGCGGGTATTGATTGTATTCCGAATAATCGATATGAGGAATCTATTTATACAAACCCTGCAATCTTCAGGAGAGGATTTTATAACGTCCGCACAAGATACTCGATCATACGCGCGATCGCATCCCGGCCTCCAAATCCCCCCGCTTTCGTGATGACCGGTATGTTGCCGTGCACGGTGCCGAGGAACGTGCATTTCGGTATTCCCGGGAGCGCCTCCGCACCGATGACAGTATTGGTCGTTCCAAGCGACCGGGCCGCCTCGAACGCTGTGTCACCGCCGGTGAGAATCAATCCCTGACAACCGAGCATACCGTAAAGATCACGGGCGAGCATTCCGAGGAACGATGCGATACGCCGTTCCGTTTCTGTGAAATTGAATCCGAGCCGTGCGCCGGTTTTATAGGCGTCCGCAACATCGGCTGAGGCAGGTGCAGTACGTATCAGAAGATGTGCGGGACTGTCGCCGCGGCGATTATACAAGCCGGCAATACGTTCGCTTTCGGCGTTGACGTTCCCTAAGAGAACCTCTGTTATGTCTATATTGATTTCCGTTACATATTGCTTATCAAGGGCATAATCGATCTGACTGCGGGTTATCCCGGTTTTACTTCCCGCGACAATAAGAATCGGTTGTTCGGAGTAAACTCCGAGCGTATCGGCAATATGAGCCGCGAATGCGGAGGACCCGGAGTTTATGATCCTTAAGCCGAGTTCAGACATCGAGGCGGCTGTCACCGCAAGATCGCGGTCGGTTTCGGTGTCTGCGACAATGATTACCTTACCCTGCCCAATCAGCGATTGCAGTTCGCCGACAGCGGTTTCGATGCCTGCGAGGATGCTTTCGAGCCTGAGCAGCCCTACGGAGAGCGAAGTCTGCGCCGAGATAATGTCCGGGATGAACGAGGAGATTACCGGCGTTGCGGGATTCGCGGCGAACTCCGTTTCAGCGAGCGGGATGCCGTGAACAAGGCAGGTGCCGTCACGTATGATCCGGCCGTTCCCGGGAAATGCCGGTGCGACGACCGCAGCCTCAGCGCCGAATCCTTTAATTGCGGCCTCAAGCTCCGTACCGATATTACCGCGCATAGTCGAGTCGAGTTTTTTGTAAAGGTGCGGTATGTTGCTCGATTTGAGCATGTGTGCGGTATCGAAAACCTTTTGATAGGCAGATTCGAGTGTGTCGGTTCTGCTTTCGGTATCGACTGCGAGGATATCGTATCTGTCGAATGCGTTCAGGTCCTCTAATGGATACACAATCATTCCGCTCGAAAAGCCCTTTTTGGAGAACTGTACGCCGGTATCGTTCGAGCCGGTGAAATCATCCGCAATAATGGCAAGTTTGGTTTTCGTTCGTGCAGTCATCTTAGGTTGAATCCTCGCTAACGGAAACGTTCGCCTTTTGTGCTGCGCGTTTCGCTACAATCGAGGTGAGGATCGGTGTGCAGATGGCTGTCGTAATGGTCGAGGCCGCCACCTGTGTCGTTGCCACTAACGAGAGAGCGTGCAGGCTCGGGTCTACAAGCGCCACCGCCGCAGGAGTAGCGACCGCATTCCCCGCAGTACTTGAAACTGCGGCGCCGGCGATGCCGGACCCACCGGTCGCTTTATCCGCGGTGATATTGAAAATGCCGCCGACAAACGTAGTCATAAGCCCCAATATGATTCCCGGAAAACCTGCCTTGATTAGCATTCCAAAATTAATCCCCGCACCAAGGGCGAATGCAAAGAACGGAATAAAAAGATGTCCGCCTTTCACTAAAAAGTCTTTCATGTCCTCGTCGAGGTTACCGAGCGCCATCCCAATCACAATGGGAATGACCACCCCGACCATCGCCATGATCGGAATGTTCGCCAGTCCCGCGGTGCCTAATGCGATCATCGTAAAAAACGGCCCGTCGTTGATCGACACTACCGCGATTGCGCCGATATCGCTTTCATCGCCGAATTCCCCGGTCAGCGCTGCGTAAAGCCCGCCATTCGTGTTTTCCATCGCGGAGATTATCGCAAGAGCAGACAGTCCGAAAAATCCGGTTTCGCCGAACAGCTTGTCGATCGCTAGCCCGAATGTCACCGCGACAACAAATTTTGACAGTGTGATCACCGTTCCCTTTTTCAGCGCTTTCGGGGCAACTCTGAAATTCATGCCCGCACCCATGCAGACGAGAAATGCGCCGATAAGTGCACTTGCGCCGTCCTTGAACAATGCGGTGGTGAATCCGCCGATTTGAAGAGCCTCGGGAAAGAACGTGTTTATGAGCGCGCCTGTAATGAGCGGCACAACCATCATGCCGCCGGGAATTTTCTCGATTGTTTTCTTGATTCTCATTCATGCTCCTGACTTATTATGTATCATTTCGATAAACTGAAATTAGAATGAGCCAATTGCAAAAGTCAAACTTCGACTGATTTCTAAATATATTCCCCTTTACTGGGGGGATGTCCGAAAGACAGGGGGATTATATGCATCAATGACTTACGAAGATATCTCTTTATCGAAGGGAGCATGTCAAGGCTCTCTTTCGGGCAATATTCCGACTTTTGAAATTGGCTCGAATAATTAATTTTTTTATGTGCTGTTCCTCCGGTAATAATTTTTCAACAGCTCGAGCCGCGGGGTTGATTTGAACCGTGTCCGAGCATTTTTATCGTGGTTGTCCATCTCGGGATCCCATACCCACGACTCGCGGTAGGCGTGATACGCCCAGCTGATTTTGTATTTTTCGCATAGTACAATAACATCCTCGATATACCGGTTGCCGTCCTCGCCTGTCCATCGCGGACTCGAAAATTCACCCATAAAAATCGGAACGTTGTGACGCCGCTGAAAAGCAACGGTCGGCTGAAAAAGTTCATCCAGCGCATCGCGGTCCCAGTATTTCCCATTTATGATACCCGGATAGGCGACCGGTTCGGGACGGTCCTGGACACCCTGATGAGTGAATTCACCGGGACTGTAGCAGTGTACCTCATACACAATATTGTCATCGCCGAACCGCTCCAGCAGTTTTACTCCCGCGAGATAGCCGTGTCCGACATCTTTTGTATCGGTATACCGCGGGGATGCGATTACAATCGGGTGACAGGTGTCGTTTTTTCTGATGACGGCGATGCATTTACGGTAAAGCAGATTGAGATCGGCGGGCCCGCCTTTCAAAGCATTCTCTCGCACAGCGGGTTCGTTCAGAAGATCATAGCCGGCGACAACAGTTCCGCGGTCGGCACATTCAGCGGAAATCCGGTCCCAAAGGCCAATTACTTTCTCGTGCCAGATAAAATCTTTCCAGAACGGATCGGTGGCACGCATTGTCCATGGGTGCTCAGTTCCCGGATATTTGTGGGGGTCTATCACTATTGCAATGCCGTATTTTTCACCCCAGTCGAGAAAGCTCTGAAGATACTCGAAGACGATTTCGTTGTATTCGTACGGCGGTTCCATATCGTGAAACGGCCGGACGGGGAAACTCAGACGAAGCAGGTTGCCGCCGAGTTCGGAAAAATACCTGACATCCTCCTCGGTCACACGCTGGGTATTCGCACCGCGGTATGTGCCCCATGATTCCGATGCCCGTGACATGGCATGTAAGCCGGATGTACCTGCCAGCGCAGTTATACCTGCCAATGCATAAAGACAGTCTCTTCTCGACGTGTGGATTTTGGTGCGGTTCAATCCGATATTGTCCGTCATTGCGCACCTCCCGTAATAAGATGTTATCCGAGATAGTTCATATAGACCAAAATAATAACATTTTTATGGCATTATCAATACTTTTCGTGACAATTTCGCTATGAGTCACAGTATATACGAAAAAAATTGCGTACCATAGGCGGAAATCCTATATTCGAAACATAGTATATATCGTAAACCATAAAAAGGGACCGGCATGACAAGCAAAGAACGAATGATGATCGCCCTCGGCGGCGGCAAACCAGACCGGTTGCCGGTGACCGTGCATCAGTGGCAGCCTTACCATCTCGATAATTACATGGACGGCATTGACGCGCTCGATGCATTCCGGCAGGTCGGCATGGATGCCCAGATACAGTCGTTTGAGGATATGGGACAGTTCTGGCTGACCGACTCGGATTTCAAAAAATCGTCCACCCCCGAGTGGGAAGATAACGCGGCCGTCATCAGCAGCGATCCCGATAACAGGATTGTCCATCACGAAATCACCACACCGGAGGGTATGCTTACATACAAAACCGGCGGTGACCGTAAAACAACATGGGTCACCGAGTATCTTATCAAGCGGGACGACGATATCGATCTCATCGAGAAGTATATGCCGGTTCCGTCGCTTAACCACAAACCGGTGAGCGAACTCTATGACAGTGTCGGCGACAACGGCATCCTCCGCGGATTCGTGTGGGGCGATCAGGGCGGTTGCTGGCAGCACGCCTGTTGTCTTGCCGATGTAAACGATCTCATTCTGCGCTGTTTCGATACGCCGGACTGGGTACACCGGCTGCTCGGCATACTTTGGGAGAAGAAGCTGCAGTTCATTGAATCGATGAAAGGAGCTAAATTCGACCTTATCGAAACCGGTGGAGGAGCGTCCTCGTCCACACTTATCTCCCCCGACCTGCACCGTGAATTCTGTCTACCCTACGACCACATGATGCATGATGCGCTGCACGATATTGGTTTCATCGCGACATATCACACATGCGGCGGCACATTCGGCATCGAGGAATACATTGTCGCAAACAACTGCGACGTCTCAGAAACCCTTGCGCCGGTAAGTGTCGGTGGAAATCAGGAACCCTGGGAATTTGCCGATAAAATCCGCGGACGTGTTGCGCTGGTCGGCGGTATGGACCAGTTTAATGTGCTGACCTCCGGTTCGCCCGAATTCATCAAAGAGAAAACGCTCGAATTGTTTGAAAAAGTGGGACGAAACGGCGGGTATATTTGCTCGGCGTCGGATCATTTTTTCGAGACGCCGCCGGAAAATCTGCGGATATTTGCAGACGCGGCCCATGAATGTGTGTATTGAAATGCTTTAAAGGTAATCATTCGTTTCCGGAAAATCCCTGCACATTCATCTCAATAGCATAGACCGCCCGTCCGCAGGTCATAAACAGCGTCCGCAGGTCACTTCCGCCGAAACACACATTGGCTGGCCGTGACGGCGCGGCAATCTCGCTTATCCGGTTTCCGTCAGCATCATATACCGACACCCAACTTTCCTGCGGAGTGATATAGACATTGCCGTTTACGTCCATTGATAGGCCGTCGTATCCCTCATCCGCAAATATCTTTTTGTCCCGCAGCGTGCCGTCCGGATTAACCGTATACACATAGGTTTTGTTTGCGCCGGAATCGGTCACATACAGACGGTCGCCGGAGGGATTCGTAATCATGCCGTTGGGATATTCGAGATCGTTGGTCACACGGATAATACGGTCTTTCCCCGGAGTAATGTAATAAATATGATCGCCTTTTTGCTCGAGGATTTCTTTGCTTCGCATGCTGTGGTCGGAGAAGTAAATGCCGCCGCGGCTATCGACCCATGCGTCGTTCGGCGAATTCAGCTTTTTGCCCTCGTATGAATCGGCGATGACCGTTTCGGCACCGCCCGGGGCGATAGCGATTACCCGCCGCGATGTTGATTCGCAGGCAATCAGCGAACCATCGGCGGTGAACGCAAGACCGTTCGCGCCACCGGGATCGATTCTGAAATCGGTAACACCGCTCTCAGGCGACCATCTGATGATACGTCCTGAGGATCGGTCGGTGAAATACAGACAATTGTCCGGCCCCCAAGCCGGACCCTCGGTATATCTGAAACCGCTTGCGATTAATTGAAGTTCCGCGTTCGGTGCGGTGAGTTGAACCGTATCGGTTTGCCGGGCGAGGACCAGAGTTTGTGTGCTCAAGGAAAGTCCCAAAACGATGAATAGAATCGATGCCGCATATAAAATACGTTTTCGTATCATAAGTATACTCCGACCAGAGCAGTTCATGGTTGATGCCGTTTTGAATGTTTCATAATGCTACACAAAAAGCGCACATCTGTCAAGATTATATATTAAACTGGTCGATATTTTCTTGCCCTTGCTTTTATGGTATTTATTATGTTATTATTGTACATTGAAATTATGGAATAACCAGTAACTCTATCTAAAAAGGAGCGTAACATGAAACGATTCATCATTTGTTCGATAGTATGCATTATCGCATTTTCTTCTGTGCTCTATGCCCAGGGAACGTTGCCCGCACAGCCGCTTAAAGAAGGCGAGGAGCCCAATCTTTTCCAACTTGATCCTGCCCCGTTTGATCCCGCGAACGAACCGAATTCTGACATGTTTATCAGCCACTACAGCGATTCGGAGATGAAAATCACTGCCGGGTGTCTCAAAGAATGGCAGATCGTCTATCCGCTTGCAGGGAACGATCCCGTCTATCCTGAGGAGAAAGGCCATTATGCGACGAGCATTCTTGCGCTAAATTATGCGGCGCTCGATGTCGGGATGAAAACTGATCCCGAACGACTGACGGGACGGCAGAAGATATTTTACGTTGCGTTCGGGGACGGCGAATTTGTCAGCGGCTCGCAGCGTGAACCGGTCGAGCAGGACGCCATGATCCTTGTCCCGGAGAATTTGTCCTACACCATCGAAAATACCGGCGACCGCGAACTGGTCATGTATGTCATGGTTGAGCCGGTTCCGGACGGTTTCGAACCGCGCGGAGATATCCTGGTCCATCATTTCACCGAGGCGTCGTTCGGTACCGGTGGCGGACACTGGGCGCACGGCACCCGCGGCGGGAGATTCCGGGCCGAGGACGGTTTGGCGACGATTACCGGGATGACGCCGGTGTGGTATTTCCCCATGATGTGGGGACAGCCGCATGCGCATAATCCCGGAATCGAGGAAATTTGGTTTACTGTGGAGGGCGATTTTCATCTCCTGCTCGGTAAACAGTTCTACAATCTTCCGCCGGGGACAGCGTATAAAGTGCCGCCGACAGGATCGCTTTCACACTCGAATATGAATCTCGGCGTAACACCGCTCAGAACATTCTGGCTTATGTATAACAAGCCCACGGTCAAGGGCAGATTTAAATACGGTACGCTTCACCGAAATCCGCCGACCTCGGACGAGGCGGATCCCGATATGTATATATCGTCTTACAAGGAGAATTATTTCTATACGCCGCATTCGTTTGTAGAGCGTCCGATGCTTCGGAAGAACGATACTCCCGGTGCCCGTCCGGTCAACCGCGGGAATGTCCTAAATTATATCGACCGCTATTCCCACGCTTACATGATGGCCCGTCAGCGTACAAAACCGATCACGCTCACTGACACGCAGGAAGTATACTATATCATCTCCGGCACAGCTTCCATTACCGGTGGTGGGAAAACGTACGATCTATACCCCGGCGCCTGCGCTTTAGTACCGGCCGGACTCGACTTTGTCATCGACAATCCGTCCGAGGAGATCATGGAGATGTATGTCGTTTCGGAAAAGGTGACCGCGGGATTCACACCGAACAAGAACATTATTGTCCGCGACGAACAAACGGTCAATGTCCGTCACAAATCCCACTGGACCTACGAGAGCCATGTACTGTTCACACGCGAGGACGGCCTTTCGCAGCTTCAGAATGTCGCGATGGTGGAGATTCCGCCCCATTCGTTCGCGCAGCCTCACGCCCACGGTCCCGAGGTCGAGGAAGTGTGGTCGACCATCGATTCCGGACTTGAATTTGTACTCGGCAAACATGCCCGTAAGATAGAAAAGGGCTACTGTTATATGGTGCCGCCGGACGGCAAAGCTTTTCATGCTAATTACAACACCACCGGGAAAACGGTTCGTACATTCTATTTCGGGATGTATGACGGGAAACGATGATAAAAAATAACGGATTTACTCATTCATGGGAGGAGACCGGCTATGAAAAAAAACATGAGTGTCATGCTTGCAGTTTTTACCGTAATTGCAATGATTGCATCCTGTGCAGAGCAGGAGCAGCCACAGGAACAGGCGATTGATAATGCCATCCCCATGCCTTCAGGCGACAGGCTCCGCGATATTGTGGCGCGGAACTATCCGTACGGTACTGTGCTCATCGGAGCGACAACTGCTGCGAGACTGCTCGACAGCGACACCGGCCGTGTCATGGACCGCGAGTTCAGTTATGTCACCCCCGAGAACGATTTTAAACAGTGGATGTATCATCCAGATCCCGATACATGGGACTGGAGCCAGCCCGACCTCTGGGTCCAGCATATCGCCGATCACGGTCAGGTGCTCAGGATGCATTGCCCGGTTAGTCCCCAGTGTTCGGAGTGGGTGCAGGACGATACGAGAACATCGGAGGAACTCGAACAAATGCTCCGTGAATTTCTCACAGCGGTCTGTCAACGGTATAACGGCGTCCCCGGTATTATATCGATGGATGTTGTCAATGAGACGACAAGCAATAACGAATGGCACACTAACAAAGAGGGCGCCGGCTGGGAGGTACCGTGGTACATTATCGGGCAATCCAACGACGAGAACAAAACGCCGCTCTACATCAAAATGGCATTCGAGATCGCCAATGAACATGCGCCGGATCTGAAGCTCATCTGGAATCACCACGAGGACATGAACATGGAACGGTCGTGGCAGCTAATCAAAGATACCATCATGTCGCTCCGTGCGGACGGTATCCGGGTGGACGGTATCGGCTGGCAGGCACATGTGAACCGCGATTGGGCGACCCCCGAGAATATTGCGAAGCTGCACGAACTTATCGACTGGGCGCATGCAAACGATCTCGAATTTCATGTTACCGAAGCGAGCGCATGGATTAAGGACGGTATTACACCGGAAGCTCTCGAGGAGCAGGCGCATACCTATGGCGCGATTGTCGAGGCTCTTCTTGAAAAACGTTATAACGGCGTTGTCGGCTGGAACACGTGGCACATCGGCGACGGTACCGGATGGCATCAGGAATGGTACGGTGCGCTGTTCGATACGACACTTGTTGCGAAACCGGCGTATTACGCTGTTCAGAAAACGCTCGAGGATGGTGTTAAATAAAAAGGTGCTATTCAGAACATCGTTCCGGTAAAAGCGTTTCTATTAACAGTTAGTATAAAAAAAGCCCCCGTCTCCGATTTTAGGCAGGGGGTTTTTTGTTTCAAATATATAATATAAATTGAGCAATTCTTGTGTAGGGGTAACCCTTGAGGTTACCCAAAACCATAAAATTAGAGGGCAGGGGCAAGCCCTGCCACACTCAATTTAGGTATAAGAAGTTTTTGCGCGGCTACCTGCTTTCATTACCCCACAGCGTTGCATCATTTCCCATGCTTTTCCGCCATTCGTCACGCCAGCGGTGAATATCCGACGCTCCGATAACCGGTTTTGGTTGTCGTTCCTCACGGGAGGGTATATCGGGGAACGGTTTATGCGGCTCGGTCTGATACCAGTATGCGACTGAGGACATCTCCTGTGTCATATAGTTGTTATGTCCGTGCTCGATAGTGGCTCTGAGTGATTCGGTGAACCGCACCGGATCCTGAATATGGAAACGGTAGCAGTGTGTCCTGCCCATCCAGCCGGATTCCTTATTCACTCTCGCAAGCCCGAAATAGGGATGGTCGAATAAATCTTTCGGGCACCAGCTCATATTGAAATAATCCTCGGTTCCCGTGCCGTGAAGCGATGGCGGCCACGATTCGCCGTCGATGAAAAACATATCATCTCCCTCGCCGTACCACATTGGAGACGGGCAGTTGACATAGTAATTCACACCCACAAACTGTCCCGCTCCAATCGTGTCCATAAACAGATAATTCCCGTCGCCGGTGGGATTGACGCCGACCTTGCCGAGGGTGCCCCATTCATTTTCGCCTTCAGGCGGCGCCTCGGTGATCTCGTGGTTAAACCACGCGTGAAACCGCCCGATATCGTTCCCGATTGACAGGTGTTCCTCGTAATCGACATAATAGTAGAACGCGTCGATTTGACGGTCGGAGTCGTTTTCGATAGTGATCCGAGCGCCGTCCCCGAACGGCATCGGGAAATAGCATGTCAACGCCCGTCCCCCGCCGCCGGGCGCAACAGCGAGGGGCAGCGACGAGAAATGATAGAATTCACCCCAGCCGTTACCGAAAAAATCGCCGATCGGACTTTCAACACTCGGTTCGGTTTCGCCGTCCCAATACATTCTCAGAATGATATTTCGGCGCGAATCGGAGCCGTTATGGGCAATGGTTATCCAGATGTGTGAGATAATGCCCGCACCGTCCACATTGAAAATCTCTTTGACCTCGCCCGGCTGGATGTTTTCGATTCGGTCGTTGTTACCGCCCGAGCGGTCGAAACTCGATATCCGTTTGGATGTCACATCCGTTTTGATGACCGCAAGATCTTTCATATCGCCAAACGTCTGAGCGATTGAAACGGCGGCAGTAAAAATAAGTAAAACAGCGAATACAATGACAATACGGTACGGTTTCATGTCGTGCTCCCATCTGTTAGTGTGTAATCCGGATGTATGAACGATGCATTTTTTTGGAATGTGTAGTATCGATATGATATGCCATGTAGATATTGTCGCGAATCTGCAGCGCAAATGCAACTTATTTATTTCGCCGATAGTGCGGAGATGGGAATTGGCGGCAAAGAAAAACGGCGGTGAGGATACGGACGTAAGATATTAATTAATAGTAGCATATCAGGACATCCAAAAAGCGCAAGCATAAGTGGCTATAATACAACATCATAACACGATTTTTGAGTGTAGAATTTCGGTGTCCGAATTTGCTTGCTTTTTGTAAAAAAAGCAATATATTGTGATTTATTTTTAGAGATTATTAGATTTTTGCTATATGAATGGCCGCAGCACATAGCAGTCTGTTATAATGTTAACGTATTATGCTGTTATTTAAGATGATATGGAGGTTTGCGTATATATAAAATCTATTGAGCATTAAAAAATATTCGGTTATCAAGTTAAGTCAGCAACGGCTATTATTCCACCCTCACCCCCCTAACCCCCTCTCCCGCCAGCGGGCGAGGGGGAGCTGCA
>CAZCDQ010000095.1:0-14648 GCA_964497605.1 uncultured bacterium
TTTATTCTCTGACAATATGCTACTTTCTTTTAAGTCGGAAAGTTGAGTTAAATATGTTTTACCGCAGAGGGCGCAACCCCTCTAAATCACATTATAGTACTGAAATTCTACCAGTTCTTATTTTTCGGGGAACGTGAAATAGTTTGCGAGATCGAAATTCCACATTTCGGTTCCGGCTTCGAATTACATCAGGTCGCGAATCTCATTCAAATCCCGTTTGCCCGCCAGAACGATGCAAGCGCCCAGCTTGTGGGACTCCACCAGCGCTTACAGCGTAAAAAGTCTCAACAATCCAGACATAACCTCCCGATAAGTGATGTGAGAAACTCAGTCTTTCGCAAATTGAGCGGCCAGCACCGCTTTCATCTCAGCGAGCTTAGATGGATTCTCGTCCGCGAGATCGCGCTCCTCGTAGGGATCGTCGGCCACGTCAAAAAGTTCGTCGGTACCGTCGTCGGGCGATCTCCCAATATGAATGAGTTTCCAGCCGCCTTTCCTGACCATCATCCCCTGCGGCGTCCGGATGTACATAATCCTGTCCGCTGGAAGAGCGCCGCCGGTGACCGCGGGCCAGACGTCGATGCCCTCGGTACCCGGATATGCGTTGATGTCGGCTCCGATAAGATTCGCGATTGTTGGAAAGATGTCGTAGACCGCGATAGTTCCGGAGGTTTTCTCCGGAGCAAGCGTACCCGGCCAGGATATAACCGCGGGCACTCGTATCCCGCCTTCGTAAAGCTGGCCTTTCCATCCTCTCAGAGGGAGATTGTTGCCAATGTGCGTGAAATCCGAGGTCGTATTGATGGTCGGGAACGGTGTCAGATAGTTCTTTTCACCCGGTGCAGTACCGCCGTTATCGCTGAAAAACAGCACAACCGTCTTCTCGCGAATCCGCTCCTCGTCGAGCACGCCGATAATTTTGCCGATTGCCTCATCAACATGAGTCATCGAGGCAGCGTAAAACTGCCGCGATTCGGGTCTATCACTACTTCGGTATGGATCGACATATCCGTTCTCCTCCTGGAGCGGTAAATGCGGCACACTAAACGTAGTATAGAGGAAAAACGGTTTCGAAACGTCGCGGGTGTTTTTTATATAGTCCACGGCGTTATCCGCGATAAGGTCGGTGGCATGCCCCTCTTCATCGAACAGGGTACCGTCGCGGTGCCATGTTTGGATTTCGTCGCGGGTAAGATGCGTATACTGATCGATCCAGCCGTGAAGGTAGCCGTACGAACGGTCGAAACCGTAATTGTTGGGAACCGCCTCGGGAACCCATCCGAGATGCCATTTGCCGGAAATAACCGTCTCATATCCGTTGTCAGAGAGCATGTTTGCTATGGTTGGCGTGCCTGCCGGGAGCGAATGGGACTGATTGTAATTGACCGGCGAATGAATCCCGCTCCTGCTCGAGGGTTTACCGGTTAGAAGTGACGCGCGTGTGGGTGAGCAGGTTGGATTGACATAGAACCGGTCGAGCTCGACACCGCCGTCTCTCAGCCGATCGATATTCGGCGTACTGATCTCTGAGCCGTGATATCCCACATCTTTCCAGCCGGCATCGTCAAGCAGGATTATGACAATGTTCGGTTTTCGGGTGGTTTCAGCGATGTTTGTTCCGCATGACGAGAGAAACTGAGACGAAATGAGCGTTGAGGATGCCGCGGCCAACGCGGCGGACTTTCCGAAAAACGTTCTGCGATTCATTTTAACCCTTTTACTGTTTATGCCATTCAAGCCAGATACCGTAATTGATACCTTCGCTTCCCGGCGGTGACGGTCGATGGATCGTATAGCGGATAATTCCGAGTTTTTTCATGGTATGTTCAAAAGATACGGCTGTTTCATCGACATCGTATTTCGGATTGCTTCCTCCCGATCCGTTTTTCCCGAACCGGATGTCCCGCGCGGTCTCAACAGGTAGATTACGAGGCAGTCCTCGCCCGATATACGCTATGCCGCCCGGTTTAAGGACACGGTTAATCTCGGCAAAGGGTACGAATAGGTCGCCCCAGAACTGAAACGATCCACGTGATACAATAATATCGGCATAGTTGCCGCGAAACGGAAGCATATTGGCATCGGCGGTAATCATACCGATCCTGCTGCCGACGCCCTCCGCGGCTGCCAGATGGGCGGTATATGAGAAATGACGCGGATCGATATCGGCGAGTATCCAGTGCATTCCGGACGTCCGTTTCGCAAGCTCTACGACCAACGTCCCATTGCCGCCGCCAAGATCGATACCGACACCGTTCTTTTCCGCGAGTCCGAAATCAGCAACAATCTGTTCCGCAAGCGGCGCATACACCGGCGCGAGCGATGACGATGAAATCCGCGCATGCTGTTTCGTGAAATCATAATGCGTGGATAACAGGCGCTGTTTCGCGGGCCTCTTGTGAATTCTCGAACATCCCGAAAAACCGAAGATGCAGTGAATCGAAAGCATGAAAATCACCGCAATCCTGCCATACATCTTCATGTTTACCATCCCTGTGCGATTATTTCGATTCCCGAAACAACCGGAGGCAGGCCGCCCGGACTATCGCCGAATGTCACTGTGAGCGTCCGGTCAGCACTGATCCCCGCGAACTCACGCACAACCAGCGTATTGTTTGCACCAGCGAAGCGGACGATGTCGAAATCCTCGAGCACGGTCTTCCCCTGAATTCCAACATCGAACACCCGCGCGCCCGGAACCACATCATCCGGCTCGGCGAAATACAGACGCACCGAGTATGTCCGCGGCGACGACTGCTCTTTTGTCAACGTTATCTCGATACGGTTAGGATTCTTCAGGCCGGATGCCGCAACCCAGGAATATTCATTGCCGCGTATGCCGGAGGAATGACCGCGGTAGGTTTCGAATTCGGAAGGTGTAACCATAACTGGAATATCGGGTGACGGGCCGCCGTTGCTCGGATAATCGAGCCACAGAGCGCCGGCATCTGCAAGACGGTCTCCCGGGGCGCCGAAATTAAGACCGGCATGCCTGACAGGTTTCCCGCTCCATTCGATGGGATTGAATGTCCAGATTTCCACCTCCGGCATGTGAACAAGGGCGAGCGAGGTCTGATTTTGGTATGCGCAGCTACAGGTGCGGGTATAATCCGGGGCGTTCAGAACGCCGTCCGCAGCGATAAGATTTGCTGTGCATCCCGACTTGAATCCGCCAAAATTTCCGGTCCCGCCAAAGTTTGCGATGTCGAAGAATCCCGCTGCGCCCGACCGGAATGTAAGCAAGTTCTCGCTTGCGATAGGATAGTTGCAGCCGTAATACCGTTTCCAGGAGAACGGGATTTCCTCGCCGGTGAGCGGGTCGCGGCGGTTGATTGTATCGCCGGTGAGCAGGCTGAACATCCCGCTTTCGGTAACAATGTTATCGTTATGAATGACCGGGAATGTGCTGTACTCGATGTTTCTGTCCCAGACCACGAAACCGTCGCGGCCGCTAAAAACCGCGATACGTTTCCCAGTCTCCCCGGCAACCGTATCGCGCGAGGGCCGTGTCGATTGCACAAGAAGGTCGCGCTCGGAGGAATAGCTGAGAAACGATCCGAATACTCCCTCGTTTTTCTCCCATTTGACAGTACCGGTCGCAATATCGACCGCGATAAGACAGTACGTATCAGGCAGGGTTTTGCCACGGCGTACAAGCTGGCTCTCTACAAACGGCGGCAGCTTGTCGAGGCAGTAAAGCATGCCGTTTCCCGAGGCGATGCCATTGGTAAGGAAACCGTAATTTGAGTCCATTTGCCATAGTATTTTGCCGGAATACCGGTTCATAACCGCGATTGTTTTTCCGGCGCTTTTATCGAAATCGCGGCTTTTTTCGGCAATTTCCGAGAATTCGATGAATTCGTAACCCGCGATCAAATAATCCCCATATACGCCGATATATCCCCATTCCGGCTTCTCCGAATCTGCGGAGGAAGACGGCCGCTCCGGCAGCTCGATGACATTCATGCGGCGGCCCGTTTCGGCATCGAGCACCGTGCAGCTCGATCCCTCAACAACGTATATCAAGTCCTCTGCGGCGATGAAATTCGTTCCCCTGATGTTTGCGCCGGGGATATGAACCTGATTGTATTCGGTGCTTGTGGGTATGTTCTGATATGTTTCGTCGTAATACACGCCAAATGTGTCCATGTTTTCAAGTTTGGTCTTCCAGAGTATTCTCCCGGTGTAGACATCGCGTGCGCTGATACAGTCCATGCCCTCGATGTAGAGTTTGCCACCGACTACCTGTTCCGAGGGGCCGTGAGCGTGACGGGGCAGGACGTCCTCGTTAGAATTTCCCCCGAACCAGAGAATGCCGAGGGGTAGTTTCACCCGTTCGTCGTCTGATTTTGCGGTGTTAGCTATATCACCGTAATTATGTGTCCAGATAGCCGAATCCTCAAGGGAACCCTCTCTGATAAGAAACAGGGAATTCCGCGCCTCGATTGTCCGTGCGCCGTGAAGTCCGCTCGATTCTACTTTTTCAATAAACCGTGACCGCGCCCATCCGCTCAGCGGAAGAATCGCAATGCCGCCGTACGGCCGCATTGAGGAATAAATACGGTCCAGAAATGCAGCCTCCTGGGCGCTTTCAGGCATTTCGAGATCGTTTACAATGGTGAGCGATGCCATATATTGCGGAAGCTGTACTGTCATCGGATCGCCGTGAAAGATAGAAATCCGGGTGCCGTAAAGCCCGGCGTGGTCGAATCTGCGGCGCATGGATGCCACGGTTTTTTCGTCGGGATCAAAGGCGATAATATGAAAGTCAGAATTCACCGCAAGCGATTCGAGCAGGCCGCCGTCGCCGATGCCGTAAAACAGCGCATAGCCCTCCCGTACGCCGGTTTCGACGAGAATCTCGCGGGCCTCGATCGTTTGACTGCGCTCAAGCGGCACCGTCGATTTCGTGTGCATTCGGAGCGGAATCGTTTTCATGCCGCCGTAAGCAAGGATTGTACCCTCAAGCGTGACCGCAAACAGTTTGCCGTCCGCAGCGACAAGGCGTTCGACTGTGCCATTCACTGTAATAGACATTTCCACATTCGGCTGTGAGTATTTACTGCCGAGGGAGAGGACAGTAATTTTATTTCCGCCCGCGGCATACAGGCGCTTGCCGGATTTTATCAGATCGCCGGACGCATCCGTTTCGGACATCCAGAGGATTTTTTCTTTCAGTTTCGGTATGAGCGCCTCATTGATTTTATCCAGAGTGGGATTGTTCGGCATAAGGGCGCGTACCGAACTGAGCGATAATTCGGCGTCCAACGCGGTCACCGTTTCCCCAGAAAAATAACGGGCGTCGTCGGTGAGAACGGGATGTTTGCCGATACTGCGAATTAACGGAATACCTGAATCGATATCATACATTGAGGTTACTTTTTCACGGTGGTGGCTGAAAAAAACATCACGGTGTGCACACACAAATGATCCGCCGGTCTTGTTGTTCGTCCGTATATCGTAATAGAGGAATTCGCCCGTCCGGCGATCGAAACATGCCGGAACCGACCGTCCCCCGGGAATCAGCAGTTTGTCTCCCGAGACAACAAGCGCACCCTGCGGCGCAACACCTGCGAAAGAATCGGCAGTACTGTGCGGCTGCTGCATGAATGTTGAACCGTGACCGTCGTTCTTCCAGATTATATCTCCGGTGTCGGCGTCGACCGCATAGATGAAAATACCCATAAACGGCCAGATGCTTGCCGCAAAATACACGACACCGTCCTCGACAACGACACCTCCGCGCGCGGGCCATGCGGATATGAGCCGTTTGTTGCCGAGGATTTTTCTCTCGGAGGGGCCGCCGAGGAATTTCCATATGAGACTGCCGTCCGAACCGTTCACACAGTAGAGATACCCGTCATCACTCGTGAAATAAACCCGTCCATTCCATGCGGCGGGGGCGAGTCTCACCGGCCCGTCCGTATAAAACGACCACCGCTCCTCGCCGGAGTTGGTGTCAAGCGCAACGATCTTACCGATGTCGTTGAATCCAAGAAACATGGTTTTTCCGGAAACGACCGGTTCAAATACGGTGTCGTAAGGCATCAGGTCGCGGTTCAATGCATCATCCCAGACCGGCTCACGCTGCCCGTACTCGCGCGTCCAGAGAAGTCCAAGTCTGTCCGGAAGATCGTCCTCAGCCGCCGCAGTCCGTCCCGCATCGTACCGCCACATGGGCCAGTCGCCGGAAAACGCCCGGTGTGCCGTAAGCAGCAGAAGAACAGATATAAACACAGCCTGTTTTTTTATTGTCATTCGGTTATTGCCTTTCATTTGTTTCCGTATTTATGTTTACAATGCAATTTTCCCGTATTCTAGACGAACGGTGCGGTGTGCCTTCGCCGCAGCCGTTTTGCTGTGTGTAACCATTAGCGCCGAGCCGCCCGATTCGGCGAATTCGATGAAAAAATTCAGTACAGTCTCGGCGTTTTCACGGTCGAGATTTCCGGTTGGCTCGTCTGCAAGCAGAAGCTTCTGATTGTTTAGAATTGCGCGGGCAAGAGCGGTTCGCTGACGTTCCCCGGTGCTGAGTTCGGAGGGGACATGACCGGACCGGCCGGCCAGGTTGAACCGCTCCATAAGCGCAGCCGCTCGCGATTCGGCATCCGGTACCGGCAGCGCGATCGAGGGGGCGAGGATATTCTCTTTCACTGTGAGGTACGGCACAAGATAAAACTGTTGGAACACGAATCCGATCTCTGCCGCGCGAAACTTCGCCCGCTCGTCCGGCGACATAGCGTAAGGATCGTGTCCGCCGATGTGCACTGTTCCCTTGTCCGGCGCAAGCAGCCCTCCAGCCGCAAGAAGCAGCGTGGTTTTCCCGCATCCGCTCGGTCCCTGAACCGCCACAAATTCACCGTCCCCGACAGTGACCGACACATCCTCGACCGCCCGAATAGTCCCGCCAGGCCCCTCATAGTATTTCGACAGATTCCGAATATTGAGCATACGCGCCTAATCCTCCCGGAGTACTACCGCAGGGTCCTGTCCTGCGGCGATCAACGCAGGCACCCAGCTCGCAAACGATGTCAGAAACGGCGCGGCAACAATGACACTGGCAAATACTGCCGGGTCGAACATGCCAGCGGAATCGGCCGAAACGATTTGAATCCCGCCGTAAATCAGCCCGCCCGCAAATCCGGCGCCGAACCCTGCAACTGCACCCGCAAACCCCATAGCCGACGCTTTCGCGAGAAAAACAAACAGTATCTGTGACGACCGCAGCCCGATGGCGCGCAGAATCCCGAGTTCATGACGCCGTTCGCGGACATTGACGAATGTGATAAATCCGATAAGAGCAGCCGAGCCGAGAATGAACAGCGGAATAATCCACGATGCAAGCTTCTCTTTCTGTTGACGGAGCGTATCTCGATAGATTTTTTCGGCGACGATGACCGAATCTGTCACCGCTGCGGCACGCATTCGTGCTTTTTCACGGGTGGACGCCTTGTTCTCGATCTCGATGACCTGCGTATCGGGGAGAATGGATGCAATCTCATTCCGTATCGATTCGAGATCGTTTTCCGCGCAGAGGCATTTTAAAGCGAGAATGGCGTTGATCTCACCGCGCCGGTCCAGCAGTTCCTGCGCTTTTGCGAGACTGATCCATACAGTGATATCGTCCTTAGTCCCCCGTTGGGCATGGCATTCGTCAACCTCCAACTCTGAGTCGAGAAGGCTAACCTTATCGCCGGGGGATAGCTCGAGGCTTTGTGCTATTTCATATCCGACGACAATCTTGCCCTCGGGAACAGCCTGCTGCATCGGTTCTTTCGGATCGCGCTGGGTGAAAGGAACCTCGCCGCGGACACCGATAAGGATGATCGTCCGATTGTCCTGCTCCGGCCACTGGATTTTTTGTTCAAGGCTCGGCAGAAGATGTCTGATGGTCACCATGTTCGATTCGGAAAGAAGGGTTACATTATGCTCGGGCATGAATTTTGCCGCGTAACCGTCCGAATAGAAGTTGTCGAGCCGCTGCCCTTTCGGCAGGATGAGAAGGTTGAAACCAAGCTCTTTCATGATTTTGCGGTAATCGTCCTCCATAACCGCCATATCGCGTTCGGCTTTCCGTTCTTTTTCGGCGAGAATTTGCTGTGTCCGGATATCGTGCGCGTCAAGCACGGTCAGCTCTCCGACCAGTACGCCCACCGCCACAACAACCGACAGCAGTCCGAGACCGAACGACAGCCGGTGATGCAGTATTTCACGTATAATCAGCCGATAAAGGGTCACCGTTTTCTCCGTGTTTGCATTTTCACGATCCGTGACGACATATAAGAAATAAATATGAACAGAACCCCGATCGTAATCATCGTATTTCCGAAAATCCTGCCGGAGGATTCCCCGTTCTCACTGTATGACCGGTCTAAACGGTAATTTCCGTTATCACCCGCCGCCACCGGCTCGGGATTACCGCTGATGTCCGCAACGGCGTTTTCGTTTATAGTCTCGCGTGTGTCGGTTTCGACGGAACCGTTCAGCATTTCCGAGAGACCAACCAGCGGGGGAATATTCGTTGTCTCGATCCAGCTTTCTCCCACGCTCGCATCCCAATCGGTACTGAACAGGAGGTCGAATCCGGGATTGTCCGCTTTTACCTCGCAGGCGCACGCACCGGTCAGAAAAGCGCATGACGACCTGATATTGTCTGCGGTGATACCCGCGCCGATAAGTGGAAACAGCGCCCGACCTCTGCCGTACACCGGAAACGCCATTGGCGACGAAGCATATTCCGCCAGATCGGATTCGCTGTTCGTCAGCATCGCGACAAGCGGCGCCTCTGCAGGATTTTCCCGGGAAAGACGTATCAGGGTGAACGATATCTTCAGTTTCGCAAGACGGGGATCGTTTTTATTCGGCATGAGTGTCTCGAAAATCTGTTCAGGAAGTGTGAGCGATTCCTCCATCTCGCGAAGCTCTGTTTCGAGGAGTTTCGCCGCGGCATCGTCTTTCATATGGTTGCCGCTTTCCAGCAGTACCCACACACCGGACTCGTTATCGAGGATATGTTCGGCGATTTGACGGCGCACCGGGGAATCGATAAAGATGCGGACGTTCGCCTCGGTGAGCGCGGCATGCCAGATACCGTTCGTTATGCCGGTTCGTTTGGGATATCGCAGCACAATACGGGGAAATTCGATATCACCAAGGTTGTTGAGAAGCCGTTTGTATTCCTTGGACATGTCCGTTTCGAGATTCACGGTTGTGAGAACGTAATTGGAATAGGGGATTTTTCGGTTTGAGCATGCAAAGAGCATATCGATTGCTGAACGTTCCTCCGCCGTCAGATCGCCGCCGTGAAACACAACGACATCGTAATTATTTCCCGGCCAGCGTTCGAGCGCAAACCGGTACACCGGCACATTGCAGGCATGAACAGCCGCTGTTAAAACGATGGTAAAGAGCGATGCGGCGAAGAAAGATTTTTTCAGTAAGAAATATGCCATACAATCCGATTTCGTTTTAAATAAATTCTGTCATCCATCGTGCGGGAGAATGTTTGTTACACGCGGCGGAGCGTGTCTGGTTCCTCATGCTCACGGCGAGTTAAATGTTTGTTTCACCGAATGCGGCACAAAGATACTGTCAAGTTTTTTCAGCCCAGCCTCGATAACGTCCTGACCGTTTTTCAGTGTAAAAATCCCGTGCCCGGGAAACAACGCCTCGATGCCGAGCCCGCTCATTTTCGGCATTCCCACGTGATACCATTCGAGGCTCGACATGGGATAATTCAAAAGCCCCAGAATACCGCCCTCGTATACCACATCGCCGCTGAAACAGCATTTCCGGCCGTCCAATGTCATAAGATAGCACAGCGAATCGTGGGAATGCCCGATCACATTGATTGCGGTAATTTCGATCCCGGCCGCTGTGAATTCCTCGCCGTCGCAGATACCGTGCGCGACAGGGCAATGGATGTAAACGTAATCATGCGCATACATGCCGTGCTTTTTGGCATATATTACTCCGAGTTCCTCGTCCGAGCCGTTTTCGAGCAGGTGCTTTCCGGTGTTTTCGCTGATATGAACATCGCAGCCGAGCGTCTCCCTGAGCGCATTTGCACCGCGGGCATGATCAGTGTGGTGATGGGTGATCAGGATATCGGAGATATCGCCCGGATCTAATCCCTCTGCCTCGATGTTGGCAAGCAGCGTTTCGGTGTCGTATCCGTTGCCGGAATCGATGAGGAACAGCCCCTCAGGTCCCCGGACAAGATAGATCACACAGTCGTATCCCTCGGTCAGCCCGTACTGGGTACCGCCGACAATGTATATGGAGGGCGTAATTCGCATGGGTATATTTCCTTTCGTACGTTTTATACTGGTAAGGTATAAACTTTTTGCGCCGGGGACAACCGGTTTATTGCGGGATCGGCTATTATAAACGGTTGCGCAGTCAAAATTTAAAATATATTAACTCAACTTTCGGACTTGTGTTAACGCATTACACTACAATTAGATAACGCATTGATAAAGGTAAGCGATTGTTTTATTCAGGCTCTTTCACCTCGAAAATTGAAGTGAGAAGAGCGGTTTATAGGTCATTTTTGTAACCTTTGTATAAATACCGCATGGTTTGAAAGCAGTATTGCATTGTATTTCAATTAGTTACACCAACTCAGAAAGTTGAGTATATTAACACTACGCCATGGTTTCTGAATAAGCGAAAGGAAAAATCGGGAAATTTGACTCTTGATAAAAATCGCTCAAGTTAGGTTAGAGAAAGATATCCCCCAAAAGAAAACTTGGGCAGTTGATTACATATGAAAAAAACAATGAAACCGATATTCTGTATATAGATATAGAAAATCCCCCTCCATTTTCCAACAGAGGGGGGATTTTTCTATTTGAAGCTTCTTTAGGGCGTCTTAGCTACTTTATTTCCACCCCGTTCTTCTTCTCAAGCGCCTGCACAATGCCGCCGTGATCGTCATTGCCCTTGCCGTCCTCGACAAGTTCGCCGATCATGCCCTGCACAATGTTGGTCACCGGAAGCTCCAGCCCCATGGTGGATGCCGCCTCTAAGGCGTTGCGAAGGTCTTTCTGGTGAAGGTTGATTTTGAAACCGGGTTTGAAATTACGGTCGAGCATAAGCGGGACCTTTGCGTTAAGCACGTTCGATCCGGCGAGCCCGCCCTTGATAGCGTTGTAGACTTTCATCTGGTCCACACCCGCCTTTGTGGCGAGCATGAACGCCTCGCCCATGGCCTCGATATGGATGCCGACAAGAATCTGGTTGACCAGTTTGCAGGTCTGTCCCGCGCCGGTATCGCCCACCAGGACCGCGCTTTTACCGACCACGTCGAAAATCGGTTTGACCTCATTAAACAGTTCCTCCGGGCCGCCGACCATGATGGCGAGCTGTCCGGCGATAGCTCCCGGTTCGCCGCCGGAAACCGGAGCGTCGAGCGCGCGTGCGCCTTTTGCCGTGAGACCGTCCGCAACTTTCTTGGAAACCGTGGGAGAGATGCTGCTCAAGTCGATAAGCGCGGTGTTGGAGCCTGCGCTTTCGATGACACCGTTCTCACCAAGCACAACCTTGTCGACATCCGGGCCGTCCGGCAGCATGGTGATTACCTTGTCAACCTTACCGGCGACCTCGGCGGGCGAGGATGCGGATACCGCACCCATTTCGACAAGCTCGTCCACCGCAGATTTGTTAATGTCCAGCACAACAAGGTCGTATCCGGCGTTGATAAGGTTCTTCGCCATTGGTTTTCCCATAATTCCGAGTCCGATAAATCCAATTTTTTCGCTCATAGTCTGTTTCCTCCTTATTCTTTCGGTGTATGTATCAGAATAACGTTGTCTATATATAATACGATGATTTGTGCTTATTCACAATGATAAATTTATTAAGTAATGCACATGTTTTCCGGTTTTATTGTTGTGAGCAGCAGAAAATTGTCTATTCTATTGTACTCTCCGCCTCATCCACAAGATAGAAACTCAGCGAGAAGAAATTAAGACCGCTGTCATCGAGACGGGCAACCTCAGGCGTAGCCCGGTCGATTGGTCGTTGTGACGCGAAAAGGTGGGTATTGTAACCGTTCTCTCCAAGGAGCCGCACGAGCCGCTCGTACTCCCGCTCGGAGGCGACATAGAACATCGCCTTGGTGCGGAATGCGGTGTACATCGCCTGCGGAGCCCACCACAGGTTTGTGATGACAATCTCCTCCGGCTGGCGCGCGATCTCGGCGTTGAGACGGCGTGAAAAATCCTTCTTCGTTTTAAGCAGATCGATGGAATACACTTGCGCGGCAAAACTGACAAGTATCACCGCGGCGAGCGCGATTGTATGCGGCGTGACATACGATTTCATCATTCCCGCCCAGCGCACGATATTCGAAACCGCAAGCGCCGCGAGCATCGGATAGAGCGTCAGCAGGAACCGGTTGCCCCAGTGAATTCCGGTCGAACCCATGACCGGCGCGGCGAGGATATACACTGCCGCATATGCCAGCGCCGCGGTGAGCAGCCACTCAGCCGGTGAAGCGCTGTCTGTTTCATCTGCAGTCCGGGGCTGTATGAACGCAAGGACAAGAAACGGCGCCGCAGCGAACAGGCCGTTTGACTGAAGCAGCCGTGCTATCGGGCTGTCGGCGAACGCGAAACCGCCGAGCGTTATGAGTGCGCTTACGATAGCGGCAAGAGCGAATGACGGCATCGCGATTTTGAACGCCGAGCCGGAAAATCTCGGTCTCCATACCGCGGCGGTAATGAACGGGGAGGCGGTGAGAAGCGACAAAAACACGGACGGACTCCCCATGACAGCGAGGTTGTAAAACACTTGGAAGCGCGAGAAAACATGGTCGAATATATCGTCCGCGGAGAGAATATGCGTTCCGAGATGGAATCCAAACGGGTGCCCAATGGTTTTCCACTGAAACAGCCACAATGGAACCGAAACAGCAATCATTGCGGTTGCGGCGGTCAGTAGGGTCGATATCCGGCGGTCACGTTTGTAATGCAGGGTCACGCCGACAAGCACAATGCAGAACAGATAGAGTTCGTCACGGAACCAAATACCTAACGCGGCGAGGATACTGCCCGCGATGAGATGACCAAGGACACCGCTCCGGTGAAACCGCAGAAACCAGTACACCGCCCAGATGCAGAGACAGACCGCGGCGGTGTGCTCCCAGAATACTACACTATAAAACCAAACCGGTGTGCAGAGGCCGCCGATAATGACGACAGCATGTACCGCGATGCTGCCCAATCCAAGCAGCCGCGAAACGTTCGCAAGCCCAAAAAGCATGAGAAGCGACGAAATCAGCGGAATCAGATACAGACCACCGTGCCCGAGCAGCCGGTAGGGCGCCGACGACACCACGGCGAATACCGGCGAGAATACCGAATAGAGATTGCCATTTTCTACAACCGAGAACGGGCTCGGCACCGGATTGTACCGGAAATCGGGATCGATGCGTTTCCCCGGCCGGTGCAGGGAATAATCGGTATACCCGCTGTCCGCGATCGATTCCGCCTGCAGGAACTTGTTGGCGTTATCAGTAATCCAGAAGCCGGAGGTGCCAACGGCCGCGAGCGTGCCGAGATACACCGCGGCAACAAGCGCAATCGAAAGAAATACGGAATGAGCGGGATGGAACAGTGTGTACAGGGATTTCATAACGTGACTGCGTCTCCGTGAAATAAACGGTTGTTGTGACAAATGAGCGGCGATACGAATTCATATAAAGTATACTGAACGGAAGCTCGGCGTTCAACAGAAATATACACTGTACTGAAAAATGTTCTGGCGTTTTCGCGGAAAAATCAGTATAACTAATCAGTGAAACTGTAACCCGGAGGCCAGCAATGACAAAAAAAGAAGCGCTTCACCGATTAATACAGGATGGGCCGCAGGGCAGCCCGCCGCCGTTTCATCCCATTCTTATGCATTTTGCAGCACGGTTCGCCGGTGCGACATACATGGAATTCGCCTCCGATCACCGAGTCCTTGTGGAGGCGAACATGAAATGCCTCGAGTATTTCGGTCACGATATGGTCAGCCTTATATCGGACCCGTTCCGCGAGACCGCGGCATTCGGCGCGCCGGTCGATTTTCCGTTGGAGGCAGTCCCGCGGTGCCGTGAGCATATTGTGAAAACTGAGAACGATGTCGAGGCGCTGAAAAATCCCGATGTCCACCGTGAGCCGCGAACGCGCGACCGTATCGACGGCGCCCGGTATTACCGTAAAATCCTCGGCGACAGCATCCCGGTCTGCGGATGGGTCGAGGGGCCGCTTGCCGAGGCCTGCGACCTTGCCGGGGTGAACGAGATACTGCTTAAGATCGCCCTCGAACCCGATTTTGTCGACCATCTCATGGGAAAATGCCTTGCGACTGCAAAGGATTTTGCGAAAGCCCAGATAGAGGAAGGCTGCGATGTTGTCGGTGTCGGGGACGCAATCTGTTCGCAGGTCTCCGCCGAGATGTACCGCGATATGGTTCTGCCGCTTCACCGCGAGCTGTTCGAATTCATCCACTCCTGCGGCGCCGCGGTCAAACTTCACATCTGCGGCGATATCACCCACCTGCTGCCCGAGGTTGCAAAAACCGGCGCGGATATACTCGATATCGACTGGATGGTGGATTTCGGGAAAGCCTACGACGCGGTCGGCGATACGGCGGTCGTA
>CAZCDQ010000096.1:0-13022 GCA_964497605.1 uncultured bacterium
GTTTTCTAAAGTATTTAGAATTGTTTTTTTTGTATTAAAATCTATATTATTAAGAATAGATAAAAATGTTTTAAATCCTTTTGGGGCATAAACAGTTTCTTTTTCAGTATATTTATCCGAAAAAAAATAATTTGAATTTGAATATTTTAAAAGTTTATTAAATATAATTTCAGATTCATCTTTAGTATAAGATTGTTGGAGAATTTCTTTTGCGTTTTCATGTTGATTATTAGTAATTTTTTTTAATGCTTGAAGCATTGTATAGAACTCTTTGAGAACACTTAATTCGGTTTCAGAGTCTATATAAGCAGTGTTTTCAATTTCTTCTAAAAGCTTTTTGTATTGTGGGTAAGGCAAATTGCTCATTATCAAAGTGGATAGTTTTATTCCAGATACATTTAGTATAATTGCTGCCTTTTTGATAGGTGTTAAGTCAAGAGTATTTTTTGATTTTTGCATTTGATTGATCTTTAATATAGATTGGGTTTTATTAAAACCTAAATTGAGCGATTTTTGTGTAGGGGTAACCCTTGCGGTTACCCAAAACCGTAAAATAAGCGGGCAGGGGCAAGCCCTGCCCCTACTGTAATAACATACCTATTTGGAGTAACTTGTTATTCATATAATATTAATAATAACAATATCATAAGATTATATTTTCTACAAAATCGATCAAATTAGATAAAAAAGTGTCATACAAAACATTTTATATAACTCTATACTGAATAAATTAGTTTCTATGAGACTTAATGGAGTGTATATGCAACGTTCTGTAAATAAAACGACAATTATTTTTGAAAATGTAATTTCTCAAGGACAAATATTATTTAAGAATCATGGATTTAAAAAGACTACCGTAAATAATATTGCCTTAAAGAGTAATATAAGTAAAAAAACCTTATATGAAATATTTATATCTAAAGAAGAAATTTTGTTTGAAATTCTAAATAAAGATATAAAAGTAATGATTGAGATGTTTGAAAATACTTTTCAAACAGAATTTCCATTTCAATCAAAACTTCTTTCATTTTGTCAATTTATTTTTACAGATATGATTGAACAACAAGAAGATAGTAACTTATGGGGCCTATATATTGAAGATAAGACAATAAATACGTATGCGCTTCAAATAATAAAAAGCTTTGTTATTAATTATTATGATGAAGGTATAAAAAATGGAATTCATAAACCTATCGATTCAAGTTTTGCTTCAGATATTGTAATGGAAATTATTCTTACTACTTTTAAAAACTTAGATGTTCGGGAAGATACATTTAATATGCTAAATGAGACATTAAGCATGATTGCAGATTCAATATATTATAAAAATCGTCTCAGCTTCAAAGGTTATAAAAAAGACTATTACAAAATACTCGGTGTTGATAAAAATGCAGCTCTTTCAGAAATAAAAAAAGCCTATCGAAAAAAAGCATTGTTATACCATCCTGACACCACTAAAGGAGATATTGAATCAAAAAAAGAATTTATTAAATCTCAAGAGGCAAATGAAATACTATCAAATCCAGCAAAAAAATCCGCTTATGACAAGTTTATTCAAACTCCTTTTTCAGCAGATTCCGACTGTTTTGTCTGGGATAACTTCTTTCCTGATATTGATTATTAAAGTATTATTTATCCGATATCTAAACCGCAAAAAAAAATTTAAATTAATAATAACTAACATATAGTTATTACTGATATTATCAAAATTTGAAGATAATCCAGCGGGTTATACCCTAACCGCAAGGGCAGGGCTTTCCCCTGCCATAAGGTTTTGGGTAACCTCAAGGATTACCTCTACACAGGAATCGCTCAATTTAGGCATAAAGCCCCCCCCCGCGCGTTTTCTGTTTCTTTCTTTACTGCCTGCGGGGGGAGAAGTTATTGTTGCGGAAAGGCTCAGCCATATAGCGGGCCGAGTTTTTCGCATACCCGGAAATCGTCGCCGCCGAATCTATCCCACATGGTAGGCCGGAATATGAGGTCGTCCGGCACATTGTGGAGATCGACCGGGATCCTGAGCATCGCGTTAAGCGTGATCATGTCTGCACCGATCAGCCCGAACGAGTTGGCGTCGTGATTTGGCCCGATCTTCGACATGTATTCGAACGAACTCATTTCCCAGGGCGTCCAGAAAGTTTCCGGCCAGGTGGGATTGGTCCGGTTGCTGACATAATCGGCAACAGCGTCCGGAAGTTCAATCGTCTCGCCCTCGACAACGGAGCAGGTGAGCTGACTGCCGACAACATTGTAACGGTATGCTGTCAACGGAATGCCGCCCGGTGTTCGGTATTGGCTTGAAAGCCCGTCGCCGAGGAAGTATTGCAGAATTGCCGATTGGTACGACGTACCCGCGATGGCGGCGTCGATAAGTTTCTCCTGGAGTTTTGCGTCTTTCCTAATCGCCTCGGCGACCTCGGCGATATCGATGTCGGGCTTGTCAGACACGAGTTTCATAACATTCAGCGCATAATCAAGCGCCCCAGCGCCGGAATTCCGCTTGTCGATGAATCCGCCCGGCGCTATCTGCTCGATATCCTCGCCGGTGCCGTCCTTGACGCTTTCGACAGTCCAGTTTGTCCGGATATCGGCGAAAAGCTGCGGCATGCCGGACAGGAGATGTGCGATAGTCATACCGATGGCGTTTTTGCTGTCGTTTTCGGTCGCCACCGTGTACGATTCGCGGAAACCGTTCCAATCGAACGAGCTGTTCAGAATGGATTCGGTGAGGTCGAAATTCGGATACAGATCGGTCCAGGCACGCTGACCCTGTGTTCCCGCGGCAATGGAATTGTTCCCCTGGGCGCGCTCCACATCGGCTTTGAATCCATGGGACGCGGCGATGCTTTTATCGGCGAGTTTCGGGTTGCCGGTCATCATGTCGCGGACGATCAGCGTCATTTTTAGACAGTCGCGGAGAAGATCGTCGTTCGATTGGGGACGGTCGCCCTCGCTGTAATCGATTACAAAACGGCTTTTCATAAAATCGAACGCACGGTCGAGTTCCTCGTGATCATAAAAACCGTCATCCATCCGCCCCTTGACCGCAACCATATCGACCGAGACCGTGCCCATCCCGAGATAGTGCTGCATGATGTTACGCCTGACATCCGAGCCGATGATTCCCATCGAAACGCTGCCCACCGAGAGATAGTTTTTTCCGCGCATTTCGGCCACCGCTGCCGCGCTCCGCGCAAACATAAGCAGTTTTTCGGCGACATAGGGTGCGATAGTGGCGTCCTCGTTCTCGAGATCGGGGTTGTAGATGGAAAATATCGGTTTCATTTTCTCGTCCATCGCCGCGCAGAATGCTTTAAGCCAGACTGCTCCGGGACGGTCGGTCTGATTGAGACCGTAGGCGGCATGCTGCCATTCGCTCGATCCGATCCCGGCCGCGGCGGATAAAAGCTCATCGCTGTATGCCCACGAACGGCTGACCCAGATATTGGCGCTCACACCCTGCTTCGTATAATATTCCTGCGCGAGGGCGCCGGTCCGGGCACCGTAAACGATTTCAGGCGCAGTCACCACACGGACCGGGGTGCCGTCCGGCAGTTTCACCTTGTTTGTGATGAGATTGTAGACACGCTCGGCCATCCGCCACGTTTTCTCGGTATTTTCCTCGTATGCGCCAGTTCTGCCGTCCGCGACAGGGGTGATCGCGATGGTCGGGACAACGCCGGCAAGCCGCCGCGGCGTTTCGGTATATCCCCGTACCGAGGATGCAAGGGCATTGAAATCAGGTGTGTTCATGGGTTGAGCTCCTTTTAAAGAATATTTATAGACAGGATTTATATGATTAACAGGATTTATTTAAAAGAAATTATTTACAGAATTAACAAAATAAAAAAACAAAAAAAATCTTGTTGCTCTTGTTAATCCTGTCCATTAGAAACATTTTCATTTATTAATTTTCATCAAGCGCTTGCCGCGCCGCTTCGGTATACGCGCGTTTAAGATTTCCCGGGCCGAGTTTCACGCCGCCCCAGTAGCGTGTTACTGTGACCAGTATCCCGGTCAGTTTCTTGTGACGCAGCAGCATGAGCAAGGGCATACCTGCAGTACCGCGCGGTTCGCCGTCGTCGGACATTCCCTCGGTTACCGGATTGCCTGCGATACGGAATGCGAACGCGACGTGACGGGCTTTCCGGTCGTTCTTTTTCATCTTCTTGACCGTTTCACGGGCGATGGTTTCGTTATCCACCCCGATTATGGTTGCGATAAACGACGATTTCCTGACTGTGATTTTCGGGCCGGTTTTAATAATCCTGCTGCTCATATCCCTCCAACCGTTCGTAATACCGCTTGCGCAGAATCAGGATGGTCCAGACGATCCCGATAATGAAACCGGCAATATGCGACAGGAACGCGATACCGCCCTGCCCCGCAGCGCCGGCGGTTGCGTTCGCCATGCCCGATAGAAACTGTATGGCGAACCACAATCCCAGCAGTAGAAATGCGGGAAGCGCCACAATCCTGACAATGATGATGAAAAAGATCAGCGTATAGATTTTCGTAAGCGGAAACCGGAGAAAATACGCACCGAGCAATCCCGCGATGGCGCCGGACGCCCCGACAAGCGGGATGTTCGTGCCAGGAAACGCCGCCACGAATGCGGCCGACGACAATATCCCCGCGGCTATATAGAACATGAGAAATGTCACATGCCCGAAATCGTCCTCTACATCACGGCCGAATACCCAGAGATACAGCATATTCGAGCCGAGATGGATAAGTCCGCCGTGAGTAAACATGGCGGTCACATACGATGCCATAAGCGGTACCCGCCCCGTAATATCAACCTCGCCCGGACGAAACAGTTCGTACGGAATGACACCGTACAGCCACACCGATTCACGGATCGACCCTGCAGAGGTGAGCTGAAACCAGAACACGATGATGTTTATCATAATGAGCAGAACGGTCACAAACGGAATCCGTTCAATCTGTCTGTCGCTGTACAGCGGAAACATATATTATCTCTCTGGTTCTGTCAGGAGTCAGCAGCCGAAAATATTGCCGTACATTTCCGGCCGGCGGTCGTCGAACAGGTTATTCCAGCGATTGATGTTTTTATTGATTGCCTCGGCCGGATCTATCTCGACAATTTGTATATCGTCGCCCTCTTTCGGACTGCTTGCGAGGATGCCCCCGTCCGGCGAGGTAATCTGGCTTGCGCCGGTGAATGTGAACGAGTGCTCGCCGTACGATTCGGTGCCGTAGCGGTTCGCGGTCACGGTGAACACCCGGTTCTCGAGGCTGCGGATCACCATCGCCCGTTGGCACCATTGCAGTATCAGGTTTGCAGGCTGACAGACGATCTGCGCCCCCTGCAGGGCGAGCGACCGCACCGATTCGGGGAAATACCAGTCGAAACACACGATTATCCCGAGTTTCACCCCGTTGTAATCGTGCGCCGCAAACGGCAGGTCGCCGAGATCGAAAAATTTCTTCTCTGCCCCGAACAGATGGTTCTTGCGGTGCAGGGCGCGGGAACCGTCCGGCC
Source organism: uncultured bacterium (assembly GCA_964497605.1). GTDB lineage: Bacteria > Latescibacterota > Latescibacteria > Latescibacterales > Latescibacteraceae > Latescibacter. The sequence continues at coordinate 5,507 of CAZCDQ010000096.1, forward strand.
TGAGCAGCGCCGCGGAATTGAATATCTTGTCCCCCGACCGTTCGCCGAATCCCACCACAAGCGCGCAACCGTTGTCGCGGGCGGCGTTCTGAAGCGCGTCGAGACTTGCCGAATACTCGAATTCCTCGGCCATATCGCGGATTTCGTCTTTCGAAGTGAACGTGTATCCCGTGGTGGCGAGTTCCGGCAGGACCAGCAGGTCGGCATCCTCAGAGGTGATCATGTCGATCATGGTTGCCACATTCACGGCCGGGTCGCCGAATGCGGGTTTGAACTGAATGTATCCGATTTTCATGAGTATGTCCTTTTAGACGGAAGAAAGGTTTTTTTTTCAACACTCGCCGCGCTGTTCGATGTCGCAGTGGTCAGAGAGCGCTAAGTTCGCTGAGATTCTTCTCATAAATAAAATACATTCGGAGGGAGCGCGATGCAAGTGAAAGGGGTACTAATTATCTCTGGCGGGCTTCCAATACTGATTTCTGATTATAGAATTTGATGGAATCTTGAGTATCGCAAATACTGTCATGATGTTGCCGCACGCGAGAAACGCATTCAAAATGGTAATATACACTATCCACACATTCATATAACCGGTTATCGCGGAGATAAATACCGGAACGACGCTATTATTATAAATGGCATTATCAGTATGGTAATAAATCTGTTTCGGAAAAGAGTGCCGTCATACATCGCATATAACAGCATCCGCGACAGCCAGAATCCGAGGATTGTGTTTGAGGAGAATCCAAATTGCGGGTGTACTGAAGCATGTATCAGTTCATGGACAGCAAGCACCCCGATCAAACATAGAAGAAATCCCTGTATGGGAAGCGGAAAGGAGACGGTTTTAAGCAAATCCATAACAGGTGTAAAAAGCAACCAGATAAGAAACACGAACATCATGTTTAGTAATGCGATAGGCAACGCTTTAAACTGCCATTTCCATATGGATTTTTCTTGAATTCCAAACGGCTGCCACGGGGAATCAGGTGTAAATTCTACCGGTTCCGGGACGTTTCCTAATAAGAATTTCATGGTTATATTTTCTTTCTAAAAAATAATTACATACTAATGAACACTAAATTATATATACTTATACATCGGCTGTCAAGCTTAAAGTGCATAATTTAGCGACATAAAAAGCCAGGAATTATTCTACAGGGATTTTTTTAAAGTATTATGTATTTCTCAATAATGATACCGTGCCTGAAGGAAATCGATACGGGTATCTTTCACGAGATACACAATACGGTGTTCCTGAGTGAGCCGTCGCGACCACACACCGGGGCTGAGATATTTCAGCGGCTCCGGCTTTCCGATGCCGCGGAACGGATCGCGGAGAATCGCCTCGATGAGAGTAAATGCACGGAGAGCAGTCTTGCGGTCGGTCTTGACCCAGTACTGCAGGTCTTCTCTGAATTCCGGATGAAAGACTGCGTCGCGGGCGGATTTTACGGAGAGCTTATTCTTTTTCGCCAAACCCGATCTCCCGTTTCAGGTCCTCGACAGATTGGGTGGGTTCCGTTTCGGCTAGCGCGCGGTTCAGTGCGGTGAGAAGGCGCTGCGCGTTTTTCGGCGACCGCATCAAATGCGCTGTTTCGAGCAGGCCTGTAAGCTCGGAGGTTGAGATCAATGCAACATCCTCGGCTTTACGGCGGCTGATATAGACGACTTCCTTGTTTTCGGATGCGTGGTCGAATAGTTTGGCGAGATTTGCCCGGGCTTTTGAATATGTTGTGTGAATTGCCATGATTTTCCTTTCGCATTAGTTGTACAATATTATTGTACAATAATTATGTGAAAAAGTCAAGGCTTTTCTTTAGAATAACCCTCCTCCGGCTTTCGCCGGTTTCCCCCCTATCAGGGGGTTGAATGTCACGATTTATCGGGACAGAGGGGTTTATCTGTTTCAAAGGCGCTAAAACGTCATCCCTAAAGCCCTCGTGATAAACGCCATGAGCGGTGCGGCGTCTTTGAATGCGGATTCGGCCTCGTCGAGGAATTCGGGCTTATAGATAAGCGGCGGGCCGACTGTCTGCATGAGGAAGAACGATTTCCGTTTGATGTTCTCGATATGCGGGTGGTTGGGATCGAATCCCCGCGGCGGACGTTTCAAACGTTCGCCCTCGAGAGTGAACCGCTTTTTCACGTTCGGGCTCGCGACACACTGTGACCATTCGTCCGGATGGGCCTCGATCGCGGTGCGGATTTTGTTCAGCGCCGGTGTCGGGGGCATCCAGATACCGCCGCCGAGAAAAATACTTCCCGGCTCGATGTGGACATAATACCCCGGTGTATGGGCGGATTTTCCGGCTGAGTGGCGGAACTGGCATCCCACATGTTCCTTGTATGGACGTTTATCTTTCGAGAACCGGATATCGCGGTAGATGCGGAACATAGAGCCGCCGTGCGGGTGCGGATCGGCAAGGATATGCTCGCTGATGCGGTACAGCCGCTCGCCCATTGCCGCGACAAAATCAATGACCGGAACGACCACCGATTCACGGTATCGCTCCTTGTTGTCGTTGAACCACTGCCGGTTGTTGTTCTTTTTAAGATCCTCCAGAAATGCGAAAAGATCTTTCGGGAATCCGGTGAAAACGTTCATGCATAACTCCCGTTGAAATGATTATTCTGCAATGGATGACGAAACGCCCTGCGACAAAAATGCACAGGGCGTTTCATGTTACTGCCAGTGTGTTGTCTCACGCGTCGAAACCGGCGGTCCAAGTATTTCGCTCATCACAATTCCTCGGATAACATCCGGAGCTTTGAAATTGAGGAACTGAGTGCCAGCGAGATTGACACGTTGAGTTTTTTCCCATTCCCGCGGAAGAGGTTCCGGCATTTCTGAGGATAGCGCAACCCACGGCAGTTCAAACGAGTCTTCATGAGACCCAGACTCAACCGGTTTTTCCGGTTCGTAATACGACCTCGGCTCATACGCAGGTTCGGGTGTATGATCCGATTCAGGCTCGTAAACAGGCTCGGGTTTGGGCGGAGGCTGCTGATCGAGAAACCGTTTGAATACCTCCTCGATAGTGACGCGTTCGGGTTCGTTCTTTGGAGCCGGCTCCGTTTGCGATTCGGGAGAAGCCTTTTTTCCTCCGCGATTCATCTGTTCCGAAAGCGCCTCAGGAGGAGGTCTGCGGGGAGTGCGTATTTCATCGCTTTTCCCCGCGGTCTCGTTGAAACGTTTCAGAATGGATATAATAATCGCGAATACGATGATAAGATTAACGATCAATTCCATCAGCTTTTGTCACCTTCTTCCGAATTATCGGGTTTCGTGCTTTGCGAAATCGATCCTCTCATTTCCGTGTCGGATTTAATATTCATCATTTTATAGTAATCCATGATACCGAGATTGCCCTGTTTAAACGCCTCGGCCATGGCAAGCGGGATCTGAACCTCAGCCTCCGTGACTTTTGCACGCATTTCGGCGACTTTTGCGATGTTTTCCTGTTCCTCCGCTCTCGCCATCGCTCGCCGTACCTCGGCTTTTGCCTGCGCGATGTTTTTATCAGCTTCAGCCTGTGCCATCTGAAGTTTCGCGCCGATGTTTTCTCCCACATCCACATCCGCGATATCGATCGAAAGAATCTCGAACGCAGTACCCGAATCCAGACCTTTTTTCAGTACAGCTTTGGAAATATTGTCCGGATTTTCAAGAACTCCCTTGTATGTTTCCGAGGAACCGATGGTGCTGACAATACCCTCGCCGACACGGGCGATGATGGTTTCCTCGGTGGCGCCGCCGACAAGCCGCTCGATATTTGTCCGAACAGTCACGCGCGTCGTGGCCTTTACCTGGATACCGTCCATGGAAACCGCAGCGACCATCGGGGTCATTATGACTTTCGGAAGCACGCTCATTTTCACCGCTTCGAGCACATCGCGTCCGGCAAGGTCGATTGCGGCGGCGCGTTCGAACGATAAATCAATCGAGGCTTTGTCCGCGGCGATAAGCGCTTTTGTCACTGCGGATATGTTGCCGCCGGCGAGAAAATGAGCCTCGAGGGCGTTAGAATTAAGGTCAAGGCCGGCTTTTGTCGCCGAAATAAGCTGACTCACGACAAGCGGCGGCGGCACACGGCGAAGGCGCATACCGACAAGCGAAAATAGACTGATTTTCACCCGCGCCGCAACAGCCGAAATCCACAACGGGACAGGTATCGCCCAGAAAAAGAGCCACAAAAGGACTATGACAAGAAACAAACCAACAACCATTAAAATTTCCATGTTTACCGCCTTTCGATATGAGTTACAACAATTCTGGTGCCATCGATTTTTGAAACTATTATGTCCGAATTCGCTTCGATAAACTCGCCGTCGGTCACAACGGAATATTGTTTATCGTCGATAACCGCTGTACCTGTTGGCCGAAGGGTACTCAATGCTTTTCCGGTTTTACCCATGAGGTCTGAATAGTCGTCCACTGCTGTTGTCCCGGTCTGATTGTAATCGAGGGCGATATTATGAACCATCCGGCTTTTCAGGGATACTCGGATGAGAATAATTGTCACAACAACGCTTGAGAGTACGGTAATAAGTGCGCCGGAGGAACCGTATTCGATGCTCGCTTTGTAGATACCATATCCGATCAGCGCCAATCCCGAAATGCCGGGAATGGAAAATCCCGGGACCAGGAAAAATTCCACGGCGAGAAAAATGAATCCTACAACTAAAAGCGCAGCAATAATAAAGATTGTCATGGCTGTGCGTTCTCCCGTACAACAATCCGTGAACCGTTAACTGCGGTGACAATTATCCGCGTATCTTTCTCAATGTATCCGCCCTCGGTGACAACATCGAACCGTTTTCCATTGATTTCGGCTTTGCCGACAGGACGCAAATCGTTAATGACGACGCCTGCCTCACCAAGCAGGTCGGCAAAGACCTCGGCCGATTTGTATCCTTCATGAGCGCTTTCGACCGTATCGAGGAAAATTTTGCCATAGAACGGCGTTTTGGGGAAAATCCGAATGAGAACATACCCCGCAACAACGGTAATCATTGCCGCCCCGGAGATAACATAAAACGCTCTGAGAAAATCCGACGAATTGGGAAATCTGCCGACGAGACTTAAATATAGACTGATGATCATGAGCGATATGCCGCTCACTCCGGCGATTCCGAAACCGGGTATGACAAATACCTCTAATGTCAATAGAATGATACCCGCGGCAAACAGAAGCAGTTCGCCGATCGCCGCAAGCCGGACAATGTAATGGCTTCCAAAAAAGAGCGCGATGGCGATCAGCGCGATTGTGCCTCCGATGCCCCAACCGGGTGTTCTGACCTCAATAAGAAGCCCGATAAATCCGATTGACATCAGAAGCGAACTTATCAGAGGATGGGTCAGAAACCTTACTACAAGCTCTGCCCAGTTCGGCTTATATTCAATCGTTTCGGCATCTGGAACGTCGAGATATACAAGCACCTCGCCGATACTCTCCGCGGTGCCGTCCGAAATGTCGAGATCGAGCGCCTCGTTATAAGTAAGTGTAAGGAGCATGCCTTTCTCGGAAACATTTTCGATTTCAAGTTCCTCGTCCACCATAGCCTCGGCGATGTCGGCACGGCGTCCGGTCGCCTCAGCCGTGGCGCGCATCTGGGCACGGAAATAGCTCGTGACTTTTTCAGAGGCTTTATTACCCTGAAGGTCGACTGCGGTTGCGGCTCCGATAGAGGATCCGGTCGACATATACAGCGAATCGCAGGCAAGCGAAATAAGCGCTCCGGCGGAAATGGCGTTTTTATCGACAAACGCCACGGTCGTGATTGGAGACTGGAGAATGGTATCTTTGATGTAAACTGCGCTGTCGACCCGCCCTCCAGGGGTGTCAACGTGAAAAATGATCCCATCCATACCCGCTTCATCGGCTTCGTTAATGGCGCGATCAATAAAAGCTGCAAGGCCGCCGTCGATGACTTTCTCGACGGGGACAACGGCAAAATCAGCCTGTACAACGGAGGCAGTCGCGCAAAGAATCAGGATGAGATATAAAAGTTTTTTCATATTTATTCTCTTCTTATGTGAAATGTTTCAAGTACAATAATAACCAATTTCTGTTTAAATATACAATAATATGATGTTTTTATTTTTTTAGTCAAACATATTTTTGTAAAAAAAGACATATCCATGAGGCGGATATTCATATTATCATAACCGGAACGACCGCCGGTGTTATAGTCATGCTTCGGAAAAGCCTCGCCTTGCCCCGTAAAGATCACTGTTAAATACTCATTGTAATATGCCGTTTTGTTGATTATGATTTGAATATGATATATTCAATAGATTAACAAGTGGTTCAAAGGAGAAACGGTCATGAAAAAATGGATGTTGCTTGCAGCGCTGCTGCTCGCCTCAGTTTCACCTGCACCCGCGCAGATAACCTCGACGCATATTGATAATGCACTTAAAGCGAACCTCGTACACCCGTATCTGTTTTTCACTGAGGAGGAAAAACCAGCCATCCGCGACCGCATCGAAAACGATCCTGAAACCGGCCGCATCATGGCGCGCATTCTCTCGGAATGCAACCGCTGGCTTTACTGGCCGGTAGAGAGCCCGCTTCCGGCGCAGCTCCGCGACTCACGGTTCGACACGAGCGGGGAATTTCTCGGGGTGTACAGCAATTACCGCCGGGCAACGCTCAACCTCGCGTTCGCATATCAGATGACCGGCGACATGCGCTATGCCGAGAAATCCATGGAATTCGCCGAGGCGCTTTGCGATATGGATACCTGGGTCATGCGGGCGTGCCAGTTCCCGAAAGCCTACCCGCGGGTGAGCCCGTGGAATGTACCGGACGACAAGGTTGTGTTCACATTCGCGATTCTCGCAAGCGATACGGCGAGCGAACTCTCCGTGGTGTACGACTGGCTGTATCCGGTCCTCACAAAAACACAACGCGACCGTATCCGCGGTGCCCTGCTCGAAAAGGCGATCATACAGGTTCGCGGCAACTACGAGTTTCACTGGTGGGCGACAGCCTACCGCTGCAATTGGTGCGCGTGGTGCAATACCGGACTCGGGCTTGCCGCGCTCACGCTCATAGGCGACCATCCGCAGCTCTCGGATGTCATCGCCGAATCCTACAACCGCATCTCGCGGACGCTGAGCGAACTCGGCGAAAAGGGCGGCTGGCAGGAGGGCGGCGGATACTGGGCGCAGACGTTGCGCATGTCGACACTGTTCGCGGACGCGCTCAAACGGGCGACAAACGGGAAATACAACCATTTCAAACATCCGAAAATCGCCTCGATGCCGGTCAATTTCCCGCTGTATATCAGCGCGCCGCCGGAGTACCGTCACAGCGATTTCGCGGACGCCCATTTCAACCGGCTCGGTTCCCCACGGCTTTACAATAAGCTCGCGCTTGAGACCGGGAATCCCGAGGCAGCATGGATTCGTGATAACTGGTTCGGCGAGGGAAACGATATGTTTGATATTATCTGGTCCCGTCACACGGTCAAAGGGTCGTTGCCCGGGGAGGCCTCGATTCATTTC
>CAZCDQ010000096.1:13032-13302 GCA_964497605.1 uncultured bacterium
GCAATCATGCGGAGCGATTTCACCGATCCGGAGAAGGTTATGGTTGCCTGCAAAGCCGGTAAGAACGACGATCCACATCACGGCCATCTCGATGTGGGTCAGTTCATGGTCTACTGGCGCGGGTACGAATTCATCAAGGACCTCGGCACTGCAGCTTACGACGAAAAGTATTTCGACGCCGAGAAATACGACACACCCCATGCTGCAAGCCGCGGACACAATGTTATCTTTGTAAACGGCGAAGAGCAGATTCCGGGCAAACTGAAAGAC
>CAZCDQ010000096.1:13312-14438 GCA_964497605.1 uncultured bacterium
CTGCCGCAGCCGCAGGGCCTGATGATCTACCACGTGGACGAGTCGGTCGGCGGCGAGATAATCGAATTCAGGACAGATAATTCCCGCGACTACACACTCATGGACTGCACGAATGCCTATCCGAAACGTGAACTGAAACGCTGGCGCCGCCACATCGTCCTCGACAAACCCTTGGTCACCGTTGTTCTGGACGAAGTCGAATCCCACCGCGACCGTCCCGAAATCGAGGCGCGGTTCCATTCCGATTTCACCCAGCACATCCGTGACAGCTACACTTTGCTCGACAGCGGGGACGGTATGATGGCGGTTATTCCGGTGACCGATGAGGACTGGTCGTTCCGGCCGGACAGTCACGCCTATATCGCTCTCCAGGTGAACGCGCGGTTCCAGTGGATACCATTCAACGGCACGGTGGTAAGACCTGCCGGCAACAGCGCGGTACTGGCGCATGTGATTCTGCCGGTATCCGGCGAGGCGGAAGCGGCGGCGGTTGCGCGATCGGCCGCGGTTGAAAAAAACGTGGACGACGGCACGGTCATAACGTTCACAAAAGCAGGCGAATCATACCGTTACGAATTCGCAGATACGGCAGACGGGTTAGCGCTGAAATAAGGGGACACATTCCGATTGCAGATTTCAACGCCTCAAATGCATCTTTCTGAGAATTCATGATTTACGGCATACATATACCAGTTTATTATTATAGGCTGGCGCACCGAAGCATTATGTGAAAGATCAACTTGGACATTACAGTATCAAGGTGACGGTTGATATTTATGGGCATATTATGCCGGTAGTAAATAAGGGGATTGTGGATAGCTTAGATAAATAATAAATCAGATTTATCATAATTATATCTTTCTTGAATTCTGAGTTTAATATTTGATAATACATAATTTAAATTATTTTTTTATGTAAATAGTATGGAGTATATTCCTTTTCATAATAATAAATTCTACTTTCATCATAGCCAAATAATTTTGAATAAGTAAGACTCTTCTGTATATCATTAAGAGATATAATGGTCAAAACAATTGAAACTTTAAATTCACGTTCGATTGAGTCCATAAATTTCTGTAAAATTGACAAAAGCTAGAAGGTGAGCCGATATTACCATCTCTAAATC
>CAZCDQ010000097.1:0-14433 GCA_964497605.1 uncultured bacterium
GGAATGTAATCGTCAAGCGCCTTGATCAGTTCATAGACAAACTGAATGTCCGGATTATCCGGATCGCTGCCGTCCCATTCCATCGCCTTGATCGCCGCGCCACGGACAATCGGTATTTCGTCCCCGGGGAACTCGTATTTGGTCAGAAGCTCACGAACCTCAAGCTCAACTAACTCGATAAGCTCGGGATCGTCCACCATGTCCGTCTTGTTCAGAAACACCACGATCCGGGGTACGCCCACCTGACGGGCGAGAAGAATATGCTCGCGGGTCTGCGGCATCGGACCGTCAGCCGCGCTCACCACCAGTATCGCACCGTCCATCTGCGCCGCGCCGGTGATCATGTTTTTCACATAGTCCGCATGACCGGGACAGTCAACATGAGCATAGTGACGTGTCTCGGATTCATACTCAACATGAGCAGTCGCAATTGTGATTCCGCGCTCGCGCTCCTCCGGCGCCTTGTCGATATCGTCAAACGATTGATGCGCCGCAAGACCAATTCGCGACAGCACATTTGTCATGCCGCTCGTCAGTGTGGTTTTGCCATGATCCACGTGCCCGATCGTTCCTACATTTACGTGAGGTTTGGTCCTCGCAAACTTCTCTTTGGCCATTGATCTTACCCCTTTGTGAAATTATTCTGAAAATATGTTCTAACCATCCGTTATGGAGCCCACAACCAGACTTGAACTGGTGACCTCGTCCTTACCAAGGACGCGCTCTACCGTCTGAGCTATGTGGGCTTAAAAACTTGAATTAATATCGTCTATAACTTTTCTGGAGCGGGAAACGAGACTCGAACTCGCAACTTTCACCTTGGAAGGGTGACACTCTACCAATTGAGTTATTCCCGCAATCCCTTAAAAAACAAAAATATATGCCAAAACGAGCAAAAAAAAAGCCCTTAATACCGAACGAATTTACATATCCATAGACTGGTATTATAACATTTAGAGATTCAAAAGTCAAATGTTATTTTAGTATTTTCCGAAAATTTCTCTCTCGTAGAAAGATTTGTAATATATAATAAAATATATGGTTTTTCAAGAATTAAATGGCAATATTTTTGTGAGCCGTTTCAGAGATATTTCGCGATGTTTTTACATTCCGCCGGTTGTTGACTATGCAGCATTACTCGTCAGGGTAGGGCGGCGGATAATTTACTTTTATATCCGTGACACTGAGCGCTCCGCAGAATATCAAGTCATTGACGTCGGCGAGGATATGTGCCGATTTCTCCGGACCACCGCAGAACGCTGGCTCGCATGCGACTGTGATGACCGCGGCGTGATCTATCAGCTCGTGAATAAACATTATCGGAGTATAATCGTAATAGTATACCGACTGGCAAGGAGCGAGGAATTCACCCTCATATACTTCCCGTGTATACGGTATTGTGTACGTTTCCCAACAGATTGTAAAATTGTCCAAATCGATATCGAGCACAAATCCCCCGGCGGATCTGCTGATACCCGGCCGAGCAGGATCCCATCCAAGAATATCCCATAATCCGGCGGCCGCCGATTCGTGGGACGGTTCAGCAAACGCACCCTTATACGAAAGCGCCTCAGCGGTACGGCCGGCATAGAATATGCGGTGCGCTACTCCCGCAGTATCGGTATATACTTTCAGCGATTCGTCGGACGCACTGACATCCTCCGCAGAACCGAACTGAATAACATCCGCAATCAGTCCAAGCTCCATTCCAGCACAAATCCAGTCATCGTCACGGGGCGACAACCTGTTCGCGACAATGTCGATGAGATAGCCGAGCGATCCCTCTGCCGACCTGAACGCCGCAAGTTCATCGGTGCCGTACCGCGGCGGAAGGGAATCGCGGTGACGGTCGAAACTTACGATGTTTACGGGAAGCCTCAAAAGCCGGTTTTCAGCGGCGATTTTCAGTATAGGTACTGTCCAGCGGTGATCACGGAATACGAATGCCGGTATCTCTGATATATCCTGCACGGTGTTGGGATAGATACCGGCGGCCGAATCGGGAATCATGCTATTCATCGAGAGTCCAGGGATAGTTTGCAGCGAATTGCGCATTCCATTCGAACCGTTCGACTGCGGCAGTACGGGCATTCTTCTTGAATGTTTTGAGACGTTCGGTGTCAGCTATCATTTCGTTCAGAGTCTCCGCTATCGACTCAGGCGTTATATCGCCGAAAAGCATACCCATACCGTGACCGTCGACAACCTCGGCAATGAACGGCATGCCGCTCGCCGCAACCGCGCATCCCGCCATCGCATACTCGAAGAGTTTATTCGGAGAGGACAGTTCGTTGTTCCGAACTGTCCTCTCATAAGTTATGACGCCGATATCGTGGCCGGACAGAAGGGCAGTCGAAGCGCCGGGATCGTAACGACCGGTGAATGTCACCCGATTCGACAGATTTTCCGTGCGGGCGAGTGATTGAAGCCGTTCCGCAAGGGGACCGTATCCGGACATGGTCAGCACACCGCCGTCTATATGCCTGAACGCGAGAATCAGTTTTTCAAGTCCTCGGTATGCCTGCATCTTGCCCTGGAAAACAATCCTGACCGGCGAACCTGCCGTATCGGTTGATACTGGACCGTCATACCTGTACGGACAGTTCATCACCACTGCGGGCGTCATACTCAAATCGTACTGTTCTCTGAGTAGTCCGGCGATCATGGGATTCACTGTGACAACATATTCGGCGCTTTTAATTCCCGCTGCCTCACTCTCACGGTTCATGCGATTAGACCGGCTTCCCTCGATGCCCATGCCCGCCCAGTATTCGTGGGCGTCATAGAGCATTTCACAGGCCGCCCCGCTGCGCCGGAGTTCGCTTCCGGCAGCGAGCGTGTCTACATCGTTGCAGTGCACAAGATCGAACGAGGAACCGGCAAATACATCCGCCATCATACGGTTGACCCTGCGAACGGCATTCATGGCGTGGACAGCGTTACGGTTTAAAACCGCATTGCGCACTACTGACTTCATTGATAAGGCCCCGGTAACCTCACGCATTTCAGCGAGCATAGCTCCGGCGCCCTGGGAAAGCTTTCCCTGAAGATAATGATAAAGCTTTTTCAGGATATATTCTCTCGGATGGGGGAACCGCACAATCTTGAGTTTCCGATGGGTTTCATCCGCCGGACGGTGCGAAGGGTTTGTGCACGCGACCGTGACATCTGCCCCGAGACCGCTCAGGGACAAGCATGTCTTATATACCCGCGGATCCTCGAGTACCTCGCCGATCAAAAGCACAAGAATTTGTTTCGTATGTCCCGTATCCGGCATGACATGCACCTGTTGTTCACGGCTTTTCGGTTGATTATTCGACCCAATACTCCGGTTTGTTCAAACTGTCCGCACACCGCACCGTTCCGTTAAACGGTTCGATCCCGCGGGGATTCAGAATCCGATACATCCACGCCCCCGCATCTTTATCAGGGATCGGGTACGGTGCGCTGAATCCATGTTCGCCTGCCGGAACGAATCCGTGACGGGGATAGTATTGGGGATGCCCGAGCACAAACACAATATCGACGCCCGATTCAGTAAGCTTGTGCAGGCCTTGACGGATAAGCATTCCGCCGATTCCTTGCCCCTGGAAATCGGGAACAACCGCTAGCGGCGCCAGAAGAGAAACCGTGAGCGGAAAAACCGGATCGAGAGAGGCGCTTGAAAAGAGAATATGCCCCACAGCGGTATCATTTTCAAACGCCAGAAGCGATAGAATTGGTTCGGCGCTGGGATCGTTGAGCAGATTCATTACCAGCTCCGCCTCTTCTTCGCTTCCGAATGCCTCTCGTTCGACCCTCAGCACATCATCTGTCTCATGCGGCTGCGCTTCACGTACATACATTACAATTCTTTCTGTTTTCTCATGATTTACGGAAAAAAACAATACCCTTATCGGGATCGACATGAGCGGGACGTATCCGAAGCGAATCGTGATCAAGTCCGGACGATCCGCGGGCGCCCTCGATGGAAAATCTCATGGATTGTATGTTCGGAGCAGCAATGGAAAATTCCATTCCCGGTGGTATCTCAACTCCTTTGACGCGCCACATGTCGGAAAAATGTTCAATGGACCGTAGTATCTTTTCGCGGGCTGTCCACCATTCGGCGATCTCGATACCGGTCATTGCCCGAGCGCCGTCACGGCGGCATCGCGGCAAAAATGACTGGTAAAAATTCGCAAGCCCGGGGATTTCACCGGCATCCATATTACGCGGATGAATGAGTACACTGAACAGTCCCCCCGCCGCTTTCGCATAGAGATACGATTCAATGATCCGGCGGCGCATCCCCTCAGGATCGTCTCCGACATGCAGGAACGAACCGTCCATGAAATTCAGCGGTATCTCAACTGTCCGCCCGGCCTCGTGAGATATTGGAAATGGGAAAAATGGCGACGCGATTCCGTTTCTGAATCCCGGCCTGTCGCTAAATCCCAGTGTGGCATCGTATTTCAAACCGCATTGGGATGCCGTCTCGAGTGTGGTTCCGTGACGGAACATGAGATAATGGTGTCGGACACCGTTGATCTTGATCCCCAGCCTGCTCTCGAATGAAGCAAGCTGATCGGCCAGTACATGCTCTTTGAGAAATGCCTGACGGGTTCCGTGAATGGCGACCTCGCATCCGCTGTCGCAAATCTTGCGAATCATGGAGGACAGCTCGGAGGGCTTTCGGTGGTAAACTGGATCGATCGACGATTCCCGTTTCTGGTACACGCCGCCGAACGGTGCAAAAAACCATGTTGATTTGAATCCATTGGCATCCTCGAGAAACAAAAGCTCATCGAAATTCCAATACGGATCGTGATTATTTATCGCGTCCGACAGCGAGTGCACCGTATCGAGAAACCGCTTCTTCCTGAGCCGGACAAGATCGGCAAACGAGTGCATGAATTCGTATGCTATGCGTTTATATGTCCATTTTTTGACAATATCCACGTCATGGCTCAGAAACAGGGCCATCGGCGCAGATTCCGGCCATCGCGGGATCGACATGAGCGGCAGGCCGAGTTTCCTGAACGTATAACGGATGGTGTTCTCGATGAGATTGAAATGGAACGATACCGCCGGAGCGTAGATGACGCTTTCGGGTGCGGAATTATGGCGGCCGTGACGGTCGATGCCGGTATTCTGTTCGAGTTCGCCCGAAAGAATCCGGATAGTCGCTTTAATAAGGTCTGCGGCAAAAAGCACTGTCGGTGTTTTCCCTGCATATCCATCGTATACCAGCGGACCGCCGTCCGCCAGCCGGACAAAACAGTTGAATCCACCGCGGGCAACATTCTGGATTTTCGCGAGAATCGGTGCTTTCACCGTCATCGTCTCGAATTCACGTGGGTTCTCAGGGATTTCATCGTTAGGGATAGATGGTATTGCGATAAGAGCGCTGTAATCCTCGCTATATTCGCGGAGCGATTCCTCCGACACATCTCCGTAAACAACCGCAACCGGTGAGCGCGGGCCGCTTACATACAGACCGATAGGGATACCGGAATGAACTCTGAAATTACGGGTAAACAATGTTGCGGGCCCTTCGGCTGGCGAGGTCAGTATCAAATCTATCATCGGGAGAGCATGCCCTTCACTTTCGTAAATGTCTTGAACGCGGTTTTCGCAGCCGCGGAAGAATATCGTCCGGTCACGTAATACGGTGTGAGCATACCACAGAACGATTTTTTAAAATATGCGACCGACGGTATATTCGCGCCGACCATATCCAGCGTTTTATGAGTTCCTGCGTAACGTTTCATGACTTCCCACACCATGAGCGAATCCCCTGCGAGATGCTTTTTATCTGGCACAGTACCGTTCACCCAGAGATAAACCGTGTTCCTGTCGCGCGCAACCACCTGAAATGTTGCAAGTTTGCCGTTTTCGTCGAGTGCAGTGATAACATCAACCATCCCCGCTTTTCTGAGCCGCGCAATGATTCCGACAAGCGTTTTCGACGGCACAGAGGGCGTTTCGCCGCGCTCACGGAAATTCATTTCGGTTATTTTGCCGATTTCTTCGTCGGAGATCGAGTTCCCGAGGGTAAGCAGCCGCTCGGCTTTGTTGATCTTTTGTCGGGTTTTGCTTTTCAGCGTATTCCATTGCGTCTCGATATTATCCAACGGAATCAAATACGTGTAGCGCACCTCGGTATCCCATTTTTCCCATGAGAACGGCCTTATATCTCTGAATGACGGCGCATGAGAGAACGAGACATAATTGTATTTTTCTTGAAGGTAATTAATGAGCTTTCCCGCGCAGAAAAGTTGGATGCTTTCTGTATCGAGCTGAAGTTCGCCGCTGCTGCCTCTGTAAATGAATCCGCAATAGGGGGAAAGGATATGATTACTCGCTTTCTTCAGTGTGCCTTTCCGGATTTCAATGAAAGAAACGCCTGCAATCATGTCTTCACCGTCCCAGACGCCCAGCATTCTCGGCTTTCCGCCGTGAACAGCCGCCGAAGCTTTCAGCCATGTTGAGGTGGAAAAAATCGTGCCATGGATTGAATGCAGTACAAAATCGTCCCAGAACGAATCGTCGATAATTTTCCGGATCTTAATCTTTCTTGCCAACGATATCCCCCCCCAGCAATTCCGTCAAACTTAAAATCCTGAACAGTTTCAGTTTCGCTCCTATAAAAATATACGCCCCTGTGAAGATAGTCAAGGACATAAGCACCGTTTTTGCGTCTCCACGGTAACCTCTTGTTAATATGAATGATATTGCACCTGACAGCAGCCCGGCCATTGCAGTATCGCCAAGCGTACGAAACGGCAAGATTTCGCCGATCCGAATTCCGAATTTTGAGCGGACATACCATATTAGCGATGAGGTCTTCACATACGCAAACGCTGCCGTCGCCGATGCAGGGCCAACGAGTCCAAACCATTCGACAAGCGCAATGCTAAAAACCACATTCGCCGTCAGCAGCCCCAGAAAAATCCAGATCAATTCGCGGGGCCGTCCAAGTACCCGGCTCACCGCACCGGCACTTATAATCCCGGCCGGCATCATCGCGAGATAGAATCTGAAAGGAATAACTGCCTGTTCGAATTCGCGGGTAAAAACAAGCCGTATCACATGGTCGGCGAATATCAGCAGATAGATACACATCGGCCAGACAATTTTCGCGGAGAATGTAGCCGTTTTTTTCAGCAGCATCGCCAGTTCCTCATATGCGTTTTTGCTATGAAGCGCGTTGAGTTTGGGGGCTGCAACACCGTAGACCGTAGCAATAAGCACGGTCGCGAATGGTATTTCGATCGCGGCGGCGGAATAGATTCCGAATGGTTCGGGCCCAAGAAAAACCGAGACGACGATTTTGTCCGCCCACTGGGACAGAATATCGGCAGTATATGCCAGCACAACCGGCAACGCAATCACAAGCTGTAATAGAATGCTGTATTTCACTCGTCCAAACAATGCCCGCGTTTCAAGCGGTTTCATTTTCATAAAAAGAACTCCGGAAAGTCCGCTTATCAGCCCACTGAACACGGTCAACGTTGTAATCAGTTCCGCAACAGAGAGCGGCGAAATCGCCTGCCAGACACTGAGCGCGATGTAAAAAACGCATCTAAGAACATTCAGTATAAACACATAGTTGATTTTGCCATAGACAATGAATACCGGATCGAAAAACGCGTTTACAATGAAAAATGCGCCGTAAATGCCGAATATCCTGAGTGTCGGCGCGATTGCAGGATTTCCCTGCATATCGGCGAACACCGGAGCGCCGAACCATACCAGCAGTCCTGCGAATATACCCGAAGCCATCATGAGAAGCAGTGTTCGGCCGATAAACGCTGACCGGTTACTGTCATCGAGCTTCAAAAGAAAGTACGGCAGCGTTTCGGGTAAACCGGCCGAAAGAATCATGAACAATGCGGAGAATAGATATATCTGTCGGAATGACCCGAATCCGGACGGACCAAGCGTCCTCGCGAGTACAACAGTCAAAATAAACAAGCCGAACACGGAAATACCGCGGCCGGAACCGATGACGTTTCGTGTATCCATATGAGATGCCGTATTATTCACAATATGTAAATCCTTTTTTTCTGCTATGAACAAAGTCAAGTTGAAAGCATTTTTTCGAGCGTGTGCCCAGTCTGCTATTCGTAGTCATCCCTGAATGAGAGCTACAGGTACGTAAATCCGAGATACAATCTGTAGAATGGAAACGTGATCGATATCTGCGCGATCAATCGCCTTTCACCCGTTCCAGATACCACCGTGCGATAACCTGGTTGTCGCACCAGACATCGATGCCGTTTCTGTTTTTCATGCTGCCGAGCAGTTCTCTTGCCATCGGATACACGCAGTAATAATCCCGTTTGCGTTTGTACGAATGAAACAGGAATGCCGGCAATAATCGACGCAGGCGCCGTTTCAAACCGCCCACAAACATGCTGCCTTTCCGGAGTTCGCGGATATCGAATCCGTATTCACTGAACAACCGCTCTTCGAGTACGCGGTCGTAAAACCGTTTGTTCCGTTTGAATTCGGGGTCAAGGCATTTGAAAAATGCCACAATCTCATTGTCCCAGAGTGGAATTCGGTGTTCGTATCCGAATATCTCGTAGGTCCGGTCGGCGTTGACAATGAATTTGGCCTGCCGTTCCCGTAGTTCCCAGTCCTCGAAACGGCTGTAAGGAGAACCGTCATTCATGAGACAGTCAATTTTACCCCTGAATTTGGCGGTGCGGCCGTGTGATTGCAACGAATAGTGACGGTTCAGTATCTCACCGGTCACATCCGGATTCGCTGCGTCGAATAGAATTCCGGGGATATGGCCGCCGGAAATAAAATCGCCGGTATGACCCGGCACAAAAACCGAATCTCTCTGGATCAGGCTGTTATCGTGCAGGTGCCTGACCGCGAAATAATCCTGAAGGAGGAACACGGACGTATGATTCGCCGCAAAATCCGCATATACCCTGTAACGGCTGTCAGCGGCATAGCCCTCGTACAGATTATCGTTGTATGCGACATAATGAAACCGATAACCCAGTTTTTCCGCAACCTGTTTGGATATCCCGATTTCGGGGCTGTCGTGACGGCCGTAGGTAAAACAGACAACATTTTCGTATCCGAGCCGTTTCAACATAACTGCAACCAGCCGGGAATCGTATCCGCCGCTCAAAGGCACGACAATCGTTCTTTTTCTCACCGAGGATATCAAACGTTCAAATGATGCATCGAGAATGTTTAGGAATTCTTGTTCGAGTTCGTCCTCCGATTTCCCGGACACTGACGCGGCGGTATATATATGGTAAAATTCCGTTTCAGGTTTCCCGTCATAGACCAGATACTCTCCCGCCTGAATCTGAAAAACACCTTTAAGCAGCGTTTCTCTGCCGGTCACATATCCCGTACAAAGGAATTCCTGTGCCGACCGGGGATCAATTGCGTTCAGGTTCAGCGTTTTCCGGAAATACGAAGTGTTGTCCGAGATATGGAGTCCACGGTCTGTCTTCCTATAGAACAGCGGAAACGTCCGAGTCCGATCTACCGCTGCATACACGGTTTCACCGTGTTGAACAATCACACTGAACACACCGTTCGCCCGCTCGAGCTTGCTTCTGAACTCCTCAATGTCTTTGGCTTCCCCGAAATATCCGGCAAGCGCGCCTCCCTGGTAGAGTTTGTTGTTATCGTCGAAAGCATAGCCCTTGACAAAAACGCCCTTCTCAACGAACCACGGGAATCCGTGATTGTACGATAGACTGATCTCGGCCATCATACTCCCAGCACGAATCTGCTCAGGAACAAAAGTCCGGCTGTTCCCAGCATAATGAGGATTGTCGATACGAACGATTTCACATAATCCGCCCTAACCATGCGCAAAAGATAGAGCGAATAGCCAAGCCACATCACCGCGCCGATAACGCCGAAAAACACAACCGCGGCGTACGCATCGGCGTATAACAGGTACCCGGCGAAAATGGCTGCAACGCGGGTAATAAAGATCAGACTATTGAAAACAAGTTCATCGCGCTGACGTTCGAGTACATCGAAAAGTGTCGAAAGCGGCGAGGAGATGAACACGAACAATATCCATGGGCACATGACCCGTGCAAATTGCCCCGCAGTGATCCAGTCGCTGCCGAACACAAATCCAAATATGTAATCACCGTATACCATAATCACCGACAGCGGGATGACTCCAATATATAAAAGCCGGCGGTAGATATCGACCGTAATCACTTTCAGCTTTTCGGGATCGTTTTTGTATTCCGAGGCTTTCTGGAAAAAAACCTGCCCAATGGACATTCCGAGCAGCGACATCGGTATGCTCAGTAGCCGGTGCGAATAATAGTAAAGCCCTGCCGCCGTGCTCGAGAACAGTGACGACAATAAAATGATCGGAACATGCAGAGATGCCGCGTTCAAAAAGCCCGACCACGATGCAAACAACGGGAACCGTTTGTATCGCACCGCCTGCGCTGCGATCATTTTCCTGCTGATTTTACCGATATCGAAAGTCTCGTCCCGTACGGTTTGCCATCCGAGCAGACCCGTACCGATAAAACCGCCGAGGATGTTCCCGGTAATAAGTCCTCCCGCACCGGCGCCGCCGAATCCAAACGCTGTTTTCAAACCGGCAATCGACGTGTTCTGCACCACGCGGCCGGCCGCCATTTTTCCGAACATCTTTTTCCTGTTGAGCCAGTAATTGAAACACTGGTATGTCCCGTTGAAAAAGACTGACGCCGGAAGCACACACAGCCACACCGCTATTTCAGGCTTGTTCAGAAGCCCGGCAATCCCGCTGTTGAATATCCAGAGGACTAAAAACGACAACGCGCTCACAATCACTGCAAGCAGCAGCGACAGCGCTACTATATTGACCGCGTCCTCGTCCTTTTCGGGAAGCATGACAGCCACCTCGTAACATCCCGACACAACAACCGACACAATCCCCGCAACACTGACATACAGGGCGAACAAACCGAATTGTTCAGGCGTGTAAAGCCGCGAGAGCACGGGGCTCGCAATGATCGGAATCGCCTGCGCAATCGTTGTTCCGGTCATAAGTGTGAGGACATTTCGGAGAAATTCAGATTTTATATTCATAACGGGGCGATATCCGGAATTGTCGTGTTAGAGTTCTTCGGACACGCTGTTCATGCGCGACCGACTGAGATAAACAAAAACGTTAAGCACTTCGCTGCGCCCGTATGACAATATGAGTCTGTTTCCCCAAAAGGCTGCACAGCATTCGATCGATCGTGCGCCAGAACGCATACGGCAGAAAATATGAAAGACCCGGGAATCCGACTGCGGCAGCATATTTGCTTGAAAATATCACACATTTCTCAGCAGTGAATCCGGCATCTGAAAAAAGACCGGAAAGTACGCCCTCGTCGAACGAATGAAGGTGTGCGTTCACTGGTGTCTTTTTGTTGCAGTGTATGCAGAGCGTATAGGGAATTTTTTCCATATAGGGAGTCGAGACCACAAAAAATCCTCCGGGCCTTAGCACACGGGCTGCCTCCGAAAATGCATCCGGGGGATACTCGAGGTGCTCGATAATTTCGCTGGCGATAACAGCGTCGAAACTCCCGTTTTTATACGGGAGACGGTATACATCCCCCTGGATAAACCTGACCGGTGAACCTGTACGCCCGGAATCGAGCCTGCTATTGACAATCGCGGATGCCCGCCGAATGTTATCAAAGCCAATATCTGTCGATATCACACGCATACCCCGCCGCGCGAGCAGTTCCGACAATTCACCGTTTCCGCACCCGATATCGAGCACAGTCCTCACCCCGGTATCGGGGACCATTTTCGCAATCAACTGTATACGCCGCCGTTCCGAGTGACGGAACGAATGGCTCATATCCTCGGTGGCCAGGTTGTCGTAGGCGTCAATGTCGTAATGTTTGATATAATCGGCGTATTTAATCGTTCGTCTCCTTACCAGCATCGTATCCGGAAATACATCCGCTGCCGCCTCAGGCTTTATAAGCCCCGATCAGCGCCACAAGCAGAGCGATGATGCTACCGAGGAATACGAGAATTTTACCTAATTTTTTCATGTCACAGCTCCCGTGAATCGATTTACCATAAGCCGCTTTTGCGTGATCGAATACACTTAATAATATATGCGCTTGTTACTCGTAACACAAAAGCAATCTTCGCAGCTATATACCTTTCATAATATGTTCGATTAAGATTTTCAGCCCGATCAGTATCAAAATAATGCCACCGCCAACCTCGATCTCTCGACTGATCCTGAGTCCGATGCGGCATCCGAATTCGATTCCCGCAGCGGTAAAAGCCGCTGCGACAAGACCGATCACGATGCTCGGCAGCCATATTCCCGCATTCAGCACACCGAGGCTAATACCGACCGCGAATGCATCGATGCTTGTGGCGACCGAAAGGCTCAGAAGAACCCACCCCCGCGTCGGATCGGACGGAAGCTTTTCTGCAGAATCACCGTGCATCGCATCATATATCATTTTTCCGCCAATAAAGACAAGCAGCGTCAAGGCAACCCAATGATCGAACGCACGAATATAGTTCTCTACGGAGGATCCCGACAGCCAGCCCAGAAAAGTCATGAAAAACTGGAAGAATCCGAAAAAAAATGCGAGCCGTAATGTGTGATGCGCACGGGTCAGACAACCGAGTTTAATGCCGGTTGCTATAGATACCGCGAACGCGTCCATTGCGAGGCCGACAGCAATGCCGATGATTGTCAGATATTCCATTGATTTCCAATTCAGGTTCCGATGCGATGGTGACGGTTATATTTTTCCTGTTTGTTCCTCCGGACGTCTTCCCACCGCGATAATGGAAAGGCCGAATGGCGCCGGAATCAATTTCTCTATTGCGATGAAAACCGGCGTCAGTTTATTGAACAACGAAAGCTGCCCCTTGGGAAGTATTTTCTTTTTCAGAATCCGCGAACAGAGAAACCATCCGAATGTCCCGAACATATTTATCATCCATATATGCTCCGTGTTAAATCCGCATTCGTTGAATTTAAATCTGATGTCCCGCACGGTATACCGGCGAAAATGGTCGAGATTATTGTCAAGTGAGCCGTATAGCAGTTTATGCGCCGGAAGTTGTAGAATCACCCGTCCGCCCGGCGACAGAATCGATGCGATCTCTTTGAGTGCGTGACAGTCATCCCGGATATGTTCAAGCACATTGAGGCCGACGACCGTATCGATACCCTTTCCGGCAAGATGGCCGCCCGAACCTTCGAGGTCGAACAATTCGCAGGTGACATTCGGATATGATTGAAATGTTTCTGAAAGCCGGTCGATATACAATCGCCGTTTATCGGTCAGGATAAGCCGTTCGCTCTCGAGAAAGAACTGCGACATAGTGCCGGTTCCCGATCCGACCTCGAGCACACGATTGCCCACATACGGCATGATTTCCTCGACTACCCACCGGTTGTATCCCTCGAGGGCATTTATACGCCGCAGCGTTTCCGCGCCGATGTCTGTGTATTCGGCAAACATATCAGTCGACAAATCTAAATTTAATGATCGAGAAGAATGCGCTTACTGCGTCTTTCCAACCGATTTTTTTTCCCTCGCTATAATTGCGGCCGCTGTATGATATCGGGATTTCGTAAATCCTGACATTGAGGCGGGCGATTTTTGCGGTTATCTCCGGCTCGACACCGAAACGGTTCGATTTAATCGATATTCGCTCGATAACCTCCCGGCGGAAAACTTTGTAACAGGTTTCCATATCCGACAAATTCAGATTAGTCAGCATGTTCGACAGGTTGGTCAGAATCTTATTGGCCACTGAATGCCAGTAAAAAAGGACCCTGTGCGGCGCACCCAGAAACCGCGAGCCATAGACCACATCCGCATTGTCGTCGAGAATGGGTTTTATCAGGTTACCGTACTCGGCGGGATCGTATTCAAGATCGGCATCCTGTATGATAATAATATCGCCGGTCACATGCCCGAAACCGTTTCTGAGGGCAGCACCTTTGCCCATATTTTTCTCATGGTAGACGATTTTGATGTCCGGGTCGTTCTCAAGGCCGGCGATAATTTCACGTGAACCGTCCGTGGAACAATCGTCCACAATAACAATCTCTTTCTCGAACGGCGTTTTGCGAACACGTTTTAGAATTTCGAGTATTGTATCTTTTTCGTTGTACAGCGGTATAACAACACTGAGTACCACGGCTGCTCCATACTTATCGATTCAAACCAAATACGCCGATACTGCATAAAAAAGGCGGCTCCCGGGAGCGGTTCATATCCCCGCAAAGACAGTTAAAATATATGATTTAAATAAAATTAAACAAGCTTTTTATAGAAATCAACGCATTCGGATCGACCAGCCCTTAGACAGTATTTTCCTCACCGTATAATCGGCAGTATCAGGCATCTCAACTGGCGACCCCCCAAAAACCCAGATGAGCCAAGATATAACAGATTGATAAATAAT
>CAZCDQ010000098.1:0-13783 GCA_964497605.1 uncultured bacterium
ACAGTATATTAAACAGCAGCGGGGACAGTGGCCCGCCTTGCGGCGTGCATTCAGTTCAGTCGACGTAGACCAGTGCTTTGCCTGTGGCTTCCTTCAGATTCCACCTCGCGATGGACACCCTTGCCGTCCAGCTAACAGTTCCACCTGTCGGGTCTTTAGGGGACTGACACTTCAAAGTTTCGCATAGACCTACATTTTTAGTAATTCTGATCTATTTTTTTACGTTCCCGATTCCAGTGCTGATTGACGCCGTTGACAAACTCAGCCTCGGGAATATCGCGTTTCAGAGCCCAGTGCGCCGCCCGCCACATCATTTTTTTGTAAAATGCGCGGGTTATAGGATTGGTGCCGTGACCAGGCAGCATTGCGACAATCCGTCCTTCTCCACGCTCAAGGCACCATCCGGCGTAATCGTCCTTATCCTCACGTTCGGCACGGCCCATGAACAACGTCGTGATATCCTCGGGAATTACCTCAGGACCGAATTGCTGATCGGTCGCTGAAAATTCCTCGATTCCCTCGGTAATCGGATGATTATGGTTGAGGGAATGGAATCTGATCCTTTGCTGAGGCCCGTGATTCGGGAGAGCTGATACGCCAACCAGTTTCTGAAGCCGTGGACGGTCGGGCTGACGGAGCGAACCGTGCATGCAGATAAGCGCCATACCGCGGTGCACGTTCTCGACAATGGCGTCCTCCTGCACGGCGGTCATCCAATCGGACGGTGCAACGCGGTGTTCGACGAGACCATCCGGTGAAAACCCGAGCAGATCCGGACCTTTCCCTCGGATCATGATGAACATATCCATTTCATTGAGAACCTCAGGCGTTACAAACTGGCTGTATTGTGTAAAAAAGAGCCGCCAGCCTGTCTGCTGGAGCACCTCTCTCCAATGATGTTCGTGCATGAGATGGCCGTGATAATAATCGCCCACAATTAATAACACGCGCGTTTCATCAGGCTGACGGGGCGCTGCAAACAGATATTTCGTCACTGATCCGGCAGTAAGCGCGGTGATTCCCGTTTTCAGGACATTTCGGCGACTTAAACGTGATTGTGACATTGGTGTTTCCTCCTTGGTTTCTATGTTTGACAATCGCGGACATATTTAATCTTTACTATATGAATAGTACAACTTTACGAGGTTACTTTCAAGATATTTATTGATATCATCTATACATTTTTATCTTGATTATTCCTTTCACATTTTGTAATTATCGTTCAATACTGAAAAAATTTATTTTTCCATGCGCCTGGTCTAAAACCTTCGCCTTTCAGGCGAAAAGCTTTAGCAATTAATGAATAGAGTAGGTATACTTGCTCATAGGAGGTAACGCCATGAGCGAGAGATATAAACATGGTTTCCAATGGTAGCTGAAGGGTATGAAGCAGTATTCGCTGTAAGTTATGGTGCCCCCAGCGCGACTTGAACACGCGACCTGCGGATTAGGAATCCGTCGCTCTATCCACCTGAGCTATGGGGGCATTGGGGGAAATTTTGACAGACCTAAAAATAACGATTATCGGTGTAGTTCGCAAGGAGATAGTCCGACATAGATGCCTACTCCCCTTTCTTCTCATAAAAATATAAATACGCCGGCATGCCCGATCTTTCCTCGCTCACCGTGTAATAGCCGGAGCCGTCCGATTTCCACGCGACAGCCTCGCCTTGCGGTTCGGGAATGTAGGGCACAACTGCGGGTTTTATGTCAAATGCTTGCCACAGGTCACCCGTTTCAGGGCGTTTCCAGTAATACATGTTGGTGTAGTTCTTGATAAGGATTTCACTGCCGTCGGCCGATATATCACCGCCAACCGCCTGGGTAAGATCTATCGTCGCAACATGTTTGGGGACAAGCGGTTCGACAGTCGGCTGCGGGTACGGCAGCCGGTAGACACGGACACAGTCCTCGCGTTTTGAGACTATATAGATATCCCTGGTACGAGGATCGACCATGAGCGTTTCGGCATCACGGTTCCCGTCGGGATAACGAAATGTGATTCTGTCAAACATCTCGATCTTCGTTTCGGCAGGTTTGCCGTTCAGTGAAACCTTCGGCTCGATTAATCGGTAAATGTATTTGAGATCGTAGCGCGCATTGTTATCGCCTATTTCGCCGATATAAATATACTGTTCGCCGTCCACAGGCCCCGGACCAACCGCAATATCCTCCCAGTCGCGGGCGTTGACACCGTCCAATGTGAAAATCCCGCGATGGCTGCCGTCCGCTTCAACCGCGAACAAACGGGGTAGATCACCGGAATCGTTATGGGTCCAGAGCACACCGGGATATTTCCTGCTTGCCGCGATCCCGGAGGCCTCGTTAATGCCGTCGTATTCGACCAGTCCAAGATTTTCCCGAGGGCCGAATTCAGAGGCGTTTTGTGCGAAAACACATAATGATATGCCGAATATACACAAAAAAATCAGCTTTACAATCCTTACTGCAAATTTACGATACATAACATATTCCTTTCGAAGAGAATAGCATCCTATTCCTCCGGAGGGTGACTTCACAATTCAATAGATTTATTACACTGTTTTTTTCCTGTTTACTGTCAACTTATTTCAGTACAAGACACTTCAATCTTAGTGCAATCACTCCGCGAGATGTAATTTTGTAAGTTTCGCATATATTCCGTTTTGTTTCAGCAGTTTTTCATGGGTGCCGCTTTCCCGAATTTGTCCTTTCGCAATAACATAAATTGTGTCGACTTTGCGGATAGTCGAAAGCCGGTGCGCAATGACAATGGACGTCCGTCCTTTCATAAGTGTCGGCACCGCATTCTGTATTAGCGTGTCTGTATATGTATCGACACTCGAGGTCGCCTCATCCAGAATGAGAATTCTACAGTCTGCCGCCATTGCCCGCGAAAAACTGACAAGTTGTTTCTGACCTTGAGAAAGACGCGACCCGCGCTCCATTACTATCGTATTGAGACCGTTTTCGAGGCTTTCGAAAAACATATCCGCATCGATATTCGATAATATTCTATGAATTTGAAATTCGTCGATTTCTTCCTCGTCGAGTGTAATGTTTTCGGCAATCGTCCGGTTAAACAGAAAAGGCTCCTGACCCACATGGGAGAACATTCCCCGGAGTTCGTCAAGCGCGAGATCGCGGATATCTGTTCCTCCGACAAGGATCCGTCCCCGATTCACATCGTAAAACCGAAGCAACAGGCTGATAATGGTCGTTTTACCAGCGCCGGTGGGGCCGACAAACGCAATACGTTCGCCGGACGCGACCCGGAACGATACATCTTTCAGAATCCAGTTCTCGCCCTCATAGGCGAACCACACATGATCGAATTCAATATCGTGTTGAGTAATTTTTTTTACACCATCCGGATTATGTGTAATCTTCGATTTTGTATCGAGCAAAGTGAAAATCCGCTCGCTTGCCGCCATCGCGGAAAGCATAACGTTATAGTTTTCTGCCATTTCGCGGACGGGCATGAAAAACATATCAACAAGCCGTACAAAAGCGACCATCACACCAAGTTGGAGCGTTCCCCAGTAAATCCGCTGACCGCCATATGAGAGTATCAGCACGACGCCGATAGTGCCGATCAACTCCATTGCCGGGAAAAACAATCCGTAATGAAAGACATTTTTAATTTTCAACCTCATAAGATCTTCCGAGTATCCGGTAAATTTATCAAAACTCCATTTCGAGCGCATCATTTGTTTAATGACCCGGATACCTTGAATGTTTTCCTGCAGAAACGCATTAATTTTTGCCGTGCTCAGCCGGATATTACGGTAGACCACTCTGATTTTCACAGAAAACAGATATCCCGCGCCGAAAATAAGCGGCGCAGTAATAAGCGTGATCAGTGTCAGTTTCCAGTCGAGAAAGAACATCATAAACACAATCCCGACCAGAATGCCCGAATTGTTGATAAGCCGGACCGCCCCTGAGGTAAAAAGCTCGTTGAGCGCAGCCACATCTCCGGTTGTCCGGGTCATGAGCCTGCCGACCTTGTTGCGGTCGAAAAAGCTCATCTCCATAGTGAGAATGTGCCCGAATAATTTCATACGGAGATCATGCATGACTTTTTGCCCTATCATCCCGGTGGTCATGTTAAGAAAATAACCTATAAACAGCCTGATTGAATAGATTACGATAAAAATATAGATAAAATATTTAAGGCCGTTCAGATCTCCTGGTGTTATATAATCGTCGATCACGATCTTTATAAGATACGGGCGCACAACGAATAAAACGGTACTCGTAATACTAAGGATAAGCGTAATAAGTACTCTGTATTTATAAG
The DNA here is from genome assembly GCA_964497605.1 of uncultured bacterium. Classification (GTDB taxonomy): domain Bacteria; phylum Latescibacterota; class Latescibacteria; order Latescibacterales; family Latescibacteraceae; genus Latescibacter. The sequence goes on from CAZCDQ010000098.1 coordinate 4,283, forward strand.
GCATAAGATAAGAAATAAGCCGCCTGACAATATCCAGCGAAGAATATTCTTTCACCGTATCAGCGTACATCACAAATTTACGGCCGGCTTTATTGGCATTTTTTATTTTATCGTTTTTACTCATCGATCTTACTCTAATAGGCTATCCGTTAACGATTCAATCGATTCCTGCTCTCTGAACAGAGCTGCGTATTCACCGTCCATTTCCATCAGCGTTTCATGTGTACCGCGCTCGAGCACGTAACCGTCTTTGAAATAAAATATCTCATCGGAATCTATTATCGATCCGAGACGCTGTGTAACAATAATCGAGGTTTTTCGTTTCACTGCCTCTTTCAGGTTACGGAGTATCATCTGTTCAGTCTGCGTATCCACATTCGAAAGGCTGTCGTCAAAAAAAATGATCGGGGATTCGCTGATAAGCGCCCGGGCAATGGCAACACGCTGACGCTGTCCGCCCGAGAGCGTGATTCCCCGCTCGCCGATCATAGTCTCAAACTTTTCAGGGAATTCCTCAATCTCCGCGGCGATGGCTGCACGTTCTGCAGCTCGAACGATGGTCTCTTTATCTGCTCCCTCACAACCGAAAGAAATGTTTTCAGTAATGGTATCGCTGAATAGGAATGTCTCCTGCGGTATAACCGCAATGGACGATCTCAGCACCTGAAGCGGAATCCCGGTAATATCGGTGCCGTCTATGAATACACTGCCGGGTTCAATCTCGTAAATTCCCGAAAGAATACCTAGCAACGTGCTTTTTCCGGAGCCGGTCCGGCCGACAATGGCAACTCTGCTGCCCAATTTCACCTCAAAAGATATGTCCGATAATGGGTTAAACGAGTTATTATAAGAAAAACTTAGATTTCTGATGAATATATTACCCTCAAGCGGGACAATATCGGTATCGTCCGCCTCTGATTCAGGTTCTTCGTCAAGAATTTCTCGGATTCTTCCCATTGAGGCAACACCTCGCTGGAATAACGCAGTCACCCATCCGAACGCAATGGAAGGCCAGATGAGAAGTCCTATATACATGATAAGCGACACAATTACCCCGAGCGTGGTTTCTCCTCTTATGATCTTACTTCCCCCTGCCCAGAGGAGGATAATAATGCTCGTGCTCGCGAATACATCCAGAAGCGGAAACATAAGCGACTGGAGTCGTATTATATCGCGGTTGTTTTCGACATATTCGAGACTTATATCATTGAGCTTATTCAGTTCACTCTTCTCTTTCACATAGCTTTTAATGACATGGATACCGTTGAGATTTTCCTGCACATGCGCTGAAATATTGGAATACGATTCCTGTACACGGATGAAATGCTTATGTATATTTCTCGCAATAAAGTACATGATAACGGCGATAAACGGGAACGGGATTATCGCATAGAGCGACAGCTCTGCATCTTTCGAAAACATAAAAATAAGTGCCAGAGGTGCGAGCACACTCGCATTCATGGAATACATGATCGCAGGCCCAACCATCATCCGGACCGCCATAAGGTCATTGGTGATACGGGCAATAATATCGCCGGTTCTGGTCTTGTTATAGTATTTTGCGGGCAACTTCAGAAGATGACTAAACAGGCGTTTTCGAATATCGTTTTCGATTCTCCATGACGCCCCGATGATGATGTACCGCATAAAAAACCGTGACACCGCTTTGACTGCCTCGACCAAAAGGATAAGTCCGCAGATACGGTACAATTGCCAAGATGAGAAATTTTCGTGCAGCAGATCGACCGCATTCCCCACAAACGATGGCAGAAGCACGTGCAGCAGATTGGTGAACACTACAAAGCACGAGCCGTATGCGAAACTTTTCCAGTGTCTTCCGATGAATGAGCGTATAAGGGATAGATTACTCATGCGGTTAGGTTTTATTCCGATTTGTTCAGATTATTCTTTAAGGGCAGTTACAGACATGCGGAACGGCTATCTCAGAATAGTGATTTCGACTTCCTGAACGCCGGTATCAAGCATACCGATCTCTTTCGCAGCGCCGTAGGAAAGATCGAGGATACGGTTGTCTACAAATGGTCCGCGGTCGTTGATCCGGACAATGACTGTCCGGTTGTTTGCAAGGTTTCTCACCTCGATCCAGGTATTCATTGGCCAGGTTTTATGGGCCGCGGTGAGACCGTGCATATCGAACGTTTCGCCGTTCGAGGTCGGTTTTCCGTGAAATCCATCGTTATAACCATAATATGATGCCATACCTCGGAATGTCTTCCCTGCCGACGGTTTCTCTTCGGGAACATACGTTCGTCCTTCGTGCTTATACGGCGCATTGGGACCTCCGGGGCTATCTTTCGGGCCGACAGCCACACCGGAAGAACTGCGTGATCCGCCCGATCCGTTTCGGCCAACCGTATATTTCGGAGAAGGCGTACAACTCCATATCAGCATTGTCACGGTAATAACAGGCAGAAACAGTTTCAGCACCGTATTATTCTTCCCCGGTTTGAATACTTCCCACAAGTTCGGATATGGAACCGATATGATGATGTTCGAGATATTCCCCGATTCCTTTTATAACTTCAAGCGGCAACATCGGTTTGACAAACATCCCGCATCCGACCTGAACCAGTGACGCGCCAGAGATAATAAATTCAAGCGCGTCACGGGCGCAGAAAATTCCGCCCAATCCAATGATTGGAATCGAAACTGCCTGTGCAGTCTGATACACCATTCGCACCGCAATCGGACGTATCGCCGGTCCTGATAGTCCCCCGGTCACATTAGCGAGCATGGGACGGCGATTCTCAACATTGACAACCATGCCGCTCAGCGTATTGATAAGAGAGACAGCGTCAGCGCCGACATCCTCTACAGCTCGGGCGATGGCGGCAATATCTGTTACATTGGGAGAGAGTTTCAGGATAAGCGGCTTTCCGGTTGTTTCGCGGAGACGTTTCGTAATATCAGCGGCCGATTCCGCAGACGATCCGAACGCCATGCCACCCTCTTTGACATTAGGGCAGGAAATGTTAATCTCTAACGCCGCAATCTCATGGTAGCGGTCAAGCTCGTTGCAAACCGTTTCGTAATCCTCAACTGTACGTCCGGCGACATTCACGATGACAACGGTGTCCAGTTCACGGTATTTCGGTAAAATTTCGGAAATAAAGTAATCGAGCCCGTTATTCTGGAGTCCGATGGCGTTAAGCATGCCCGAGGGGGTTTCGATAATACGTGGCGGTTTGTTGCCTGCGCGCAACTCGGGCGTAACAGATTTCGTCACAAAGCCGCCGAGTTCCGAAACATTGTAGAAATCCGTGAATTCATCGCCGAACCCGAACGTTCCTGACGCCGCAATGACCGGATTTTTAAATTCCAAACCGAATATTCTCTGTATCAAAGCGGAATCACTCACTTATACACCTCATCGGCTGAAAATACCGGACCGTCCACACAGCTCCGCAGCATACGTCCGTCATTATGTTCAACAACGCAACCGTAGCATGCTCCGATTCCGCACGCCATCCGTTCCTCGAATGACACCTCGCAGGGAACACCGGCATCCATCGCCGCGGTGGCGGCATCTTTCAGCATCGCAGCCGGTCCGCACACATACACCGCACCAGGACGAATGTCTGCCATACGGTCTCTGAGAAGCGCACCCGCATACCCGTGAAATCCAGCAGAACCATCATCGGTGGCGTATAGTGTTTCGACACTGCCGGGAATCAATCCTTTAACAATGCCCAGCGCTCCGGCATTTCCCGCGCCGAAAAGAAACGTGACCGGGCGGGGTGTTAACTGTATTATCCGCTTTGCGAGGAAAATAAGGGGTGCTGAACCGATTCCACCGGCGGCGAGTATGCAGGGGGTGTGCCCGCCAAGATTTGGATCGAATCCGTTCCCGAGCGGTCCGATGATATTGAGTGTATTTCCCCGTTTCATGGAACATACCATACCGGTACCCGGTCCGATCACGTCGATCAGGACACGTATGACGCCCCTATCGGGAAATGTGCCGCATAAGGATATAGACCGCCGCAGAAACGGATCGGTGCCGCTTGCCGCACGAATCTGAATAAACTGGCCGGGCACGGCATCACGTGCAATATCACCGCAGTCGAGATCAATTAAATAGGTATTGTTGCCGCGGTACTCAGTTCTGGTAATACCTGCTTCGTATTCGTGCATTCCGCGCCCTAATTTTCTGCAATCCAATGTATCCGGCATCCGCTGTACCTCCGGATGTTACAACGCCGGTATCGGCTCCGTTTTCACGGTTGGTGCCTTTTTCTATATCCTCGATCCTCATTTCATAATATGCGATGCTCTCGTTCAGCGACTCTATGAGTTTATCGTGTTCCTCGATCATTCTAAGCTTTTCTTCCGCGAGATTGACATATTCGGCGCTATTTGTGGTTTCTTCCTCATCGGCCAGCCTTTCGTATACAATCTGCGCGCGATCTATATCACCAAGCGCATGTTCGTAGGTATAGGCAATCACAAACCGCGCACGGTACGCGCTTTTCGTGTTCGGGTACTGCTCGACAACTTTTTGATACATCGGGATATAGACTTCCGGGGATTCGCCGTTCATATAAGCCATTTCAGCCTCGATGAACAGTTTGACCTCAGGCGGATTATCAATCAATCCAAGAAAGACTTTCAATTCCTGCGCAAATTCGCTTTCGGGATACTCCTCGGCAATTTCTTTCATGAGCGCATTCTCAGTCTGCTCTGAGTATTCGCCACGCTGTTGAAGTTCGTACATACGAATAAAATAATCGCTTTTCACCGCATATTCGGTTTCGGGGGCCTGTTCCATAATAAGCTTATACTGCTCAAGTGCGGCATCTGGCCGCTCGAAAGAGTAATTATAAAGTTCCGCAAGTGAAAACCTGGTTCGTCCGATCATTTCGGGAAAATTGTAATCACGTCGTTCTGTGGGCTGCTGTCCGGTAGCCGAATTTTCCCGCGATTCTCCATTACCTGCGGCGCTGTCGGAGAGCGCTGACTCCGTCACTGCAACTACGGTTGAATCCGGCGATTCTACCAGTACCGCGGGCTGAACGGATTCGGGTTCTTCGCTATCGTTTTTATAGTCTTCCATGAGCTGCATGATATCGTCGATCTGTTCGATACGCGCCATCATGGTATCGATCTGAACCGATTTGATGCCTGCCTCGGTATACCAAGATTCGTTCGTACGAGCACTGCCCTTTTTGACCATATCAAACGCGTTTTTTGCTTCCTCGGCTTGCGAAAGATCGCTGATGAGGATTTTACCGACATTGTACCAGGCCTCTTTTGCAGCGAGAGAATCGGGAAAGTCACCGGCGAGTTTACGGTAGGTATCCATGGCCATTGTCTCATCGTTCTGCAGTTCGTAGATTTTCCCTATCTGAAGGCGGATTTTCGGCGCGTAATCGTTGAATTCACCACGGTTCTGCATGGTCTCCAAATAAGACATGGCTACTTCGTACTTGCCCTGTTCTGCCTCCGATAATGAAAGCAGCGAGTTTACTTTGAACCGTTGATCTGGTCCCATTTCGTATTCGGAAAGATCAATCAGCTCCGCCGAGCATTCCTCATAGCGCTCAAGTTCAAATAGCGATTTGCTCTTATAGTAAATAGCGGTTATCAAATCCTCATCGTTGGGATCGCGGTCGATGACTTTCTGTGAGGCCGAAAGAAGTTCTTCCCAGTTTTCATTTTTCAGGCTGATTTCCGCAATCGCCAGCCCAGCGGGGCCGTTAATATCTGGATCGTCCGAATCAACCAAATCTAAAAGCAGCATCATCGCTTCGTCTTCCTCTTCGAGTTCGATAAGCGATTTTGCTTTAAAAAAGATTGCGGTCTGGGCGAGTTCGCTCTCGGGAAAAGCGAGAAGCAGTTCATCGAATTTTATCCGCGCTTTGAGATAATCGCCCTGGTAATAAAACGACATGCCAATAATATACAGGCTGTCGTCAACGTATTTCGAATCCTTGTAATTTTCGAGGATTCCAGAGGACCATTTAATCGCCTCGTTATACATACCTCTTGCGGTGCTGTTCACTACACCTTTGTTTTCAATACGGTCTTTTTCAGCACGGTTGAAGTTCTTTTGCGCGAGATAAAAGGTATTGAAATAGGCACAACCGGAATACATAATAAGCACTGCACAAAGTAAGAGAAATTTTCCGGAATAATTCATTATTCTCACCGCCGTTTATCTGATTCTCCTATGCCAGTTTCGATAGACCGGCATGATATTCCTGTACGCTCTTTACCGACATTTCTTTCGAGTTAAGCGCGACAATCCCTTCGCATGCGGCAATCGCGCCGGATATCGTGGTCGTATAGGGCACATTATGAATTATCGCCGCACGGCGGATTTCATAATCATCGATATGCGACTCCTTACCGAGCGGTGTATTGATCATCAGCCCAATAGAACCATCAGTCAAAAGGTCGAGCACATGCGGCCTGCCCTCGTGAATCTTCATCACAAGGGTTGCGTCAATCCCATGCTTCTCGAAATAATTTTTGGTACCTGATGTTGCGACGATCTCGAAACCGATATCTTTCAGTTTATTTGCGATCGGAACGATCTTTTCCTTTTCTTTATCGTCGACACTGATAAATATCTTCCCGGATTTCGGTAGTTTTGCATTAACCGACATCTGCGATTTGGCGAAAGCCACACCGAAATCCGGATCGATGCCCATGACCTCGCCGGTCGATTTCATTTCAGGGCCGAGAAGCGAATCGACCCCCGGGAATTTCACAAAAGGCAGTACCGCCTCTTTGATGCAATAATAATCCAGATCAACTTCTTGTGTGAAACCGAGTTCCCTGAGCGTCCTGCCGGTCATGAGACGCGCGGCAATTTTCGCCAGCGGATGTCCGATGGCTTTCGAAACGAACGGTACGGTTCTTGATGCGCGCGGATTGACCTCAAGGACATAAATCTCGTTGTCCTTTACTGCATATTGTACGTTCATCAGTCCGACAACATTGAGTCCTTTCGCAAGTTTCACCGTATGGGTCTTAATACGGAGCAAAATATCTTTCGACAGGTTGTACGGCGGCAGCACACATGCAGAATCGCCGGAATGGATACCCGCGTTTTCGATATGCTGCATAATCCCCCCCACAACGACATCGGTACCGTCCGAAACGGCATCGACATCTATTTCGACTGCGTCCTCGAGAAAACGGTCGACCAGTACCGGGCGTTCTTCCGACACATCGATCGCTTTCGCCATGTATGATTCAAGCTCGACATTGTTATAGCATATCATCATTGCCCGTCCGCCGAGTACATACGACGGTCTTACAAGCACCGGATAACCGATACGTTTGGCGATATCGAGCGCACCGTCTACACCAACAGCGGTACCGTTCGGAGGCTGTTTGATTCCGAGGCTGTCAACCAAAGTACCGAACCGTTTACGGTCCTCGGCAAGGTCGATGGATTCCGGCGAGGTACCGATTATCTTCACTCCGTTTTCTTCGAGACCTCTCGCAAGTTTCAGCGGCGTCTGCCCGCCGAACTGGACAATAACACCGTCCGGCTTTTCGATATCGCAGATGGCAAGCACGTCCTCAAGAGTCAGCGGTTCGAAATACAGTTTATCCGAGGTATCATAGTCGGTTGAGACCGTTTCGGGATTGGAATTAACCATAATCGTCTCAAAACCATCTTCTTTCAGAGCAAACGATGCGTGAACGCAGCAATAATCGAATTCAATACCCTGCCCGATCCGATTCGGTCCCCCGCCGATGATCATGATCTTCTTACGGTCGGTTCGGAACGCTTCGTTTTCAGATTCATAAGTCGAGTAATGATACGGCGTAAATGCCTCGAATTCTGCGCCACATGTATCGACCGTCTTGAATACGGTATTGATTTCATATTCATTTCTGAGCGCACGTATGTCCTGTTCCCGCTCGCCGCGGAGATATGCAAGTTGACGGTCGGTGAATCCGGTTTCTTTGGCTTTTCTCATCGTCCCCCTGTCAATTTTACCTGCGGGCAGCGCACGGATATCGTTTTCCATCTCCACGATCTCATACATATTTGAGAGAAACCATTTATCGATCTTGGTTGCCTCAAAGACGTCTTCTGCAGAATGCCCCGCAAGAAACGCCTTCCTTATAGCAAACAGTCTGTCCGCATACGGTGTTTTTATATACGACAGCCAGTCGGTTTTGTTCCAATCGTCGTCTTTTCCGTCCGAACCGAAGCCGAAACGGTCGATCTCGAGACCGCGGATACCTTTCTGAAGAGCTTCCTTAAACGTTCTGCCTATGGCCATAACCTCGCCCACGCTTTTCATCTGCGTTCCAAGACGGTCGTCAGCATTGGGAAATTTTTCGAATGTCCAACGCGGAATTTTCACCACACAGTAATCGATGGTAGGTTCGAAACAGGCTTTGGTTTTTTGAGTAATGTCGTTTGCTATTTCATCAAGGGTATACCCTACCGCTAGTTTCGCCGCGATCTTCGCAATAGGAAATCCGGTTGCCTTGGATGCGAGCGCAGAGCTTCTCGATACACGGGGGTTCATCTCGATTATAACAAATCGCCCGTCATTCGGATTCTGCGCAAACTGAATATTAGAGCCGCCGGTCTCGACACCGATCTCACGGATGACATCGAGAGACCAGTCGCGCATTTTTTGATATTCACGGTCGGTCAGTGTTTGAATCGGCGCCACCGTTATCGAATCGCCAGTATGAACACCCATAGGATCAATATTTTCAATAGTACAGATAATCACCACATTGTCATTGATATCGCGCATAACTTCGAGCTCAAATTCTTTCCAACCGATAAGCGATTCCTCGATCAGTACCTCTGTTATTGGGCTTGAATCCAATCCGCGTGATACCTGAAATTCATACTCCTCTTTATTGTACGCGATACCGCCGCCGGTGCCGCCGAGTGTGAACGATGGCCGAATGATCGCGGGGAATCCGACATCCTTGAGAATTTTCCATGCATCCTCAATCGAATATGCAAATCCTCCGTTGGGCTGATCGACATCAATACTTCTCATCGCCAAGGAAAAAAGCTCTCTGTCCTCCGCCTTTTTAATCGATTCGAGATTTGCGCCGATCATCTGTACGCCGTTCTTATCGAGAACACCGCCCTCTGCAAGCTCAACTGCCACATTAAGTGCGGTCTGACCGCCGAGTGTGGGAAGCAGCGCATCGGGTTTTTCAATCTCGATGATCTTCTCACAGATTTCCGCAGTAATCGGCTCGATATAGGTTTTATCGGCAATTTCCGGATCGGTCATTATAGTCGCCGGATTTGAATTCACCAGAACGATTTCAAAATTTTCCTCTTTCAAAGCCTTGCACGCCTGCGTTCCTGAATAATCGAACTCACATGCCTGACCAATAACAATTGGTCCGGAACCGATAAGCATGATTTTTTTGATATCCTCTCTTTTAGGCATAAAACTCCATCTTCTCTTTTGTTAAATCTATTATAACTCAACTTTCCGAGTTGTTGTATAGTGTTAAGTTGCAATGAGATAAGGT
>CAZCDQ010000099.1:0-13598 GCA_964497605.1 uncultured bacterium
GTAACGCACATCTTTCATAACCGCAAGTGTCGCGTGGAAATCATCGTCCGTCTCGCCCGGGAAACCGAAAATCAGATCGGTTGTTATGCTCACATCGCCAACAATCGACCGTGCCCGCCCGATCAGATTCAGATAGTCCGCGGACGTATATTTTCGGTTCATCGCTGCAAGAATTGTGTCCGACCCCGACTGAAGCGGCAGATGAAGGTGATTGCAGACGTTTTTGCGTTCCGCCATGACATGCAGGATATCGCCTGACAGATCTTTCGGATGGGAGGTCATGAACCGAATCCAATCGATCCCCGTATCGGCAACGTGTTCCAAAAGTCCGGCAAAACCCGTGCCGCCGTCGCAGTACGAATTTACATTCTGTCCGAGCAGTGTCATCTCTCGGTATCCCGCTTCTTTTAATGCGCTGACCTCGTCGACAATCCGTTCGAGTGGAACGCTCCGTTCACGGCCTCGCGTGTAGGGTACAATGCAGTATGAACAGAAGTTGTTACACCCTCTTGTGACAGCCACCCAGGCTGAGAACCTGCTCGACCGGACAGGCGCGATATCCTCATACAACTCGGCCTCGTCCAACACAGTATCGACCGCACAATCGTGCTCGGCTCGACGGATCAGTTCGGGCAGCCTGCGGTAAGAATCGGGACCCGCAACAATTCTGACACGTTTCGACAGCAGCTCATCACCGAGCCGCTGTGCCATACATCCGATAATCCCGAACATGAGATGCGGTCTGTCTTTTCGGAGCCTTTCCAGTTCACCGACACGGCCATATATACGGTGTTCGGCATTCTCGCGGACCCCGCATGTATTGAGCAGAATGATATCGGCATCCTCTTTCTCCGGCACGACCGTAAATCCCCCTGCGCCAAGAATTGCGCTCACATTCTCGGAGTCCAGTTTGTTCATCTGGCATCCGTATGTTTCAATATAGACCGTATCAATCATTAAACCGTTCCTACTGTAAACCGTATCAATTAATAAACGCCTTTTTCAAAAAACACAATCCCAAATAAACCTTTTTGAATATAAAAAAAAGCGGTCTCCGAAAGAACCGCTTTTTTGTTTTATTTCAAACGACTGTTGACAACCGGGTTAGGATTCTTTCGATTCTTCTTCCGGCGCCTCCTCTTTGGAAACATCGCCTGCATCCTCTTCGGCCATTTTCTCTTCTGCTTCCTCGTCAGGCTCTTCAGCCGGTTTTTCCAAAGATTCTTCAGTTTCCGGTTCGGCCGGCTTATCAGCCGTCTCGGGAACAGCCTCCGCAACGGGTTCCGTTTTCGCGGTTTCAGCGAAAGTTTTTTCGGCTGCTGCAGGCTCTTTGGCTTTATCTTCAGGAGATTCGGCCGCCGTTTCCGTCTTTTTATCGGTGGCGGCGCTTTCAAGAATATCGCCGAACGCGTCACCCAGTTTCACCGGTCTCGGTTCGTGTGCTTTCTTGAATTCCTCAAACTCGTTCTTGTCCTTTTCTTTGAAATACTCGCGGACACTGAGAACGATTTTCCGTTGGTCCTTATCGAATTCGATTACTTTGAGTGGCAGTTCATCGTCCACATTGAATGCCTCGGCGGGTTTCTTTACATCCTGACCCATCTGGAATGTGGGAACAAATCCTTCGATGTTGTTTTCGAGTTCGACTACAACGCCGCGGTCAAGCATCCGGATAATCGTTCCCTTGGTGATCATACCGACCGAGAATTTCTCCTCAAGAGTTAACCACGGATCATCAAATATCTGTTTGTGACCGAGCGAGATACGGTGGTTATCCTTGTCGATATCGAGAATAATGACTTTGACATCCTCGCCTTTTTTCATGACCTCAGAGGGATGCTTAATCCGTTTCGTCCAGCTCATGTCAGAAATATGAACCAGTCCGTCGATACCTTCCTCTATCTCGACAAAAGCGCCAAAATTAGTCAGGTTACGGACCTTACCGGTCACATTGCTGCCTACCGGGTGGCGCTCGTCGATAGTCGCCCACGGGTCCGGCTCAAGCTGTTTGATACCGAGGGATATCTTTTCCTCAGCCTTGTTGACACTGAGGACTTTTATATCGATAATATCGCCAACACTGACAATTTTCGAGGGATGTTTGACATGCTGTGTCCAACTCATTTCACTGATATGAACGAGCCCCTCGATGCCGTGCTCAAGCTCGACAAATGCCCCGTAATCGGTGGTAGATACGACTTTACCCTGGACAACTGCGCCCTCGGGATATTTCTCATCGATGTCTTCCCACGGATATTTGGTAAGCTGTTTCATGCCGAGAGAAATTCTTGTTTTGCCTTCCTCGTAATTCAAAATCTTGACCTGAATCGTATCGCCGATGGAAACAAGCTGGGAGGGATGGCTGATTCGTCCCCAGGACATGTCGGTGATATGCAGAAGTCCGTCGACACCGCCGAGATCGATAAACGCGCCGAAATCGGTGATGTTCTTGACAGAGCCTTCTCTGGTCTGCCCGATCTCGAGGTCCTCAAGGATCTTCTCACGCATCTTCTCGCGCTCTTCCTCGATAACCGCACGCCTCGAAACAACAATATTACGTCTCAGTTTGTTGATTTTAATAATCTTCAGTTCGCTGGTCTCGCCGATATACTGGTCGAAATTCTTGACCTGGCGGATATCGATCTGCGAACCGGGAAGGAACGCATCGACACCCATGAGATCGACCACTATACCACCTTTGATACGCCTGACCAGACGGCCTTCGACTTTTTCGCCGTTGTCGTGAATATCCTTGATCTTGTCCCAAACTTTCATAAAGTCGGCTTTTTGCTTGGATAGAACAAGCTGGCCTTCCTGATTCTCAAAATCGTCCAGGAAAACCTCGACCATATCGCCCTCGGCGATTTCGGGATTGTCGCCGAATTCAGATATAGATATTGCTCCCTCGCTTTTAAAACCGATATCGACAATAACCTGATCGTTTGCAATCATGACAACCTTGCCCTGGACAATGTTGCCCTGCTCGATCGATTTCATCGTGTCGTTATAAAGATTGAACAGCTCGATGAACTCTTCTTCGGAATATTCGCTTTCCTCATACAGGCGGGTTGCCCTACCCGACAGCGTGTCGATAATATTAACCTCGTCAATATCATCAATCGCTTTCTCGACCTCGGGTTGTTCCGCTGTTTCTTCAATATCTTGTTTTACTTCAACTTCAGTCTCTTCAATATTATCCGTAATATTTTCCAAAACTGTACTACCTCCTTAAAAATTAGATTTGGCCTGATTATGCACGGCCATTGTGCATGTTACATAGACTTGCAATATCGTACATTATTCGCTTCGACACAAGCAAATAATGTTCTTTTTTTGTCTCCGCCGTGAAATCGGACGGATATATTGGAGGGAGGAAATGCAGATTTATGCGTGAGAAAAACGGTTTGGCATGGTATGACCCCTCGATCCAGCACGGTACAATCGGGACATCCGCCATAGTGGCTATCATACCGACGCCTAATTTTGCCGGGCCGAATTCACCGGTCTTTGTTCGTGTCCCTTCAGGGAATAAATTCATCGCACGGCCGTTTTTCAGGGCATTGACCACCTCAACAATCGTGCCTTTGGTGAATCCCTGACGGTCAATTTTGACCGATTTCGACACATTGAGCAAAAACCTTACGAACGGCACTCTGAAAAGCTCTTTTTTAGCGAGATGTGACACGTGACGGGGCACAAAACCGCCGATGGCAGTCGGGTCGAACAACGAGGCGTGATTCGGCGCGATAATGACACCGCCGGTGGCGGGAATATTCTCAAGTCCTTCCAGCTTTGTCCTAAATGCAATTTTATAAAAGACATAAGTTAAAAACTGCGATATGCGGTATGCTATGCTTCTTATATGTTCCTTGTTTTCTGTGTCGTTAGTCATGCTTGCTCCCGCGGACAATTGAAATGATTTTTGCAACTTGCTCGTCTAACGTCATATCGGAGTTGTCTATGACTATGGCATCATCGGCTTTTCTGAGCGGGGCGATTTCACGCTCGGTATTCAGCCGGTCGCGTTCACCGATCTGATGTTTCAAATCCTCAATATTAACAAAAACTCCATTTTCGGCAAGTTCTTTATGACGCCGCATGGCTCTCACATCGATGGACGCCTCAATGAAAAGTTTGAATTCGGCGTCAGGGAAAACCACCGTTCCAATATCGCGACCCTCCATAACAATGCCGCCTTTTTTACCGATTTCACGCTGCATTTCGGTCATTTTCTCTCTGACCGCTTTCATCGCGCTCACCGCGGAAACCATCTGTGTCACATCCCTGTCGCGTATTCGTGTGCTCACATCCACACCGTTCAGCAGAGTCCGCTGAGCGCCGTCCTTGCCCGGCACCAGTTCAACCGACGACTTTTCGGCAATCTCTTTCACCGCCTCCTCATCGTTGGGGTCGATACCGTGATTTAGAACGTCTACCGTTATCGCCCTGTACATTGCGCCGGTATCCACATACACAAAACCAAGCTCGCGGGCTACCTGTTTCGCGGTTGAGCTTTTTCCCGCCCCAACAGGACCGTCGATGGCAACAATCGGTTTTTCTCTTTTCATGTTGTCTCCGTTTCAGAAGAAAGCACAAAGCCTAACCACAGATTAAGGCTGGTTGAATAATTCCTCAGATTACGTGTTGCAGAAGGAACCTCTGTGTTCGACATCCCTAATTCACCTGTAGGGCAGCGCTTCCCTAGACTTACTCCTCGATCCCACTCTATAGATAGAGAGAGGAATCGTCCCGAGAACTTTAATAACTGCAACATGCGCGGAGTTAGTCAGGATAAATATCCTACGAAAGTTTTACCCGTTTCTTAATATTATTGACCTCATCCGCTGTCAATTCACGGTATTCGCCTCGTTTCAAATCATCACAAGTAAGACCGCCGAACGACAGCCGTTCAAGCTCGATCACCGGATGGCCGACATGGCCGAGCATGCGGCGTACCTGACGTTTGCGGCCCTGATGGATGGTCAATTCAACAATCGATGCATCCTCTCCATGGTCGCCTATCTTCATCACCGCCGGTGCAGTTGGCCCGTCTTCGAGCACCAGTCCCTCGCCGATTTTACCTATGCTTTCGTCACCGACATTGCCCCTGACAATGGCACGGTAAACCTTATCAACGCCATAGGAGGGATGCAGCAACCGGTGTGTCATATCGCCGTCATCGGTGAAAAGCAGCGCTCCCGAGGTATCAGCATCGAGCCGTCCCACCGGAACCACACCCTTTGTTTCCGGCCCCATCAGATCCATAACCGTTCTGCGGCAGTGGGTATCGTCTCTCGTAACAATCACACCGACCGGTTTGTTGAGGATATAATAACGTTTTTCGGGATTAATGACAAGCGGTATGCCGTCCAGAAGCACCGTATCGTGTCCCGGTTCGACATTCAGCGCAGGATCGGTCGCGATGCTGCCGTTTACCGTGACACGGCCGCTGCGGATGATTTTTTCGCCGTGACGCCGTGACGCGGCGCCGCTGGCGGAGATGTAGCGGTTGAGCCTCATATCATCCCTTGATCGCCAGCCGAATCACATAGCGCAGTTTCGGCATTTTCCCCTGCGCAAGCAGCCCGATTCTGAATACGCGGCCTCCGAGCCAGACAAAGAATACAGCGGTAACAAGAACCCCCGCTATGCCGGCAAACTGTTGCCAGAGCGGGACAATCTCTGGCGAACCCATCCTGAACATCATCACCAGTGGAGTGAATATCGGAATCAGCGATATCGTAACCGCATAGGCGCTCGAAGAGTCGCGCATGATCGATACTGACAGGAACAGGGAAAGAATCAGCGGCAGAATTGCCGGGAACGCAAGCGACTGGGCGTCTTTCGCGTCGCCCGCCAGCGAGCCGAGCGCCGCACCGATGGAACCGTACATGAGTATGGCAAGAATCATGTATAAGAAAAACCACGGCAGCAATTCAAACGGTATCATCTCTTCGAATCCGCGGTAGTATATGAAACCTAATCCGCCGGTAATATACACCGAGATCGCGGTAATCGCGACCCATGCGCCGCCGATAAGCTTGCCCATCATGAATTCGAACGGCCTGATAGAACCGAGCAGTACCTCGGCAATCCGCTGTGTCTTCTCCTCGATGATTGAAGAAAGCAAAGACTGCGACACTAGCATAAGCATGAAATACATAAACATGCAAAAAATGAGAGGAATGAGAACCGTTTCCAATTCGTTGCTCCGGCGGGCATCGGACAGTTCACCAGTATCCCTGTCCACAGACACAAGCTCCATACTGTTCGCACCATGCCACATAAAAAGTTCCGGGACTTCCGAAACATCTACCCCGGCATCTTTCAACCGCAATTCACGGAGCTTATTATTGATCGGCCGTTCCACCCACCGCCGCATATAGTCCATCACCGCATTCTGCGCGTAATAGTTGACACTGCCGGTTTCAGGATCGGTCGGATGCACAATGTTCTCTCCTATCTCCACAAAAGCGTGAAGGTTCCCGTTCCTAATTCTGTTAGACAGTTCCAGACGCTGCCCTGACGGATCATCGTTATTCGGCTCAATTATCTCGAGAACATACCTCGGCTGAATTTTTTTTCCGGTTTCCTTGTCGAAAATCTCGTTTTCATTCCGGGCTTTTGCCGCATCCAGAAGCGTATCGGCAAGTACTCCCGACCGGTCGATGACTGCGAGTTTCTTATCTTTGGTATCAACATTCTTTTCGGCGAATATGCTCGCAATGATGCCTCCGCTCATCATAATCGGCACAAGCACAAGCATAACGATGAACGACTTCGTCTTTACTATGGCTTTGTATTCGCGGGCCGCGACTTTCAGCGCTTTACGCATTGACCGCCTCCTTCGCCTCTTTCCCCGCTATCCGCACAAAGATATCGTGCAGCGAGGGCTTTGCGACCTCGAAACCTGTGACCGTGATTTTTGCCATTATCTCTTTCAGAAGCCGCTGTGTATCGCAGCCGGGCGTAATCCGTAATTCCTGATACTGACCAAAATCGTTGATTTTTTCAACATGCTGAATACCCTGCAGTGCTTTTACGCCTCCGTAGGTTTTGACTTTTATCGTATCGCTTTGGTATGTGTCCTGAATGGAGGTCAGCGTACCGTCCAGTACCTTTTTCCCTTTGAATATCATGAAAATGTAGTCGCACATTTTCTCGGCGACACTCATATCGTGGGTGCTGAAAATCACCGTTTTACCCTGTGCCTGAAGGTCAAGCACCGATTCGCGGAGAATGTCCATGTTGACCGGATCGAGGCCGCTGAACGGCTCGTCGAGAATAATGAGATCGGGCAATGTCACAACTGTCGCTATAAACTGCACTTTCTGGCTCATGCCCTTTGAGAGCGTCTCGACCTTTTTATCGGCATAGCCGGCCAAGTCGAACTTTTCAAGCCATTCGTCGATCTCTTTGTTGACAGTGCGTCCGCTTTTCAGTTCGCCGTAGAATCGGAGTATATCGCGGACTTTCATCTTGCGGTACAGCCCGCGTTCTTCGGGAAGGTATCCGATGCGGTCGCTGCACGCACCGGTCATTTCGCTTCCGAACAGTTCGATGGCGCCGCTGTCGGGATAGAAAATGTTCATTATCATACGGAGCGTTGTTGTTTTCCCCGATCCATTTGGGCCTATGAAACCGTAAATGCTTCCCTCGGGCACAGAAAGCGACAGATCGTCCGCCGCGGTAACATCGCCGAACGTTTTGGTCACATTCCTGATATTCACCGATACCATCGTCAGTCTCCGTTCGTTTGGATTGAAAAGTGGGAACCTCCTCGTTCGATGGATTATCCCTTATACATCCGGTCGAAATGCTGCTGGGCGCTCACCAGAGCTCCGCGCATGATATCCTCAGCTTTTGCCGTTTCACGGGCGGCGAGACAATTCATGAGCGCGGTTTCGTCGATCTCATCAGCGGCCTTTGCACAGGCCTCCCAGCTCAGCACACTGCGAACCACACGGTCGATACCCTGCTCGACGCTGTCGTATGCGCGTGTCTGCATGTCGTGCCCTTTCCATCGGTTGTAACCGGCTTTCTTGATAAGCCCAGCGATGGCGATATTCATCCCGTTGACACGGGTACCGTGATCGATGTCGTATTTGCCCGGACCGCCGAGAATGATACCGTCGTTATAGCCCTGGCTGTTCAGATGCATGTGCACCATGGCATCGTTGTCGAGTTCCTCGACCGAATCGTACACATGATCGAGCCCGATCATCTCGGAATGCCCGAATTCCTTGTTCACACCCTTTTTATTGGCCGATACTCCAAACTCTTTTTCGAGCTTATTCCAAAAAACAAGTACGCTTGCGACTGTTGGAATCAGCATAGCGGGATGCCCCTCGTTAGGCTTCGGTTCGAATCCGATATAGAGTTCGCCGCCTTTTTCTGTGTCGATTTTACAGAGTTTCGCCACACTTTCCTTGAGATTCTGATACATCTGTTTAATGCCGATTGTGGCAATATCGTAACCAAACGAGCCGTTCCAGAGAACTAACGTCGGCGGAATATCGGAATCCCAAGCCTTTTTCATCGCACCATACGCAAGTTCGACTGTCCTCGCACCAAATTCTTCGGTGGCTTTCCGCTCGGCGGGATCCAGCGACGAAATGCCGCCGTAGCCCCAGTGACCATGAGCGCCGGGCGTGATCATGGCAAGCGCCAGATTGTTGTCGACAAGCGCATCGGCGATTGCAGGAGCTGTATCGTCACCAACCTCGTTGTCGTAGTGTAGTTCGATACCGAGTTTGACATTATCCGGCATCCGCGGTACGATCCTGTCGGCGACTAGTTCGATCATTGCAACTGTGTCGAAACTGTCTCCGCCCCATTCCGGGCGCATATCATCGGGAACGAATCCTCCCTTACCGGCGTTAAACGTCCATCTGCATATGCTGTGTAACGATTTCATAATATGATCCTTTCAGTTAATATTTGTTTTGCTATTACATGTATTAACGACACGTACCGGACGTTTATATCGCCATGAAGAGAATATACCGCGCAAAGGGATTTTATTCATTCTGACCAGACGAATCAGCTTCGGACTGTTCAGCAGTGGTATCGAACGAAAGCTGATCGGCAATCGGTTCCTCCAGCTCGGTACCGTCAAACATTGACGCAAGCTCGTCAGCGCCTGGAAGGTCTTTGATATTGTTCAGCCCGAAATAGCGCAGGAATTCCGGTGTTGTGCCGTAAAGCAGGGGTTTCCCGAGCGTTTCAGCACGGCCTTTGATCTCGATGAGATCGCGGTTCTGGAGCGTCTTGATTGAGGCGTCCGAATCCACCCCCCTGAGCGCGTCGATCTCGGCTTTGGATATGGGCTGTTTGTATGCAACGATCGCCAGCGTCTCAAGAGATGCCCGCGAAAGTTTCGGGCGCCCACGTGTATGATACAGCTTTTCAACAAAAATGCCGTACTGAGGCAATGTCTCGAACTGATACCCGCCGGCAACCTCGACAATTCTGAACGGCCGTCCTTCCCTCTCAAGCTCCTTGTTCAGGCCGGTAATGAGAATGGGAATATCAGACGGACTCCCGATAATCTCCTCGAGCTTTTCAGGATCGACCGGCGAGTCGGATGCGAACAGCACCGCCTCAATGATTCTCGACTTCGTTATTTGCTCTTCCATAAATCACGATTCTTCCAAATTGTTTCGATTGACGGATCGATATTTTTTTTTCCTTTATAAGCTCGAGCATAGCGACAAATGTCACAACAATGACAAGCCTCGGCTGTCCGGTAACATGCTCTATAAAATCGATTTCCTTTTTTTTCGAGAGGATATTTAGAATCTCTTGCTGTTTCATTTCTGAGGTCACATTGAAAAGCTCGACATCGTGCGTCGAGACTTTCGGAGCATTTTTAAGAACATCCCTGAGCGCGGTGAGAAGGTCGAACAGCATATAATCGGGTTCGGATTTTTCCGTCTGCTGAAATTCAGAAATCCGGCTCCGTTCACCGCCTCTCGGGAATATACCGATCCGTTCCTCCTCCTTTTCCGCCAGCTTTTCCGCGACACCGCCCAGTTTTTCGAATTCCATAAGGTATTTGATCAACTCGTCCCGGGTGGAAAGCTCCTCTTCCTCACCCTCAGCCCCTTCGGGCGCCTGAAAAAGGCTCCGGGCTTTGATTTTAAGCATTGTCGAGGCGATCACAATGTATTCGCCGGCGCTTTCGATATCGATCATTTTGATCAGATCGACATACTCGAGGTACTCCTTCGTTATTTGCGATAGTGAAATCTCGTGGATATCCAACTCGTTTTTCTTGACCAGATACAATAAAAGGTCGATTGGCCCTTCGAAAACCGAGAGATTTACACGGAATTTACCGTTCAGAGGAGATTCATGAGCCGCGTCTTCGGATTGCGCCTCATCTCCGGGGTTATTGTGATACTCGGTACTATCGATCATACGGGTTTCATCTGTTTTTTCAAAAACATATTCCACGAATTTTGAATTTGTATTTTATGAGACACAAGGAATGTCTCGAAATTCGGTTTTTTTGGCTTGCTCAAAAGTTTCATGCCTGCTTCCTGAGGTGTATTATCATCTTTTTTATTATTACACCGTGAACAAGCACATACGAGATTCCCCCAGCTATCGTCGCCGCCATGCGATTTCGGAACGACATGATCCACTGTCATCGGGTCCTCCGATTTACCACAATACTGGCAGATACCACGATCGCGTTTGATAATGTTCTGCTTTGTGAGTTGTACGTTAAACCGGTATGAAATGCTAACATAAACACGCAGCCTGATAACGGATGGTATATCAAACCGCTGTGAGACCGATTGGATATATTTTCCGGTACTCACCACAATTTCCGCCCTACCGCTCCATACCATCACCACTGCATGCCGCGCACTGCAGACCGTGAGCGGAATGAAATTCTGGTTTAGAAGGAGTACGCTGCCATTCAGCATGTTATCTCCCGATTTCGTTTCAATATCTCAACGTCAGAAAATATAATGAGCGTCTGTTTTGCTCCGCAGACTTCACTCGTTTAATGCCTGCTTATTGTGAATATAGTATTGAATATTTGAATGAGTACGCCAAGCAGGAAGATAATAGTCTCTCACAGCCATGCTTGCTGTTTATATGTCTCCATAGGCGTTTTCATCCGAAAAAAGCGCCTCTGCATACAGTTCCGGATCGAAATCGCGCAAATCTTCGATTCCCTCCCCGATGCCCATCAGTTTTACCGGTATACCCAGCTTATCGATAATCGACACCCCGATGCCGCCTTTCGCGGTGCCGTCCAGCTTTGTCAGGGCAATGCCGGTCACCCCGAGTTCACGGTGGAACGTTTCGGCCTGCAACAGCGCATTCTGCCCTGTTGTCGCGTCGAGTACAAGCAACGTTTCCTGTGGTATGTTGTTATCCGCCTTCACGAGAACTCGTCTGATTTTTTTCAATTCCTCGATAAGGTTCGAGGACGTATGGAGCCGTCCCGCGGTATCGATGATAACGACGTCGGTAGCCCGCGCTTTCGCCCGTGATATGGCGTCGAATGCAACCGCCGCCGCATCGGCGCCGCTGTGTGCTTTAATGAATTCCGAGCCTGAACGCTCCGCCCAGACACTGAGCTGCTCGACTGCGGCTGCCCGGAATGTGTCGCATGCCGCAAGCAGAACCGATTTCCCCTCATCTCTGAACCGCATGGCAAGCTTCCCGATGGTTGTAGTTTTTCCCACCCCGTTCACACCGACAACAATAATTACATACGGCACATCATCCGATGGCTTCAGTGTGGAAGGTGTATCGAATCGCTGGATGATATCCAATACCGTACTTTTTATAACCTCAAACGGATCTGTCTCGTTTCTGTTTATCCGGGCGGCATTTTCGCGAAGGTCCTCGATAATCCTGTCGACCGCATGCACACCGAGATCAGCGCCATAGAGCGCTTCCTCTATTTCGTCAAGGATATCGTCAGTTATATCGCCCCCGGCCGGCAGAATGTTTCTGAGCGTTCCGAACAGTTCTTTCCGGGTTTTCGACATCGATTCTTTAATTTTTTTCAAAAGATTCAATGCTAAATAGTCCTTTATTTAATATGTTTATTTATGAAGCAATACAAAAGTATTGCAAAATATGTTCAAATTCGAACAATTTTTCAACCTGATTCTGTGCTGAACGACGATAGAACAATTTTTTAACAAATGACACATGATTATATAAAGCAAATGTGATAATTATTCAGTTTGGTTCGGGACATAAAACGGGGGAACGCTCGAAATCGGCCGGGACATCGAATCTGTAAGCAGCGGCGGCTGCATTATTTATACAGGGTCGCCATATTCCTGCCGGACCGTTTCGATTCATACAGCGCACGGTCGGCGCATTCGAGGAGGTCCTCGGAGGAATTGATCTTATCGCCGGGTACTGTTGCAACGCCGAGCGAAATGGTACACTTGAAATCGTGCCCGTTTACTTCGAATGGCCATTCTTCGATTTTCGCTCTGATACGTTCGGCCATGTTGATAGCATTGCTTGAATTCGTCTGGGGAAGAACAATTACAAACTCATCGCCGCCGTAGCGGGTCAGCACATCGGATTCACGGGAAGTTTCCCTGAAAATATCGCCGATTTTTTTAATCACCTCGTCGCCAACCGGATGACCGAAATTGTCGTTGATCTCTTTTAAATTATCAAAATCGGCAACGATGAGTGAAAGATACGAACCATATCGAAGATAACGCTGAAATTCTTGCTCGAGACGGTCATGGAAGGCGCTGCGGTTCAAAAGGCCGGTCAATCCGTCCGTCAACGCCAGCAGTTTCGTATTGCGGTGCAGTGTTGCGTTTGTCAGTACAGCTGAAATGCGGCTGGAGACGATATGAAGAATATCCCGCACATAATCGGCATCCTCGATTTGCGTTCCCGAAACCCCGAGTATGCCGCCGATATTGTTCTCGATAAGAAACGGTACGAAAACATGGTTTAGTTTCACGTCTTTTGCAGCATCATTTTCCCCGTTTTGGGAGCCTAACACGCTGATATTACAGTCTTTGCCAATCTTTTTATTCGTCAATTTTTCAAAATGCTCTTTCACCGCCGTCTGGATCATTCCGACCGCTTTTTTGGAAGTTTTTATATCGGCATTTATTATCATTTCCTTGTTGATGTCGTCGAAAAAAAGAAATGAATAATATTTTTCGGGAATCAGAGGGGCAATGCCTTTAAGAATCGAATCGGCAAGCGCATCGATATCGATGGTGATATTCAGTAATTCAGACATTTTGTCGAGATGAACAATATCGTCAAAATGTTTCGTATAATTCTTAAAGATATGCGATACTTTTGATCTGAATTCCTGTGTTTTTGAATTGAACCTATATTTCGCGAGAGCCTCATCGGCATGTACTTTGATCTCTGAGAATGAAATCGGTTTCTGGATATATGAGATTGCGCCCAGCTGAAGTGTCTGAAGAATCGTTTCCTCGCTTCCATATCCGGTAATGATAAGAACCTCGGAAAGCGGCTTAATCTCTTTTGACTTTTTTAGAATGTCGATGCCGGAAATGTTATCCAGCCGCAGATCGACAAACAGCAGTTCATATTCATACTGTTCGAGTTCTTTT
>CAZCDQ010000100.1:0-13491 GCA_964497605.1 uncultured bacterium
ACCATACGATGTCATGTGGCTCGAGGATATTCTGGGCGAGGACAATATGGAGGCGTATTCGGTCCTGTGCCGCGATACATCCTGCCCGGTCGCGGTGAGCGAACGCCTTGCCACGAAATTCCGGTTCCGCGAGGTGCTCGACGCTAAGGCGGCGGATATCATTATTCTCGATATCGCATGGTGCGGCGGCATTTCCGAGGCGAAAAAGATTGTCGATATGGCGGATGCCTACTACATTCCGTTTGCGACCCATAATTTCGGCGGGTGCGTGCTCTGGATGTCGTCCATCCATCTCGGAACGGCGGCGAAGAACTGCTATATCACCGAGAGCAGTTGGGAGATGTACAATAACATATTCCCGTATTTCATCAAAAATGTCCCGAAGCCGGTGGATGGATATGTAACGCCGCCGGAGGGGCCCGGCCTCGGTGTCGAGTTCAGCGACGAGCCGATCAGAAACGGCGATGCGGTTGTGGAGATCATCGGGGAAACATAAGTTTTTTATTTGATGGACAGGATTAACAGGATTAACAGGATTGAAATGTAATAACCCATGTTAATTATGTCTAAATACATGTAAGGGTATGATTAATCAAACCCCTACGTTTTTATTAACACAATAAGCAGGTTAGTACGTAGCGCATATTAAAATAACAATTTATAGTTTAATCGTACATTCCGCCCTGCTTCAGGCATAATTGATTTAATCCTTGAAAGATGATTTCTATATTCGGTATTGAAAACATTGTCGACCGATAAAGTTAACCTGTGGATGATATCAGCTTGAAAGAACGTTTTTTGGATATACGGTCTGACAATCGTATAACCGGGAGTTTTCTCTTCAAACATGTCGATCCTATCTTGTGCCGCCGCCCCTTCCATTTCGACACCGATGAGCAGACTCGACTGTTCCCATCGGGTGTCAATCACTGTTTTCAGCGGTGGAATCATGGGTAGCGGCAGATTATCGGCGAGATTACTGCCGTGCGTGTAATGTGCCTGCATATCCAATGTAAATGATGGTGATATTGTTAGTTTTAAATTGGTTTCAAAACCTACGAGACGGGCATCGACTGCATCAGCACTGTAGATGGGAAGTATCTGCTGCCAGTTGATCTCGCCCGTATTCCGGAATACAATGTATGAGTTCATCTCGTTCACGTAGCCGGTGAGAACGGCAGAGACCTTATCACCGTCCCAGTGGGCGAAAACTTCGAGACCCGTGCCGTACTCGGTGCCGAGTGTCGGATTGCCGGTCTCATAAGAGTATGCGGCGAGATGGGGCCCCTCATTATACAACTCCTCTACCGTCGGCACCCGTGCGGAACGGCTTAGCGTCACCCCACCGGTAAATCGGCTGCTGAACGGATACACGACCGCAGCCGATGCTGCAACAGTATTGAACGAACGGTCGCGTGCATTTCCCGTATCCTGCTCATTACTCGGCACACGGGGATCGTAACCGGTGTGGTCGTACCGTCCGCCGATGTGCAGCTCCATGATGTGGATATCCTGTTCATGATACACTGCAGCCGAAAACGCATTCATCCGTGTCGGCGCGGTGAACACATAACCGCCCATTTCGAGATCGCGATACCGGTATCCGGCTGACAGGCGGGTTGTTCCTTCACCTGAAAACGTGTCAAGCGTCATCGTAGATTTCGCGGTGTAATGTTTCTGGAGGAATTCCGCACCCACATGGCCAGCGGATTCATATTCGATGTGGGTGTAATATGTTCGCTCAATGTCGAATGTAAGATTGCGCATGCGGTTGTCCTGCGGCGCCCAGGATGACGAAAAGCGTAACGAACGCCTGAGCATATCGATATCCACACCATTGGGATGCCCGCCAATAAATCCGCCCGGAATGCCGTACTCCGATTTGTACTCATCGATACTTATTCCCGCGTGGCCGTGCTCGAATATCCGTGATGCGCCAAGGACGTAGGTCCTGTTCAGCAAGGAGGTGTTGTCCAGTGTTCCCGACGGCGTCCGTTCCTCGCCGGTTCGTTTCGAGGTTGCCTCGCCGTGCAGGGCGTACGTGCCGACCGGCAAGGTAACCGTTGCAGCGCCGAGACCACCCTGACGGGCTGTCTCTCCGTATGTTCCCAGTGTGCCTGTTATCGAACCCGGTAACCTCCGTGGTATTGACTCCGTCCGTGTATTTATTATTCCGCCGATGGTGACCGGAGAATACAGAAGCGTTTCGGGACCCCGGATGATCTCTATACGGTCTACCGTGAACGGCTCAACCGTCACCGCGTGATCGGGAGATGTGGCCGAGAGGTCGGCTGTACCGAGACCTTCGCGGCCGATGACAACTCTGTCGCCACTCATCCCTCTGACAACTGGGCGCGAAGGCGCAGGCCCCATGCTCTGCATGGCGACGCCGCTCTGGTTTTTCATCGTCTCAGCGAGTGAGACGCCTACATTCTGCTGAAGTTCCTCTCCGCTCAGGACAGTGGTTTCCTCGTGTATCTCTTTCAACGCTGAACTGTCACCACCACCTTTAACAGTGACTTCTTCCATACGGTATACATAGGGTTCCAGAAAGAAAATGAGCCGCGTATCGGTGGTGTCACTCACCGTTATGTTCTTCTCTAACCGTGCATAGCCCGCACGGGACAGTATGAGGTTGTTTTCACCGTAGGGAAGGCGAAGTCGGAACGTGCCGTCCTCACCCGCAAGAGCACCGGCGCCGTTATCTCCCGCACGAACGCTCGCCATGGGTACCGGCGACCCGGTCTCAATGTCCAGCACCCTTCCTCGTACCATCTTCCATTCGTTTTTTTCCGCGTAACTCTCACCGGCGGAAAGAAAGAACAGAAAGTAAACAAATATTACCGTTACATTTTTCATGAATTCTCCAAAATCATGAGCGGGAACATATGTTGCATAACATACCCGCTCATGTTCACTGAACATCAATGGGAATGATCGCCGCTTTGTTCATGTTCGCCGACATGGACCGGTATCGGCGTGAACTCTTTGCCGACCGCGCCGTCATGCAGGATAACGAGATGGAGAGTTGTCTCTCCTTCTGCTCTTCCGGTCAGGCGGAACGCCCAATGTTCCGGTGCCGACGCCTGTTCGACACCAAGTATCGTGCTGTCACCGGCAACAAGTTGTAGGGCGTGGGGAGGAACCGGCGGTGCGAATTCACGATTCTGGGCATCATAAAACACAGCTTCAATATGATCGGTTTCACCCTCATGCGGCACATGCAGTTTACCAGTTGTCTCGCCATCAGACAAAAGCGACGCAGTGGCAAGTAACGTATCGGATTCCTCGTCATACAACCGTACGCCGACTGGCGGGCCGTGTGTTCCCTCGAGATTGCGGACCGAGACCGGGATAGTCGGTGTATGAAAATCATAGTGATCATTGTGCATAACCCTGAATTCGATAGTCGTTTCACCGACCTTGAGGCCGTTCAGGTGAAACTCCCATTCCTGGCCGTCATGGCGGTATATTTCAACAATCGATGGGTCGGCGATGACCCATCCGAAACTCTTGTTAGCGTCATCGGGAGGGTCGATCTCCTGCTCGTTTTCATCGAGGAATTTGATTTCCCAGTGCGGGCTGAGACCGACGGGTATCACCAACGTGTCTACTTTCCCCTCTGAAGTGTCAATCTGTCCGCGGAACATGTAGAAAAAGCGAACGCCGGAATCGACAAGAACGATCCCTTCCGCTTCGAAATGATCCTGCTGCGGGGCCGTTGGATCATTTTTTTCGTCATCAAAGACGCAGCCTCCCGCAAAAAAAGCGAGAACGACAGCACCGATAAAAATTAATCGTTTCATAAAATACTCCTGTAAAGGCGCAACGCTCCGGCAGGGCATGGAAATGCCCGAAATAAAACGATACGCGATGATTATGTTGGTGGATAGATCAGGAGTATGTCAGGGGCGGGGCGCGGCGATTGAATCCGCATACAGGGGTAATGCAAAGGCGCCCCTGTGTTTCAGGAGCTTTGGAAGAATGCTTTATCAAAAAAACAAGAAAGCAGAAAAGCAACACATATATTGCAACGAATGTGCTTTCCCACTGATGCACAGGGCAATCGTGGTGGACATGGACATCCTCGTGGTTGTGAAACTGGTGGATACCCACGGGAATAGCCGCCACAAGAAAGATAATCAGAAGTGCAGTGATATGTCGTATGGCACAAACTTTCATGGCGCTCAACAATTGACTATTGTTATCTTTATTTTTAACGTAGGCACAATATTAATTATTCAAACTTCATTTTTTTACATCCAGCATCAAAATATTCACAGAGCACCTGCTCGTGGTCAAACGCTAATGGCGACGGGAGATTGTCGCGGTCAAACAGTTGTGCCTCGGCAGCATCGTCCCCGGCAACAGGAATACCGTCGCTTTCGGCGGTAAAAACAACGGTAATCGTATGAAACCGCGGATCGCGATCGGGGGCAGAATAGGTGTGAAACTGT
This sequence comes from uncultured bacterium, assembly GCA_964497605.1. Lineage (GTDB taxonomy): Bacteria > Latescibacterota > Latescibacteria > Latescibacterales > Latescibacteraceae > Latescibacter. The sequence continues at coordinate 4,458 of CAZCDQ010000100.1, forward strand.
TTCAAGTCAGTGATCTTGAGACCGGTTTCCTCTCTGATCTCGCGGACAGCGGCATCCTCAGCGCTCTCGCCGTAATCGATAAATCCGCCAGGTATAGCCCAACCATCCGGCGGATTTTTTCGTTTGATGAGCACGATTCTGCCGCCGATGTCGACTATTACGTCGACCGTCGGATACGGATTCTTGTACCGTTCGGTTACATGACCGCAATTCGGGCATCGTTCTTTCTCAATCATATATCATTCTCCGGATATGTGGTGAACGACGGTCTGTGGATGCGGTTTCAGCGCTTAAAGGATTATGACAAGGCCGATTTTACCGCTGGTGAATCCGATAACCATGCCGGCAACAACGTCGCTCGGGAAATGAACGCCATTATAGACACGGGAAAAACCGACTAAAGAGGCGAGAAGATAATAGGACATAGACAAAAGCGGATAAAATTGCCCCATTATCACCGCGACAAGAAACGCGCCGGCAGCATGACCCGAGGGAAAGCTGAATTTGTCGGGCGGCCTGATAAGCGATTTGATATTGGTGTTGAATTCGAACGGCCGGACACGCCGTATTTTGTGTTTCAGATAGTAATAGACCGACATGTCGATCACAAACGCGATGAGACCCGCCGGAAACAGCTTCCGTCCGACTTCGAAATCGAAAATGAGAACGAGCAGACCGAGGAGTACATAGACATAACCGTCCCCTAAACGCGACAAATGATATAAAAACCAATCCACTTTCTTACGTCCGCTCATATGGTATATCATGGAAAATAATTTTGCGTCCCAGGTATTGAGACTTGATAGTATAGAGTGTTTCATGACCGGTCATTTATCCTTATTATTACAATTTATCCAAAATATAAAATGATTCACCGGAAAACTCAATATACATTTCTGCAATATCTTCATTTTTTTATAACAGACCATCCAGAACATCGTCTATATCCCATATATGCTCCCGTTATTATGTATGTATTAAACGAACGAAATACCGTTCCGGTGCAAAAAAAGCCCTTTAGATTATGCACAAGTTTTCCACAGGGCTTTCGGGGTGCTATTTTTGGGCATTTCAGCTCTTCTTGAATAGCTCGGTGGATAAATATCTCTCGCCCGTGTCGCACCCCACAGTTACGATGAATTTCCCTTTATTTTCAGGCCTTTGCGCCACTTTTAACGATGCAAATGTGTTTGCACCAGCGCTTATCCCGACAAGGATACCGTCCTTTGAAGCGAGCTGCCGCGACATTTCCATCGCATCGTCGTTTTCAACAGTAATAATTTCGTCTATAACGTCGGTGTTGAGAACGTCAGGCACAAATCCGGCGCCGATTCCCTGAATTTTATGACCGCCGGGAGTGCCGCCTGATAAAACCGGTGACCCGGATGGTTCAACCGCGACGATTTTGATGTTGGGGTTGTATTTTTTTAAAACTTCACCTACGCCAGTCAATGTTCCTCCGGTTCCCACGCCTGCGACAAAGATATCGATTTTGCCCTCGGTATCTTCCCAAATCTCTTCGGCGGTGGTTTTACGATGGGTATCGGGATTTGCGGAATTCTTAAACTGCTGAAGCATGACGGCGTCAGATGTCGCGTCCACGATCTCGACGGCTTTGTCGATTGCGCCTTTCATGCCTCGTTCGGCTGGTGTCAGAACAAGCTCTGCCCCGAAAAATGTCAGCAGATTGCGGCGTTCAGTACTCATGCTCTCCGGCATGGTAAGAATCAGCCGGTATCCCCGTGCGGCGCATATAAACGCAAGTGCGATTCCCATGTTACCGGAAGTGGGTTCGACAATGATTTTGCCCGGTATTATCGTACCGTCCTTTTCGGCGGCATTGACCATACTTAGACCAATACGGTCTTTCACCGAGGAAAGCGGATTGAAAGATTCCATTTTCAACGCCACTTTCTGGCCGTTCACGGTGACACCATTGAGCATGACAAGCGGTGTTCCGCCGATTGTTTCGGTAATATTTTTATAAAGCATAATATGTCTCCTCCTTGTTATTGCTGCCGTGTGAGAACAAACATTGCAGTTATGGCAAATGCATTTGTCAGCGGTTTGAGAACGGACGATTTTCGCCATTTCCCAAACATTAGATAGTACTCGTTGATAATTTCAATCCGCTCATCCTTACAAAAAGATTTGAAATCGAGTACTGTCGTTGGGTGTATGTTCGGTGTATTGTGCCATTCGAACGGCAGCGCTTTCGATTTCGGCATCCTTCCCGTATACAGAAGGGACAGCCGCAATCGCCAGTGCCCGAAATTCGGAAAACCGACAATCGCATAATGCCCGACCCTGAGCATTTCTTTCATGACAAATGTGGGTTTATTAATAACCTGCAGTGTTTGGTTGAGAATAACATAATCGTACATGTTGTCAGGATAATCGCCCAATCCCTCGTCCAGGTCTCCCATATACACCGAAAGCCCGCGGTTTATTCCAGTGATAATATTTTCCTCGTCGATATCGACCCCGCGGCCGGTCACTTCTTTTTTATGTATAAGTTCTTCAAGCAGCGCTCCGTCGCCGCAGCCGAGATCGAGAACATTCGATTTCTTGGGGATAATCGTGGTGATTATGTCGCGATCAGCCCGCATCAGTTTGTCTGTATCAAGCGCCATGTATTTCTCCGTATTTGGGCAACCCAACCGGCCGCCGACATACCAGAACTTGTGAAAAGCATATCCGGCCGCTCATGCTTTTTCAATTATTTTCGCTGCTCATGCTTTTGAGGAATGGTGAAATGATTTTCGAGAGCTGTACACATTCAATCAAAAAAGCATCGTGACCGTACGGCGAATCGATCTCGATAAACGACACATCTTTGTCATTATAAAGCAATGCACGGACAATTTCTTTTGACTGCTCAGTCGTAAACAGCCAGTCCGAGGAGTATGATACGAGAAGATATTTCGTATTGATATCTCTGAATGCCTCATTCATCGGCCCGTAACTTCGTTCGATATCGAAATAATCCATCGCTTTTGTAATATAGAGATAGCTGTTTGCATCGAACCGTTCTGTAAAACGCTGACCCTGATAATTCAAATAGGATTCGACTGCAAATTCGGATTTCATGTCGTAGCAGAAACGGTCCGCCGACTGGAGACGCCGTCCGAATTTCGAATCCATTGACAGTTCAGAGAGATATGTTATATGCCCGATCATCCGCGCGATCGCCAACCCATGCGACGGTCCCGGTGTGCCATAATAATTACCGTTATTCCACCCGGGATCACTGGTTATCGCTTTTCTGCCCACCGCATTGAATGCCAACCCTTGGGCAGAAAGCCTCGGGGAGGATGCGATACACATTGCCGAGCCGACCATGTCGGGATACCGGAGCGTCCATTCCAACACCTGAAATCCGCCAAACGATCCGCCAATTATAGAATACAACCGCTCGATACCAAGGTAATCGAGCAGCATTTTTTGAATGTCAACAATATCGCCGACTGTAACAATGGGAAAATCTAAGGCATAGGGTTCTCTTGTCGCAGGATTTGTCGAACCCGGACCAGTCGAGCCATTACATCCCCCGATAATGTTCGAGCAGATAATCCAGTATTTTCGGGTGTCAAACGTTTTTCCCGGACCGACCATATCGTCCCACCACCCCGTTCTCGTATCATTCGGGTGATGATAGCCTGCAACATGGGCATCGCCGGAGAGCGCGTGAAGAATAAGTATCGCGTTCGAACGGTCTTTGTTCGGTTCACCATAGGTCTCATAGACAACATCGATCGGCCAAAGTGTGTTCCCCGACTCGAGTTTCATCGGTTTCTCGGAGCTTCCGAATGTGAACCGCTGCTTTTTCACCAATCCTACAGAATTTCTATCCATTCATATACCCGCTTTATATAGCGAACTTGCTAAGTAATAATCGTGACGGCCGCGAAACGCTCCCGCGTTTTCAGAAATAAAACGGTCAATAGAAACAGTCATATCACGATATCGGACAAATAACTATAAAACCGCTGCATTAAGCGCCTGATCGAGGTCTGCGATGATATCCTCAATATCCTCAATACCAACGCTCAGCCTGATGAAATCAGGTGTTACACCCGCAGCACGCTGCTCATCGTCGGAAAGCTGTTGGTGCGTCGTGGAGGACGGATGAATGACCAGGCTTTTCGCGTCGCCGATATTGGCCAAATGGCTGAACAGTTTCACGTTCTCGATGAACCTCACCGCCGCATCGGCGCCGCCTTTGATTCCGAATCCAACCAGCGCGCCTGTCCCCCGCGGGAGATATTTCTCTTTTAAATTATATGTCGGAGAGGATTCCAGCCCTGCATGGCGCACCCAGGTAACACCATCATGCGTTTCGAGGAATTTTGCAACCGCGAGCGAATTCTGTGAATGTTTTTCCATGCGAAGCGGCAGGGTTTCAAGTCCCTGAATGAACATCCAGGCGTTGAACGGACTCATGGCCGGCCCGAGGTCTCTCAGTCCAATTACACGGGCGCGAAGTATGAATGTGAGGTTTCCGAATGTATCCCAGAACCGAAGACCGTGGTATGCCGGTTCGGGATCGACAAACGCTGGAAACCGCCCGGAGGCTGCCCAGTCGAACGTGCCGGAATCGACAATAAGCCCGCCAATGGATGTGCCGTGACCGCCGATGAATTTCGTTGCCGAGTGAATCACAATAGCGGCGCCATGCTCAATCGGCCGGGCAAGATACGGCGTTGTGACTGTATTGTCGACTATGAGCGGAATACCATGTTTTTTTCCGATGTCCGCGATTTTTTCAAGATCGACAATGTCGAGTTTCGGATTACCGATCGTTTCGGCATAAAATGCCTTTGTTTTATCGGTTATCGCGTTTTCCCACTCTTCGAAATCGCCCGGCTTAACAAACCTGACCCTAATGCCAAGACGTTTGAACGTATGAGCAAACAGGCTTACCGTGCCGCCGTACAGATCGGTCGAGGCGACAATTTCATCGCCCGCGCCTGCAAGCGTCAACACCGCCACCGTTTCGGCGGCCTGACCCGATGCAACCGCAAGTGCGGCAACGCCTCCCTCGAGTGTGGCAATCCGCTTTTCGAGCACGTCATTCGTGGGATTCATAATGCGTGAATAGATGTTGCCAAACTCTTTCAGCGCGAAAAGATTTCCCGCATGTTTAGTATCGTTGAAAACGTAAGAAGTTGTCTGGTAGAGCGGTACCGCCCGGGCGCTTGTCGCAGGATCGGGGTCGTGTCCGGCGTGAAGGGTTTTTGTTGCAAATCCTTTGAAAACGGTATCCATGATTTATTCCTTTACTGGTATATGCAGCAATTGTCAAATATTGAACTCAAGAGATTTGCCGCCATTGAGCGCGTAATATTTATTTACCAAATCCTCAAGCGTAATGCCGTCCAGAAGACTCTCCATTGATTCTTTGACATCTTTCCAGACATAGTGCATAACACAATTGGAAATTTTGTCGCACTCCATGCCGTTTGTGCACGATACGATATCGAGCGGGCCCTCGAGGGACCGGACAATATCGCCAATCGTTACGTCAACAGGCGCTTTCGATAGTTCATACCCTCCCTTTGCGCCGCGCGTGCTTTTCACAATGCCTGAGGACCGGAGGGAATTTAAAATATGTTCGAGATATCTCATTGATATATTCTGGTGCGCAGCGATTTCACGGACCATGATAGGTCCAGTATTATATCTCAACGCAAGCTCAAGACCGGCGCGTGTGCCGTACCTTCCTTTAGTCGATAATTTCACAACTCCTCCTCCAAAAAATGAGCACATAAAAACCATATTTATTAGTATTCAAGTAGGAATTATAGTGTTTTAAAATGCCCATGTCAAGTTATATTTCGTTTAATGTGAATTTGCGATCCGAAAAATATTCTTAATATATTGAATATAAATATGATACAAAAATATTTAATCAGCCATGTTCGTGATATTCATGCGAAAACAAATGCAAGATACAATCTCCAATATTTAACGATAATTGGAGTTCGTGATAGCACGGTATCGAAATGTGGAAATGAGGGGTGTCGAATTCGACTTATTCTGAAATATCGTCCGACTCGTTTAGCGAATCATGTCCCGAAGATATTCCGGAGATTTTGTTTTCCGAAAAGCGGACGGCGATGATTTCAACCGCACGTTCGACATCGTCCTCCGGTACGCGGATTTCGATCTCGCCGATACCGTCCATAGTCATGGGCATGACACTTCGGGGTATCTCGGACTGTTTAAGCGCCGATATACCCTCTGAGGTGAGGAAATCTATTGCCATGTCGGCGATGGGTTCTTCCCATGTTCTGAAGATGGTTATTTCTTTCATGAGCGAAATTCCGTACATTTGAAAAAGTATGGATTAAGAACTTTCAGTTATTATATTACACAATTACGGCACAATATGCAAATAATATAATTTGCGGGTGAAAAATACCATATTTTAAAAGGTGGATGAAAAGAGATTTTTCGGCGTGGATGATTTTGACACAAAAATAGACATTATTACAATATAATATAATAATACAATTGTTAACGCAGGACAAATAGCCATCTCTTTGCGATTTTTTTACTGACATTCGCGATAATACACGAGATTCCGTATGGATTATTACACAATTCTAGCTCAGCGGGCAATCATTGAAAGGCGGTTCGCCGGCCGGCGGCTTGAGACGGTCAAGTTAAACAATACGTACGATGTATATGTGGGATTTGACTGCGATTCTGCACTCAAACTCTCGAGCGTTCCCGATATGCCGAACATCCAGATTGTCGAGGCGAAATACATTCCCCGAAAAAAAGGCAAAACATGGCACAGCAATACATTTTCAAGACAGCAGCTTGTGAGTGTTTTTATAACACCCGGCGATCGTGTTATCGCATTCCGTTTCGACTCAGGAGCACAGTTGATTTTCGAAATGACCGGCCGTCACGCAAACCTTATTGCGGTCGGGAGCGATGGCGCGGTTCTTGGAGCGGTGCGGAAGGTGTCGGCGAAAGAAAGCAGTATACGCGCTGTTAAATCGGGCGTTCAGTATGAATCACCGCCGAAACGTGAATATCCTGATCTGAGGTGGCTGCCGCTGCCGGCGATTCGCCGCGCACTGAAATCCTCCGATGAAACGGTTGCCGATACGGTCCGAAAACGATTTTGTGCGGGAAGCAGGTACTTTGCTCTTGAGGCTGCCGCACAGGCAAACAAGGATTCGGATATTCCCGCCGTAAATGTTTCCAGTGAATCGGCGGCTGAACTCGCAAAATTGATGGCGGTACTTGTGGCGGTCATCGAGGACGGCGGGGCCGGTGCGACTCTAATAATTGGCCAAGACGGTCTCCCGAGGGATGTTTTTCCGGTGAAAATGACTGCGCATGAGGTTTCGGCGGAGTATACAGAAACGCTTGACGATGCCGTGCGGGAGTATGCACGGAGACGTGAAATAGGTCTCGAGGTCAAGAGCCTTCGAAACTTTATCCTCGGCGCGCTCAAGCGAGAGGAGCGGAGTATCCGTTCGACAATCGCCAAAGTCGAACGTGAAAAAGGGAAAGGTACCGACCCGCAGGAACTTGAACAAAAAGGGAACGCAATCCTTGCTAATGTGCATATCATTGAAAAAGGGATGGCATCTGTCGAGGTCGACAATCCCTACGGCGCTGGAAAAATCGAACTCGAACTCGATCAAACACTTGACGGCCCCGCCAACGCAGAACGGTATTTTAAACGGGCGAAAAAGATACGGGCCGCGGCAAAACTCGCCGAGGAACGGCTCGATAATCTTCACGCGCGGTTGCAGGCTTTTGCGGAAGAACGTGAACAAGCCGACAAAACGGACGACATTAAGGAGTTGAAAGCGATTGCTGAACGGCACAAACGGAAACAGTATGATTCCTCCGACCCCGGCGAGGAGGAGCGGTTCCCGCGGCGGTTCAGGTCGGAAACGGGGCTTGAGATCTTTGTCGGGCGCAACGACCGTGAGAATGGCGAACTCCTCAAATGGGCGCATAAAAACGATTATTGGCTTCATGCACAGAATATCGGCGGTTCGCATGTCATTCTGCGTTCCCACGGACGTCACGCACCCGACCGGCGGAGTGTCGAACGTGCGGCATCCATCGCGGCGTATTATTCCAAAGGAAAAACCTCGGCAATTGTGCCCGTTGCCTGCACGCAGTTGAAATATGTGGTGAAACGGAAAGGCCAGGGTCCCGGGAAAGTAACCTATACACGCGAGAAAGTGCTGTTTGTCGAGCCGATACTGCCGAAACGGGGTGGGGCATAAAGAGGAAGTGCTCATGTGCTGAAAAAACATTATAAAAAAAGGCGCCCATTTTGAGCTCAAAATTTTTATTATTCTGGAACTCTTGCCATTCTTTAAATCTATTCTTTGATAAAGCAATCATGGTTCTCTTTTGACATTTTTCCCAATTGCCATATGCACTTTATACTTATTCAGATTATTTTCAATTTCAGGGAATATATTAAAGAAATTTAACATACAATTAATCCTCGGTCATTTTGTCATTAAATATAGTAGAAAATTAGAGTAAAAAGTCCAAAATCAGTATTCAATAAAAATATCTTTTTTTTAGATATGCCTTTTTTATCTATCCAATAAATGTTGGAAACTTTTTCAATTATTTTCTTTACAGCTCTTTTAGGCGTTTAATAATAGCATCGAAGACGCCTTTTCGATATGCAGACATCAAAGTCCCATCGCAAAAACGTTCTGCCCTAACAATTGAAGTAATTAGCTTGCATATAGCGTCTAAATCACAATTTGATATTTTTCCAGGATTAGTAATAAGCTCATTTCTATAATCCCATTTCATCCAATCGAAAGACTCAACTATCCACCCATCATCATAAACCATTTTTGTAAAACTTCGAATAACAGGATGCTCTTTAATTGTAATTTCAGTACCATTTGTTGAGCAAACGATAACTTGTGTCATGAAAGCATCATTTTCATCAAAGTTTTGAAAAAGTTCTATCATCCTAACTTGAGCGATTTTTGCTATTGAAAACCCCACCCAAAAGGGTTATCTTATT
>CAZCDQ010000101.1:0-13398 GCA_964497605.1 uncultured bacterium
TCTGTGAAAGTACACGCGCTTATCGATTACGTGCGGAGTTATCTCGATAAGCGAAAAATCTTTTAAGGAAATTAATGAAAACAATTGTTGTGCCGGTGGATGGCGCCTCGAACATTAAACTTGAGGCCCTCGATTTCAAAACACTGGCGACCGTGCATTCTGTTTCCACTGAAACACCGTTGACCGAATCGGGCGGGCTGACATACAACTGTACCGGTGAGGAATGCCGGTGGTTCGACCGCGCAATCGCCGGGCTTCCCAACAATTTGAAAACGGTCGCAGTGATCGCGCCGGTTGCACGTGGCGCCTCGGGAGGGCTTGTTGGCCCTGATAACTCGCTTATGGAGGTTCCCGGGGAGGAACTGACGCTTTCATACATGCAGAACTATTCCGATACGGTCGAGCAGGCATTCCGCGACCGTGCCGGGGACGCCGGGGAATTCTTCCTCGAAACCGGTTCGGTCAGGGACTTTCAGGGGAGTCTGACACTGATAAAACGCTTTCTGTTCGAGGAGATCGAACGGCCCGGGCTGCTCGAGAAAGCCGCCTGTTTCGGCACATACGGCGCTCTTCTGTCCGGTCATTTCCTTGGTGACGATTACTTTCGTGCGGTGAAAATCTGCGGGAACGAGCACAGCTACTGGATGTGTCATACCGGCGCGCGGAACATCAACAAATCCCCCGGCACGCTTAGCGCACTGGCAATGAACCTGAATTATTTCAAACGTCTCGTACCCGAAACGCCCTGTACAGCGTATATCCGTATAGGGAACATGCCTCCGGGTCAGGCCGCGTCTCTCGGTATCTCGGGTGATTGTATGGTCGTTCCCGGCGGGCATGATACCTGTCTTTCGCACATGCCGGTGATGTCTACCTTTTATCAGGCGTTTCCGGAAAAGCGAGGGACACCGGTTATTCATCTCGAGGCGGGAAGCTGGTCGTTGGCGGCCTTAATCGGCGGCGAGATCGAACTCCCGAGGGACGGCTACCTTCACGATATCATCGTGCAGGGCACAGTTGACGGCGAACCGGTGGTGACCGCACGGTACGGCGGCGGCAACGATTTCAAACATGTGAAAAAACTTGCTGTGGAAAAGGGGGAAGGATTCGGCGATATCTGCGACGAACGTCTGCTTGCCGAAGTGCTCGACAATGCCGGTTGTTTCGTGCTTCCCAATATCCATCCGGTCAATCATACGACCGGACCGTTTCCGGAACTGCGGGGACGAATCATTGACGAGAAGGCGTTTTTCGGGCATTCCGGCAGGGCATATATAGCCGCTAATCTGACCACCTCGATCACAACCGCGTATCAGATTAAAAATCTTACCCACGGTGCCTCGCCGGATATCGTGGTCACCGCGGGCGGTTCGAAAGATCCGCTCTGGGGGCGGTTGATCGCAACGCTGACAGGGCAAAATGTCTATGCCATGTTCGACCGTGCGGGCAACGCGGTGACCGAAACCACAACGCTCGGCGCAGCGATTACCGGTAAGGCGGCTTGTCTGAACAAGCATCCCTACGAAGTAGATGTGAGCAGACTCGGTGTCACTTATTGTGAGATTCGGCCATTCGGAGAGGATATCCGCCGCAGACTCAAAAAATACCGGAAAGTATTCATGGAAAAAATTAGGGAAGAGATACGAAAATAGCATTATATTAAAATTGTACGAGTAACAGGTTAAACCAATAAACGGAGAATATTATGGCACAGGATTTGGACGCGGTAAAAAATAAGGGACTGGATTATCTGAAAGTATCGTTCGGTGAGGAGGCGGTCGAATATGCGGTGCAGTGCACGTCGAAATTTATGATCGAGGTTCCGGCGTGGCAGCTCTGGAACGGATTCGGCGGCGGCGGGCGATTCGAGGGCACCGGAGCGGGCGGTATTGCACGGAACACCCGCGAGATCGCCGAGGATGCTGGCATGATTCACCGTTTGACTAAATCGACACCCGATATTGGTCAGCATATTCTCTGGTTTTTTTCCAAGGACGGCGTTTCCGGCGATTACGATCTCGCGAAAAAGGTGAAAGCCGACCTCGAGGAGCACGGCGTACGCATGGGATCGATCAGCCCGACATATTTTCTGGCCGGTTCCGAGGACGGCAGCTTTTCCTCGCAGAATGAAGGCATTCGGAAAGGGTATGTGAAACAAAAGGTACTCGGAGCGCAAATCGCCGCCGAACTGGGAAACGGGCTTTTGACGATATGGTTCCCGGACGGCACCAATTATCCGGGGCAGCGGGAACTTCAGGAAAAGATCGGGCTGATGAAAGACTGTGCGATTGCATTCTGGGAGGCGGTGCCGGATGATGTCAAACAAAAGCTGGATAAGGTGCTCTACGAATACAAGGTGTTCGAGCCGGGCACATACAGCACCACGGTCCCGGACTGGGGAACCGCCCGCGAGCTTTCACGAACTGCCGGCGGCAAAGGCGGTGTGCTTGTGGATATGGGGCATCATCACCACGGAACAAACATAGAGCAGATCGTGGCGACACTGATTGCGTTCGGTGTTCGCGGCGGATTCCATTTCAATACACGGTATGCGGCCGATGACGATCATTCGGTGCAGGGCGATTACGAAATGGCGCGGATTTTCAGCGAGTTGTTTACCGGCGATGTGATTTTCAATGCCGATCCCGCGAAGAACTGGGCGTTTGCGCTCGATCAGATGGCGCGAACCGAGCAGCGGATACCGTCGGTGCTGAAATCGGTCGATGCGCTGAAACGGTCGGTGGCCAAGGCGGCGCTTGTGGATATGGACGCACGCGCGAAGGTGCAGAAAGGCATGAAACTGATCGCGGCCAATGTGGAGTACGAGAAAGCGCTTCTCCACGCCGACACCGGCCCGATTGTCATGGAAGCCTATGCGCGGCAGGGTCTTCATCCGGTGCCGCTCATTGCCTACGCCGAAAGCGGATATCAAGAGAAAATTGAATCGAAACGTTTGTGACAATGAAATAAACAAGATATTGTGTGTCCGGGCTCTATAAAGATGTTGTTTTTGCAGGTATTATTGCAGGAGACGGTTTAGAAACATCGCTGAGTCAGATGTATGCGATGATTGATGCGTGAATAGACTTAACACCCCATTTCTCGTTGATTTTCGGGCTGTTTTTGTGTATTTTGCTATTTTGACGATAATATACAAAAGGAATGATTTATGAATAATTATCAGGTGTTGAGTACGGGAAAACCCGCACTTGACGATATTCTACAGATGATTATGCCGGGCGATAATCTGGTCTGGCAGGTCGATACAATCGACGAATACAAGCCGTTTGCGGAATCATACGCGTCCGATGCGGTGAGCAAAGGCGTGAAACTTGTCTATTTCAGATTCGCAGCTCACGAACAATTATTAAAAGACGATCCCGGAATCGAAATTTACCATCTCGATCCCGACATGGGATTTGAGACATTTACTGCGAGTATTCGAAGAATTATTAAAGACGCCGGCAGCGGCGCATATTTCTTGTTCGACTGTCTGTCAGATCTGCCGGTACATTGGTACAGCGATCTTATGCTCGGAAACTTTTTCGTGCTGATTTGTCCGTACGTCTATAACATTAACTCCCTTGCTTATTTTGCGCTGTTTAGGAATTATCACTCCCTTTCGGTTGCGTCTCGAATTAGAAACACCACTCAGATTTTCATAGACATGTATTATATCAACGACGAGCTTTATATTCACCCCCTGAAAGCCGATCAGCGTCATTCGCCGACAATGTATCTTCCGCATGTGGTGGAAAACGAGACATTCCGACCGGTAACCGACAGCGCCACATTGTCTGAGATGAAGACTACCGTGTCAAATCCTGCAAAAGAGTCGATGGCGGGTGTGCTTGATGTCTGGGATCGAACGTTCATCGAGGCGCAGGCATTGTATGACGAAGTTGAGCGCGGCATTAAATCTGAGAAGGAATTCCGGCCCGAATTTAAGAAACTGGTGAATATGCTGATTTCCCGCGACGAACGGGTTGTAGATCTTGCCATGAAGTATTTATCTTTCTCTGATATCCTGTATGTGAGGAGCCGTCTGGTCGGTACAGGATTTATCGGAGGGAAATCGGTCGGTATGCTGCTTTCACGGGCGATTTTAACTCAGGCCGATCCGGCCTGGAAAGACAAACTCGAAGTGCACGATTCGTATTTTATCGGATCGGATGTGTTTTATACCTATATTGTTTTGAATGGCTGCTGGGATGCAAAACAGCGACAACACTCTTCCGAAACGCTCTTCGACGGCATCGATTATGCCCGTGAGCGAATTCTGAACGGTGAATTTCCCGAATTCATCCTTCAGCAGTTTGTGGAAATGTTCGATTCGTTCGGACAGTCTCCAATTATCGTACGATCGAGCAGCCTGCTCGAGGATAATTTCGGCAATGCATTTTCCGGGAAATACGAAAGTGTGTTCTGTGCAAATCAGGGAACGCGGGATGAACGTTTCAAAGCGTTTCTGAACGCTGTCCGACGCGTATATGCGAGCACTATGAGCAAAGAGGCGCTCCTCTACCGCGACCGCCGAGGCCTTTTGAACCGCGACGAACAAATGGCACTACTCGTGCAGCGCGTTTCCGGCGCTGTTTACGACAGCTTGTTCTATCCGCAGATCGCAGGTGTCGGACTGTCGTTCAATCCGTATGTCTGGAATGAGAAAATCGATCCCGAATCGGGAATGCTCAGGCTTGTCGCCGGACTCGGGACACGAGCGGTCGACCGTCACGATGACGATTACACACGCGTTGTGGCGTTGAACGAACCCGGGCTTTCCCCAGAGCGGAATTTCGACAAGATGAAGCAGTATGCACAGCGGCGAATCGATGTGCTCGATCTTCATGAAAATTGTTTTTCATCGTGCGATTTCAACGAGATTACTGATATCTATCCCGAATATTTAACTGAAATTGTCGGCACTAAACTGAATGTTCCCGGAACCAAACCGACCCGAAATTACTGGATGATCACATTCGAAAAGCTATTCCGAGATACAACCTTTCTCGATGACATGCGTACGTTGCTCAGCACGCTTCAGAATTCATACGATTATCCCGTCGATACCGAATTCACCGCTAATTTCAGAAAAGACGGTAGCTACAAGATCAATCTTGTTCAGTGCCGTCCGCTTCAAATGGGCGAACGCGGCAAGATTACCGAACCTCCGAAAACGATACCCGATAAAAATGTTGTTCTGAAAACCCACGGTGCAATCATCGGGCCAAGCCTTGTTTCCGAAGTCGAACGTATCATTTACGTTGTTCCCTCGGTATACGGGAAATTACCGGAAAACGAACGGTATTCACTTGCTTCCGTGATCGGCCGTGTAGCGCATACGGATGAGGACAAAACGATTATGCTTATGGGGCCGGGACGATGGGGCACGTCGATGGCGTCGCTTGGCGTTCCAGTGAAATTCGCAGATATCAACACTGTTTCAATTATTTGCGAGCTTGTTGAGATGAACGAAAACCTGATTCCAGATGTATCGCTTGGCACCCATTTTTTCAACGATATCGTCGAGACACAAATGCTGTATCTCGCTGTATTTCCGCACCTTGAGGAAAATATCGTCAATAGAGCGTTCTTAGAGAAGTCACATAACAAACTGACTGATCTCATTCATGGAGCGGATGAATGGTGCAATGCGATCAAAATCATCGATGTCGAGGATATCACAGATATTAATCGAATAGTAATGAATGCAAATACCATGAAACAAGATGCAGTCTGCTATATCGAATAGAGTGTCTATGGATGTCTGTTCGTAGTGTATGGAGGCGAGCCAGTGATACGAAATGCATTTGCCATGAAACTGAAGAAAGGCTGTGAGACGGAATATAAAAAGCGCCATGACGAGATATGGCCGGAGCTTTTGGGAGAACTGAAAAGGGCGGGTATTTTCGACTATTCGATTTTTCTGGACGAGGATACCGGCGTGCTGTTCGCGGTGCAGAAACTTGACGATGACAATTCGGCCGACATTCTTCCGACGCGAGCGGTTATGAAACGCTGGTGGGATTACATGGCAGACCTTATGGATATTAATCCGGACAACTCGCCGGTCTGTGTGCCTCTTGATGAAGTGTTTCACATGGACTAAGCTGCGGCAGGTTGATGCAGAGAATTAAAAAACGGTTTCCGAGATGTTTCGGGAACCTTTTTTTGTGCCTACCTGCGCGACAGGGGATTCGAGACAACCGGTAGTTTCGGAATATAGCTGTTTTTCTTGTTCATTACCTCGAGTTCCTCGAGGATGATCGCCTGCGGAACAATGAACGATGACGGAATCCCTGAATTGCCGTTGACCGCAGCAAGTGTATTATATACGAATTCCTCGCCGGTCGTTCCCGCGATATGCCTCAGGGTGCCGATACCGATCTCGCTGATTTTCACAGATCGGACAAGCTCCTCGCTGCCGTCCTTAACGCTCACACGGTAGACAGTCAGCGGTTCGGTAAGCGAGTTTCTGGAACCGCCGCCGTACGACATTGCCATATCGACCATGGGATCGTAATAAATGATTCCGTTGCTTTTCGGCCTTAGTTTGCGGATGATGATGCCGTAATCGAGCCCCTCCAGCCGGGCCCGCCGAAGCAAATCCGCTTTGAGGTCGGCGTAGGTCTGTCCCCCGGAGGATGATACTCGGACGACACCGGGCGCGATGGTACTCGATGTCCGGTAGCCCGTGCCTACTCCATACCGCTGATGACCGTTTGATTCGGCGATTTTCACCGTCGGAGTACGGTTTGTCAGCAACGTCAGAAGCATGCCGTTTTCGACAAGGGTAATCTCCTCCGGTGGTATAACGCCCTCGGCGTCCACCTCGAAACTGCCGATGAGAGGCTGCCCCTTGTATTCCGACAGTCCCGGTATGGCTTTAATCGTGTAATCGTGAGCCAAAATCCTGAGCGCGATACGGTCCTCAAGCGAATCATCGCCCGAAAATCGAATTCGCGAATCGCTGACCACTGGCCGCCGCGAGGCAATGAGCCCGTTCGATCCGCCGAACAGACGCTGTGAAAAGAATTCCGCGCTTGCCTGATTCTCAAGCATAACCGGTCCGAAATAAAGTTCGTCGAATACGGGCGCTTTTCTGAGGGCAATCAGTTCCTCCGCCATGTGGCGTACCGAAGTTTTTATTTCCCCGATATCCGGTAGTTCGGAGGGATTTGACACGACAAACGAAATGTGATCGGTCAGTGGTTCACCGTCCTCAGCCTGTGAGAACGCGTTCACTTGTACCGAAACGAGATTCAGCGGCCGGACTACCTCTGTTCTCTCGGTATTTGTAAGAAAAATATCCCCCTGGTAGAAAAATATCCTGACTTTCGAGGAATAGATATCTGGATATGCGGCAAAAACATCCGAGATGTCGCAGGCGGCGCGTTCCCAACGTTGCCGATCGAAATCGAGCGGGCGGGACTCGCCTGTGTATGTCACCGCGGACGCCTGAGAAAAATCGTCAAGATCGGCGGTCTCGCCGACTGCGGTCTGCTGTTCCAGCGCTGCCTTTTTATGTTCGTACAGCTCGACAGCCCGTTTGTAGACGTTGTCGGTGGAAAGCCAGAGTGCCCGTCTGATTGCATCATAATCGTCCTCGAGCGGAAGCCGGTTGGAACCGTACACCATGGACGATCCGAAACTGTATCCGGAATCCTCAAAATTCTCGTCGTTCAGCCGGTAATCGCCAACCATGAGCCGGGTTGTGAACGTACGGTACCGGCTTCTGTCCGACTTGACTGCCGACCCAAGTGTCGCGATAATTTCCATGGTTTCGACATCATAAAGATTATAGCTGATGAAAAACGGCCGCTGCATGTTCTCCATTTCCAGTTCGTTCAGATTACGTTTCATCTCGTCGCGCATAGCGCTGAGTATAACGTTTCTGGTGGATTCGTTTCCCACCGCCGCGCGGGAGGGTTGAACAAATATGGTTGCACATACAGCCAGTATCAGCGCTAAATTCAGTATAATTCGTTTCATTTCATGTCAGTCCGGAAAGGTTTGGTTTCATTCAGCGAGAGTCCACCGGAATCGGGTCGGGGAAGAAGAGGCGAACGATCCTGTGATTTACTTTGTTTTTCCACCTCGACTTGCGAAATAAGCAGCGGAGGCGATACCGCCGCTACCGGTACCGAGCCGGATTCCGCGCCGCAGATGCCGTTGAATATTTCGCTGTCTAAACCCGCGTCGGTGATCATCGACAGCACGACAAGAGGTGTTCCAACCAGGTCGACACCGCGGACAAGTTCGTCGGGACGGCCGTCCGTGTAGATGCGATAAACCTCGGTCGGCAGCAGATTGAACGAATTGGGCATCGATCTACCGGTGTAGGTGAAACCGCCCTGAACGTCCTTGAAATACAGGCCGTACGGTTTTCCTTGCTTTCTGCACAGTTCGATAAGTTTCTCGCGGAGCGATTTGCCGGATTCAGGCGCGGAGGTTTCTATAATCATATTGGACTGACGTGATACCGGCTGATGACCAGCCTGTGCGCGGCCGTGACCGTTGGAGTGTGGAAAATCCTCGATCGGTGAGCGCGACATGAGAAATCCGGTGAGTTTCCCCTCATCGAAAATCGTGACCGGGCGGGCACGGATACCCTCGTCGTCGTACTTGTAATATCCCATGAGATTCGTATCGGCGTACGTCCTCATTGTAGGATCGAAAACAATGTTCATGTGTTCCGGGAGAATGTTCGTTCCGATATGGTTTTTAAATGTTTGCCCCTCGGTTTCGCTTTTCTGACGGTGTCCCTCGAGACGGTGCCCCAGGATTTCGTGGAAAAAAACACCGGCGGCCCGTCCGGACAGGATCGCAGGCCCTGTATAAGGATCGACAACCGGCGTGTCGCGCAGCTCAACAAGTTTATCGACCATTTCGGTTACATCGGCAATGACCGTTGCATCGTCGGGAAGCCCGTCAGGCTCGAATGCGAAGTAGGTCTTGTATAGCGGAAGCTCCATGCCGTCGTCTGATTTAATGAATCCGCTCACCGAAATCCGCGCATACGTCATATTCTGCGAGAGCCGTGTGCCCTCGGAGGTCACAAGATGTTTGCGCTCCACAGTGAACCCGAATGACGCGATACCCCCGTATATATGTTCGTTTCCGAGAAAGAGCGCGGAATACGTTTTCATCTTATCTTCCCAGCTGCTCATGTCCCCGATAAGAGAGGGAATATCGACCGGCGGTTCGGTATAATCGGCGAATTCAGTTTCATTGGAAAAATCTGCGGAGGAATCCTCCTCGGCGACTTTGATGGTCACATTAGTCTTCACATTGATATACCGCTCGACCGCATTTCGGTACTGGGCATTCGTTTCCTGCCAAATCGCGCTTCTGAGAGCGTCGGTGTTACCGTCCAGCGCGATCGGAAAATAACTGTCGCGGGAATATGCATACCGACCGCGGAGTTCGTGGGTGTTGTCGAGATCGTAATCGCCGACACGCACCCTGACCGAAAGCACTCTCGATTCGGACTCGTTCGAATAGGTCAATGCACCGAACGATGCGCTGACCGAGGCAGTATATACATCGCTGATGCCGTAGCTCATGTAATAAGGAGGATATTCCTGAAGGGACAGCTCGTTCATCTCGAGGAGCATCTCGTCCTGCATAACATCCAGCAGCATTTCGTCGGCATGCAGCGTTATGGACGCTATCATAAATATCGCGAGGACTGCTGACAGCTTGAGAATCGTAAGAATTTTATAGACACCTGGTTTAGAAAGAATGGGGCAAGTCTCCGTTCGCTCAGAAGAAACATTGTTTATAGAAGTAATATAATATACGTAATCAATCGGAACAATTTTCATTTATTAAAATTTGCAGGAAACGTTAAAATTTAGTGTTTTTACTTTCCATTACGCTTGCGATGTATTATATCAGAGTAATACCGTTTTAAACGACGGTACTCCAAAAAAGTTTGAAAGAAATTGTAAAACTATTACCATTTACGAAAGGAGACCGCGATGACCCAATTTATCGACCGTATGATCCGTGCCGCAAAACTCGATGCTGCCCTTTACGAGGAGGTTGAGGCCGATAAACAATCCCTGAAACAAGCAATGAGCGTCGTTCTTTTGTCCAGCATTGCAATGGGACTCGGAAATATGCACGGCACCGCAGGTTCGCTTATTGCAGGAATAGTCGGCTCTCTCATTGGATGGTTTGTCTGGGCGTATATTACATACTTCATTGGTGTGAAAATCCTGCCTGAGCCGCAGACGCGAGCCGATCACGGCGAGTTATTGCGGACGATCGGATTTTCACGTTCACCCGGTCTATTATATGTATTTTCGATAATTCCGGGCATAAGACTTTTCATTAATCCTCTGATCTCGATATGGACGCTCTCTGCGATGATTGTTGCAGTCCGCCAGGCGCTGGATTACAGCAGCACCATGCGGGCTGTCGGTGTATGTCTCATCGGATGGTTAGCGCAGACACTGTTGTTGTTCGCAATGTTTATGCTTCTTGGCGGGAGCGGTTGAGAGGACAGCGATTTATCTGATATTGGTGAATTGCGGCATTGTCAGAACGCGCCATGATCAAATGGGTGAAGATAATTGTCAGCCAACCGGCGCCGAAACAAACCGTTTATTCTTGGGCAAGGAGCACCTTTAACCAAAAATCGATATCCTCGAGCGATTTGCCGCTGCTCGGCATGCCGACCCGTCCGCCGCGGGCACCGCCGGGGAGTTCCTGCTGAAGAATGTCTCTGTCGTCGTTAACTACGGTACCGCTCGCATTATCGCTCATTGAGATTCTGCGGCCGACCATACCGTCACCCTCGAACCGGTTAAGACGGTTATTAAGCTGTTCGGCCTCGATATTGCTGTTGACCAGGCCGATTGCAATCGCTTCAGTCCTCTCGGTGCAGATACCGAACGGCTCTGTTTCAGTTCTCATAAGCGGCATCCTAAGTTCATAGACCATGTTGTCTTTGACAACGTCCAAGTGCAGACGTATGCCTAACTCACCGGCATGGGCGACAAGCTGCGAATTCAGTTCCTTATCCTCCGGTCCGATAATTTCGAACATGTTCAGGGATTCGTCGAGAATCTTTTTAAGCTGCGAGGTATCCGGCTTTTGGCCGGGCTCAAGCCGGCTGCCAATCGAGGCCATATCCATCCAGATACCGATCGGGAACTGTATTCCGAACGATTTATTCTGCCCGCCCGAGGGATCGAACCAGAGAGTAAATCCCCGTACCATGAGATTCTGCTGAACGGCCCGATCGCGGGTTGAAAGGCGGAGATATAAATAGTCACGGTCATTGAGAATTCCGAGAGTTACATTCTTGTCATTAAAAAAGTATTTCGCGCCCTCCCATTCAGTGTCCTCGTCTTTGCCGTTGATTATGATCTCGCGGTCCCGCCATGTACTCTGAATTTCGGGCATGGCGCATCCTGAAAAGAGGTACAATGTCAAAAACAGTAACGCAAAGATTGCAGATATCGTCCCTGAACGGCTTATGTGCATATTGAAACGCCTTTCTCATTATAACAATTACAGTAAATAGAGTTTCAGTATATGAAAAAATGCTCCTGCAATACCAACACTATCAACAAAATCAATTCGTTTATACTGCCGGTTTAATTAAAATCATGTTTATCCATCCGGATAATTACTCCCGTGTAAGCTCATACGCCATGTTGTTGAAATCTGATGGTCTGCCGCCCTGCGAATCGACATTGCCGCACATCATTACTTTATTGGGATCAAGAAACTTGAAAATCGCGAGATAAGTGATATCGCCCATTTGGGGATTGTCGAGAACGAACTGATCGACAGTCATCGGATTCGCGGAATAATCGATGGAGTATGTGCCGGTGAAATCAAACGTATCGCCGATGCTTCCTTTCATAGTCATATCTTTATGAAAAACAATTGACATCTTGCCCATATTCGGGAATTCTCCGGTCCATGTTCCCACAAGCGTATTACCTTGTTTTAAACCAAGCGTCGCACAGCCGCTCATTACGCTCAATGCGATAAGCACAACGATCAATTTATTTGCCATGAGAGTATCTCTTCAAATTATAGACGTTTAGGTTTAATTACCTATTAAGTCAAGTTATTATTATAAATTGATGAATGCAATGTTTTTTTAACTGAGCGATAGAATATAAATAGAACGCAACGGCTTACCAGAAACGACTGGTCTCAATTCTGGCGAATATCATTATTGTCGCCGACATATTCATTACCGAAGAAAGCGGTTTGTTCGGCGATCCGCGGCCGTTACGGGAGGTTGTCAATGCACTGAACGTTATGGCTGTGGAGAACGACATAAGTAAACTGCCGGTCTATGTACTGAAAAGCGGACTAAATTTCAAGGATATATTTCTGTTTTTTATCGAGGTTACAAAGCTGATAAAGGAGTGTCCGTTCGATTCGGCGACACCCTATCCACTCGATAAAAACAAAACGCCGACCGTGTTTATCTGCAGGAAAGAAGTCAAAAAATGCCCGTATATCGATCCGAACAGAAAAGCGGTCAAACTTGTGAAACCACTCGGCGAACCTGCCGTCGGCGACTACAGTCTCTGCAGGCTTCTCACTCCGAAACGGTATAAAGGTTCATGTCAGGTTTATCCTAAGAAAGTCTCCGTGCCGTCAATTACCCTTTTGTATATGAGGACTGCCAAACATTCTTTATGTTCCAACGGTTAATCGTCATCGTTATTGTGCACATCCGCCCATACCTCTCTTCCCTCGCTGAACAGGAAATATACGATGACCAGTCCTGCAACAGGATCGGCCTGCCACAGGCCAAAGATATAGTTCAATCCGAGACCAAGTAAAAGCGCTGCCGAAAGCAGCGAACATGCCAGCGTTTCCTTTGAGTCGGCGATAAGCGCACGGCTGCCGATTGTTTTCCCGATAGTATATTTTTTAAATGCCAGAACCGGCATGACAATCAGGGACACGATCGCGATCAGTATTCCCGGCAGGGACGGGCCGGTTGCCTCTCCGAAATACAGCTTTCTCACCGATTCAAACAGAACATACGCGCCGAGAAAAAAAAACGTGACCACCACGAATGTGAGCGCTTTCCGTTCGATGCGTTCTTCGGCTTCTTCGGACATGCCCTCATGTCCGCGAAGACGCCAGATGAGCACCATACCGGAAAGCGATTCGACAATGCTGTCGAGACCGAAACCGATAAGCGCGACGCTGTTGACTGCACTTCCGAAAAATATTGATACCGCCGCCTCGATGATATTATATGCGACAGTGAAATATTCGAGTAACAGCCCATTTCTATAATCCCGTTCCATTGTTAATAAATACTCCGGCAAATAATGTGAATAAAAAAATATCTATTTGAGCCAATTGCAAAAGTCAAACTTCGACCGATTTCTAAATATATTCCCCTTT
>CAZCDQ010000102.1:0-13333 GCA_964497605.1 uncultured bacterium
TATTATTTATCAATATGTTATACATATATTGTTTTGCAACGTTGGGACACTACTGTGATAATATAATGAATAAAAGTCCGGCACAGCGGTTTGTGACGGACTTTTATTTCAGACAATCACTAAATATTATTTTCTCAGTTCATGATCCCTGGACCGTGCGAAATAGAGAAATCTGATAGGTTCTTTTGTGGTATTGATATTACTATGCGGCGTATATCCGGTCGGCGGGACTTTATATGCTGTTCCGGGATACTGCCAGAAAATTTCCTTACCGAGAAATGCCAGGTTTTTTTCGCCCTCAAGAAGCGTCCAGACTTCCTCAATGGTTTCGCCGTGGCTATGAGGTTGTCCGATGGTCATGGCATCCGCTGACAGGAAATTAACCCTCTCGAGCGTCCCGAGTCCGTCCTCTACTGTAAAAATGTTTTTTCCGTTATGGCTCCAGTGTACCTGCAGATAACCGCTATCCCGAAGTGTCAGTCGATTCTCGTCTTTCACAAGAATATCATCATTCGGCCGGAAATTGTCCGGGATCGGTTCATTAATAAGGTACATCGTTAATAGACCATCGCCTGTATTAGAAATGGTGAATTCGCATTCTGCGGGGACAAGAACAAATACGCCCTTGCGCAATCCGGCGGTCGTTCTGTTCGTTTTGATAATACCTTCACCGGAATTTATATAAAGAATCTCCTGTTCGCCTTTCAGCGTTGTTGGAGTTGTGGAATCGCCTTCACCGATAATTGCATAGGAAAACCTGTTAATAAACGTGAGCACTTCACCTTTCCGAGCCGGTTTCAGTTGGTCGCCGCTGGTAAGCTTGCTCAGTATCGCTCGTTCGGTCATATTGCCGTGGGTGTTGTAGGGTATGGAGTTTTCCCAGCTCGATACAAACAGGTCGATATCGGGATCACGTTCGGGATCGAGCGGGCGGGAATCGAGTGAATTTTGCGCGAATGAAAATGTCGAAAAAGCTACTACCGCACAAAAAGCGATCATGAACACTTTGCGAATCATACGTTTCCTCCTGTGATTATCTTTTTGAATGATACACCGTATGTGGATTTTTATGATATCTGATAATCTACATTATGCTCCGAGATTATTCCAGTACATTTTTTACTTATTCGAAAATTTCGATATTCGATATTAAATCGTATGTAAAATAATAGAAATTTCGAAATGTTTTTTTGTCATAGGTATTAAAAACAGAGAAAAAGATACAATGTAACATAAAACATAGGAGGAGGCTAAAATGACGAAAGGAATCGTAATCCTGGCAAGCGTGCTTGCATACTTCTTCGCCGCTTACACCGCGCTTCTTTCCGTTTCAACAAAAATCATTCAAATCGTTGCCTGAGAATAGTACATAACCTGTTACAAAAGACGCCAGAATCCGGGCGCCTTTTTGTATTATGCTTCAATGCATATTATGTTTATTTAATATCATTCCACATACCCAACAGACTGGCAGAGAATGATATGCTGGTCGCTGCGGAGTTTGATCGCTTTTTCAAGCCGTGGAACATCGATCTTGCCCCGAACGACCGTGCCCAGCCCTTCCGAGGCGCAGAACAAATAGACATTCTGGCTAATGAGACCCGTATCGATTCTGCCAGTTCTGAATTTCCAGGATTCCTCACGGTCGCCTAATTTTGAGAAATCGGAAACGAAAATAAGATTGATCGAGGCGTCTTTCACATATTCCTGTGTCCCGGTCATGGCGCGCAGATCGCTGGGAACGACGAGCTCAAGGGCATGCGCTTTCGGTTTATAAACATAAACGCCCTTGGATGTTGCCACATATATATCGATATCTTGCATATTCAGCGAGGAGGGAGCGGTACGGTGTCCGGTTTCGGGACGGTTGATACCGAATGCAGCCCATAAAAGATTCGAGATGACCTGATCGGGAAGTTCCCTGCCGGGGATGAATTCCCGTTGCGATTTACGGTTTTTCAGCGCCTCCATCAGCGGCATACCGCCGCTCATCTCGGGGGCATTCAGTTTGATGTATTTTTCTTGCGAAAACGCCTTTCCGGGCAGTGAGAGACTGATGATAATAAAAGCGATTAGGCTGAAACTTATTCCTTTTTTCATGTGTCATTTCCTTTGATTATGTTTTTTTTCATCATAAACGTATTTGAATTTCCATATAGTATTGGATTTATAAGGATATAAGTCAAGGATATTTTTTTCTGTTATGTGCATGCGTTAAAAACGGTTTTTTCAAGACTCTAACGTCGCGAGTGGGTGTTGATTATATATCGAGTCTGACAGATCCCGTCTTACGGATGTTGAGATCGTAACAGGAATCGGGGCCGAATATGGCGCGCATTTTTGCAAAATACTCCTCTCTGATATCCGCGGGTACGAATGCCTGGATTGTGCCGGCAAATCCGCCGCCATGCACACGCCATGCGCCGCGGTCTTTCAATATGGATTCGCTGACCGCAAGCGCAAGCGATACCGGCTGTTCGTGCGGGGTTTTCACCGTATAGCTGTTTTGGCATTTCATCCAGGAGCTGTTTCCCGATTCCATGACAAGACGCAAGAATTTATCGAAATCGTTCCGTTCCAAGGCATCGACCTGTTCGGTAACCCGGCGGTTATCGTCATAGAAATGAAACGCCCGAAGTATGGCTCTGTCGTTGGTTTTTTCACGAAGCAGGGAGATATTGCTCCGCATTTTATCCTCCGGAATCGCACGGAGTAGTTTGCCGCCGAGGGCTTTGGCGACATCCATCATTTCCTGCTTAATCGACGCATAATCTTCGGTGAGATCGGCATGACTACCTCCGGTATTGACAATTGCCAGCGAATAGCCGCTCGAATCGAAATCGTATGTAATCATTTTCACCGCCGGCTGCTCGAAATCCTTGAAATCGATAGTGACAAATCCGCCCGTCGAGCATGTTGTCTGGTCCATGAGGCCGCAGGGTTTTCCAAAATATACGTTCTCGGCATACTGACCGATTTGCGCTCGTGTAAGGGGATCGATCGTATTGCCGTTATAAAGATGATCGAGTATGGTTACAATCAGTACCTCAAACGCAGCCGATGAACTCAGTCCCGAGCCCTCGGGAACCGAACTCATGACCGCAGCATCGAATCCTCCGGTTTTATATCCAAACGTTGCCATCCGGGCACAAATACCCCGTACAAGCGATACCGAGGTGTTTTTTTCGTTCTTAACCGCTGAAAGACTGCCAAGATCAATTCTTATATCCGGAAATCCCTGCGACTCGATGACAATCTCACCGCGGTCGTTTTTCGATGCTGAGGCGATAACATCGAGATCAATTGCCGCGGCAAGCACCCGCCCGGCATTGTGATCAGTATGGTTACCGCCCACTTCGGTTCGCCCCGGTGTGCTGAAAAAAGATATTGCTCCGTCCGAAGAAAACGATTGTGTAACTGTGTCTGCAAGCGCGCAGTATCGTTCTGTTTGAACGGTCATAATTTCAGGTGCGCTGCCATAAAGATGACGTAACTGTTCTTGTGTGTTTTCATGATGAATAAAATCGGTCAATCGATTATTTTGCGGCACTTATAAACTCCGTAACAATTAATGGTGTCGTGTAATACTGGAAACACTTAATATAAATTATCGGCTAAAACGTCATTGAGGCGTAGCCGGATTTCAGCATGTCAGTCAACGGAACACCCATGTATTTTACGTCAACTCCCAAGGTGGTGAGTTTGTCCGAGACATCATACGAATCCGAACAGGCTTTACACGCCTCCAGGATGACGCCTTCCTCTTTCATTTGGGAGATATACTTCTGAAGTTCAGTATCCTTTGAGAGCAGTTTTGATGAGGGTCCCCATATTACAAATCGAATCTCGTCCCACCAGCCGTTCTTTTTCGCGTTATAGGTGTACATGTAGACCATTTTGAGGGCGACCTCACGGTCCGCGCTTGTCCAGATAACCATGAGTTTGCTCGGAGAATCGGAATTTTGCGATGATGCTTTTCCGTTACCGGAAACCATAGCGACAATGATGGATAATGAGAAAACGGCGCATGCGAGTATGGCCGATGCGGCGGTTGTGCGGATAATCATGATCACGTCTCCATTTGAAATGATTGTCATCAGTGAATGTCAAGGAGGTGTTTCTAATTGTGCCTCTAAATAAAATAGTCTTTTTTTATAATTAAACAAGCACGAATAAATACCATTTTCTTTTGCGAGATAAGTTATTATTCGGAATTGAGTTGTATTGTTTCATGAAAAATGATATTATTCGGTTAAACGTAAAACACATTACAAAAGGGAAAACTCCTGTTTATCACAGAAACGAATCGATATAAAGGATGTTGCCATGAAACGACGACATTTTCTCACAACGGCTGCGATGGCCGGAATTGGAGGTGTGCAAAACACCATATCCCAGCCGCAGGTATCGGAAACATCTTTTACCTCTGCCAGTTTTAGCCATATTCCCGATTCTATCGCCGAAATGAGTCTTGCCGAACTCCATGAGGATTACCACAAAAGGCTGTTCGATATGTATCTGCCTTACTGGGACAAAGGCGGTTACGATAGCGAGAACGGCGGATTTATGTGCGAACTCTACAATGACGGCACCGTCCAGAGCGACGAGAAATTCATCTGGTATCAGGGACGTTCTATATGGGTATACGCATTTTTATACAACAATTTCGGCCGCGATGAGCGGTTTCTCGAAATCGCTCGGAAAACGCGGGATTTTATGGTGAAATTCATGTATAAAGGCGACGGGATGTGGCTCGAATCAGTCGACCGAAGCGGCAAACAGATAGAAAGCAGAGGTCAGGGTAGCGGAAAAGATATTTATCCCGCTATGTTCGCCGCCGCCGGCCTCATCGAATTGTACAAAGCGTCGGGCAACGAACAGGACTTTGCCATTGCGAAAGATTCCATCCGGACCGCTCAGCGGCAATATAACGATCTCGCATACGAAGGTATATCGCTTTCGGGCAGCAATGAAAAAGGATTTCGTTCGCAGGGACACTCGTTTATGACTGTCTGGCCGTTGACACAGCTTTTGTCGTTCCATGATGATCCCGCGTTCGAGGCGATTCAGCGTGAGCATGTCGCCCATATTGTCAATGATTTCTGGAATCCAGATTACGGAATTGTCAACGAAACCCTGTATCACGACTATTCGCGGATTCCTGGTACTGAGACCTCGATGGCACCCGGACATTCGCTCGAGACACTATGGATGGTTATGTATGAGGCGATACGCACGAAAGACCGCGCGCTGTTCAATACATGCACGGAACGGGTCAGACGGCTGATAGAGATGTGCTGGGACTATGTGTATGGGGGTTGGGGAACGAACTCGTTTCGTGTGTTCGCCTCGGAAACTCACCCGCAGGGGCCGTCATATGAGGTTAAAAACATGTGGGCGCATACCGAAATTCTCATTGCATGCATGACCGTGTTGGAATACACCGGCGAGGTTTGGGCGAAAGAATGGTACGAGCGGACACGGGAATATGCTATCAGGACAATGGCTAACACCGGTCACGGTGTATGGCGTCAGGCGGTCGACCGTTTCGGTAATAATCTCAAAAGAAGCGGTATCAGCGCATACCGCAAGGGTAATTTCCACCAACCGAGATATATGATGATGAATCTTCTTTCGCTCGACCGTATAATTTCAAACAACGGACGGCTGACACCGTTTCCAGTATGAATACCACAGATTGCACACACGAACTCTGAATAGCGGTTTATGGTTAATACATATATGAATGATAAACGATGTACCGAACGCATGAAAATGTATTCTTTTTCGAATTCGGAGATTTTTGAACGGCTGATTCGGAAAGAATATAATGATACATGCAGTGCAGAAATACCTGATAAAATGTCGTTTAAGGTGGCATATTCCGCGACAGGCGAATATATCGGCAATCTTGTCGATATTTCAACCTCGGGCATTATGATTGTAAGCGAATCGGCTCTGTCGGAGAAAACCATATACCGCCTCAATATGGAGTTTCTACAGAATATACGGTTTGACGCAGTCTGTGCATGGACGCGCGATATTGGCACGGGAAATTTTATATCGGGATTAGAATTCACAGAAATCGGCCGAAACGACCTCTCCACAATCGAGGATGCAATCGACAGATTCAAGGCCGAAGAAAGCTAATATCCTCCCGCTCGGCCGCATTATACGCTTTTCGAGTCGAGTAGCGCCTGCAGTTTCCTCATGTCGCGTGTTCTTCCGATGATTGGCGACGAATCCTCTGTATATACGTTCAGACTCTCCTCGAACGTCGGCTTTTTGGGGTTTGTATAGAAAATACCCAGCGGTAGTTTCCCGTATTCGATCGCTTTTTCAAACGCAGACATTTTATTCGTTGTGTCATAGGAATCATCGAGATAATACGTGTGATCTTTAAACCATTTATACGTATTGATTTTATTAAATGAAACGCACGGCTGCAGAATATCCACAAGCGCATATCCTTTGTGCTGCAAAGCTTTTTTCAAAATCTCTTCCGTTTTGTCCATATCTCCAATATATGCCCGCGCGACAAATGATGCATCAAATGCAAGTGCAACCGAAATCGGATTGAACGGTTCGTTAATGACACCGTTTACCTGAACCGGTGTCACAAATCCGCGCTGACTCGTCGGCGATGCTTGGCCTTTGGTGAGGCCGTAAACCATATTATCGTTCACAATGTTTGTAATATTGGGATTTCTGCGGATTGTGTTTATAAAATGATTGCCGCCTTCGCCGTACATGTCGCCGTCACCGCTTACCGCAATCACCTCCAGCGTTGGATTCGAGGCCTTGATCGCCACTGCTGCAGGAAGACCTCTGCCGTGAAGGCCGTTAAACGTATTACATTTTACATAGTGAGGTAATTTCGCCGCTTGTCCGATACCGGAAACGATGACCAGATTTATTGGGTCGATCCCGATATCAGCAAGCATCCGGGCGATAACATTTCTGATGCCGAAATTCCCGCATCCGGGACACCACGCTATCTCAATATCGTTAACATCGAAAGTCTTTTCGTTCATCGGATACTCCTGTCTATGAAAGAACGCTCATGAGTTTTTCGGTAACTTCCTCGACCGAAAACGCGAGCCCGTTGTATTTGCGAATTTTTGTCGGTATATCGATGCCGAGATACATTTTGAGCACACTTGCGAACTGCGCCGTCGCATTGTTCTCCAC
Organism: uncultured bacterium; assembly: GCA_964497605.1. Taxonomy (GTDB): domain Bacteria; phylum Latescibacterota; class Latescibacteria; order Latescibacterales; family Latescibacteraceae; genus Latescibacter. The sequence continues at coordinate 7,192 of CAZCDQ010000102.1, forward strand.
GATAATGAGGTTTTCGGCCTGCTCGAAATACGATCCTGCATCCGGATGCAGCGGATTCACCTGACTAAAATGAAGAACTGAAACGTCGCTCCGCTCTAACCGTCCGACCGCCTCGCGCACAATGTTGAATGTCGAGCCCCAGCATACGACGAGATGTGTACATTTTTTATCACCAATTATTTTCGGCGGCACCGCTTCTACAGTGATACCTTCAAGCTTTTTCAGTCGCTTTTCGTTCATCTCGACACGAAGGTCGAAATCCTCGGTAAGATGGCCCATATAATCATGCTCGTCGCTGTCCACAACCACAAGTCCGTAACCGTGTCCAGGAATCCCGCGGGGAGAAACGCCGTTTTCACTTGACTCATATCGGCGGTAATCGGCATCGGTTTTGATAATATGCTGTTTGACTTTCATATCAGAAACGTCGATCTGCGGGATGTTGTAATAAGAATCGATGAAATATTGGTCGGTCATGACAAATGCCGGAACCTGATATTTGTCGGCGAGCTCGAACGCTTTTGCTGTCAGGCGAAATGCCTCCTCGAGTGTCCCAGGAGCAAATATTATCCGCGGAAATTCGCCATGACCGGAAAAGAGCGCGAACAGGAGGTCGCTCTGTTCGGTGCGCGTCGGCTGACCTGTACCGGGTCCCGGCCTCTGGGCGAGATGTATCACTACAGGCGATTCCAATATGCCGGCAAGGCTCACTCCCTCGGTCATAAGCGCAAATCCACCGCCGGAGGTTGTCACCAGTCCTCTCGCGCCGGCATACCATGCCCCGATAACCATATTGATTGCTGCAATCTCGTCCTCGGCTTGTTCCACCAGAATGTCGAATTCTTTCGACAGTCCGGCGAGAACAGTCAACACAGCGGTCGAGGGTGTCATTGGGTAGGAGGATACAAAATTGCAGCCACCTGCGATAGCGCCTAAACCAACTGCGTCACCGCCGTTTATAATAATCTCATCGGCAACCGAATCGTCGGTGCTCATGGTGATGTCGATTGTTCCCGATTCGACAAGTTCGGCACCGATCTCGTATCCTTTATCAACCGCGTCAGTGTTTTTTGCCACAATATCGTCGCCTTTGGATGCGAACCGTGTACCGAGATAATCTTTCAGTACATCGGCTTCGATTTTAAACAACGCGGCAATCACACCGACAATAATGATATTCGAAAATATTGATCCGCCGACATCCTTTGCGAGCTCGGTCAGCGAAATGTTGATAATGTCATACATAACTTCGGAACCGTCAAGTTTTTCCTGTTCTCCAATAATAATGGTTTCGTCAGATATCCGGCCTGAAACATGTTTAAGCGCGTCACTTGTCAGCGGAAACAGCAGGTCGATTTTATCGACCACAGCGTCGACTTTTTTCGAGGAGACACGGATTTCCGAAGAATTACTTCCTCCGCGGACACGTGACATGTATTCCTTTGTCGAAAAGAGATTATATTTCGACAGTTTAAATACATGCGTCAGAAGCTGCTCGACCGTTTGAATTCCCTGACCTGCCGCCCCGCATAGAACGATGGAAATATCGTTATTTTTTGCTGGATACGAAGTCATAATTGTACCTCGATTTGATGGTTATGAGCAGTAAATACAATCCATGAGGTGAATAAATATGATTACTACCGCCTGAAAATCAAATTTTCTTCTTCATAAAGCCAGCGGTCCGGATCGTCTATAAAATCGAGCGTATTGTCGATAATGATATAATGTTTATTTTCCTCGGATGCGAGATATCGGTATACGGCTGCTATCTCTGAATCTTCGGCATCTTTTTCTGCCTGTGAGTATCTATTGAAACTGATTCGCTCAATCTCGAGGGCAAATGTCAGTGCCTCTTTAACTGTTGTGTTGTTACCGAGATCAGGTAGGTCCTCCCTTTTAAATTTTTTCAGCGAATTTTGGACACGTAATTTCGCATCGATCGGATCGGGAAGTGATGCCTCATTTTCGCTTCCCGCTTCCGCCTGGTCGGCAAGATCGCTGACAAGTTCGAAATGCGCATGCTCGTCTTTCGCCAGATCACTAAAAATGAGTTTTACAGCCGGATCGTCAATCGATTGTGACTTTTCTGCGTAAAAATCCTCTGCGGCTTTTTCTTTTTCCATTGCAGTTTTGAGAATGCTGATCGATTCAGTACTATTGAATTTCATAATTATTCCTCCGTAGAGTATAAAGTGGATGGGTATGTGAATACAATATTTATAATATGTTATTGTTTTACAATCCACAATTATGTTAAATGTATGGTTTAGAGTGTATCATTAGCTTTTGCGAAGCATTATACCGCCGGTTTCGGCATAATCATTAGATCTGAACCGGTAAGAATACTTACCCGAATCATACGGCTCGATATTCCATGACGCCATATGATAGCCAGCATCCCTGATCGCGTTCACCGGTACGTTCACTGTTTCATTTTTACCATTGAGGATCTCAAGCATCGTATGACCTCATTCCGGAACGTCGTATTCGATTGATATCACCGGATTGGTGACCGTGGGAATGCTCTGAGTCAGCAATTTCGCGCACGGAAAAGAGGGATGATCAGGTTTGACATACCCGAACCTGCGGTAATCGAATGGCTCGTCAACCAGATGCCAGAACGGCTCCGTGCCGCCGTGGTGGTCGTTCTGAAAGTAATACGTCTTGAGCGGTGTTCGGGTAAAAGATGTCATCGGCGTTCTCACTGCCTGACCTATTTCCCAGTGATAATCATATATATTCTATAGTATTGAAATAGTTCAGCATGCCTCGTTCCCACACGATATGAAAAATATCCGTTTTTGAAAGAAATATTCGAGGCTAATAACAACTATGAGATTTATAACAATCACATTATTAATCAATGTAGTAGAATATTTTGTAAACGTCAAGTATATTAAAATTGACCGAATTAAAAATCGTTTGTACCTTACGTTTATTATACATTAATTTATAGAATATTGTTTCCGTATTTTTGTCAATACAAGATATTTTATAATATGGAGGAACAGAATGCAAGAACCCAGAAATTGTTATATTCGTTTTGAAAAACTGATCGCGTGTGCGGTTATGGTGTTGTTGTTCTGTACTTTTGTGAGCGCTGAGCAGCTTAACCGTTCGAGTCTGGTGTATCCGGGTTTGGACGGCAGACTCGTATACGCCGAGGATGATCACGGCAACCGCGTCCCCGATTTTTCACATGCCGGTTATCAGGGCGGCGGCGTCCGGATTCCCGATGTGACGGTCAAAATCACCCTTGAACCGGTGCCCGGGGACGATTCAATACAAATTCAGCGGGCGATTGAAAGGCTTTCGGCGATGCCGATGGACAAGAATGGTTTTCGAGGTGCGCTGCTTTTGAAAAAAGGCACTTACGATCTTTACTCGCCGATCACTGTATATGCGAGTGGAGTCGTCATCCGCGGTGAGGGGCAAGGGATGGATGGTACAGTATTGAATGGTTACGGCAATCACGATCTGAAAAACGGCTGTTACCTCATGAGTATCTCGCAGATGATTATTATCCGCGGATCCGGGGGTCTCGATGAGGTTTCTGGTACCGCACGCCGTATCACCAACACACATGTTCCGACCGGCGCGAATTCATTTGATGTCGAGTCAGTAGAGGGGCTGAATATTGGTGATACGGTCATTGTCCGCCGTCACGGCAACGCCGCATGGCTGAAAGCAATCGGCATGAATCCCGCCCGTGATAAAGGGTGGGTGACATGGAATCCCTCTACCCACGATTTCGACCGTGTGATTACTGCCCTTAGCGGGAATACTGTTACTGTGGATGCACCGATAACCTGTCCCATCGAGGAGCGGTGGGGTGGAGGAGAACTGCTGAAATCGCAGGACCCGGGACGGATTTACAATGTCGGCATCGAGAATCTCCGCGGTGTTTCGCAGTTCGATCCGACAGTCAGAACTTCCGATTTTACACAAACATTAAAGGACCCCGGCGGCGAGTATCACTCCGACGAGAACCACTACTGGAATTTCATATGGATTGACAACGCGGTCAATGCCTGGGCTCGTGACATTACCGCAGTACATTTTGCACGCGCCTGTGTTCATCTCGGCCGCGAGGTGAAATGGGCGACAGTGCAGGACTGTTCGGGTTTCGAATTTGTATCGTTTTTGTCCGGATGCCGGCGTTCTCCGTTCTGCATTAACGGGCAGTTGTGTTTGATTCAGCGGTGTGTTGCCGATCACGGCCGTCATGATTTTGTCATGGACGGTAGTTTTCAGTGCGGCCCCAATGTCTATCTCGAATGTGTTGCGACAAATTCGTATTCCTCCTGCGAACCTCATAAACACTGGATAACCGGTGCGCTGTACGACAATGTAAGCTGTCCGTTGACTTTGCGCTACTGGAAACAAATCACACACGGCTGGGAGGCCGCATGGTGCTATTTCTGGAACTGCGAGGGCATGTTTCTTGTTCAGAAACCGCCCGAGGCGCAGAATTTTGCAATCGGACATATCGGAGAGCACACCATGATACATAATGTGCAGTTCATCGACTTCGACTTAGACTCCGGATTCATCGAATCCCATGGAACGCATGTTACCCCCCGGAGTATTTATATTACACAGCTGAGGGAACGTCTGGGAGACCGGGCGGTTCGAAATATTGGATATGAATGATACTGAATGATTCATTTGAAAAGGAGAATAAATATGAATGCCAATCAATTAATTAAAGCGGATTATAACACACGCCGCTCTTTTCTGAAGAAACTCACGTTCGGAACGGCGGGCGTTTCCGCCGGACTCTTTGCCGGGTGCGCAACCGGACTGAAACAGGCGCCGAGACTGAACGACGCCACCGGTGTTGAGCTGGGACAGAGCGATGTGTCGCTTGTATCCGGGAACGACCGACGCGATAATATTGTTGAGTCGCTCAGGCCGTTCGAGTCACATCTTCAGCAGGCGATCGGAGACAAACAGGTTATCATCAAAGTCAACATGGTCAGCGACAGCAAACCGCTCTGCGCAACACCGCCCGATGCGGTCAGAGGCGTACTGGATGTTTTAAGCAAATTCTATGACCGTCAGGTATTCGTCGCCGAATCAACTGCGTCGAATCGAGGGACATATTACACGTTCGAGGATTACGGATTTTTGCCGATTGTGGACGAATACAATGTTAAACTGGTCGAACTAAACAACGAACCGACCACATATCACTGGATTATCGATGAAAACATTCATCCGGTGCAGATACGGATTATCAACACATTCCTCGATCCGAACAACTATATTATTTCAGTGACACGCCTGAAAACCCATAATAACGTTATCGCCACGCTTTCGCTGAAAAACATTGTGATGGGATCGCCAGTGAAAGTCGGGCAGGTGAACGACAAAGTCAAAATGCATGGTATCGGCAACTGGCAGCAGACACCCTCGAACAAAATCCTCAACCACAATATCTTCCTTATGGCGCATCGGGTGCATCCCGATTTCGCTGTGCTTGACGGTTTCGAGGGCATGGAGGGCAGCGGCCCGTCCAACGGTACCCCGGTCGATCACAAGGTTGCGCTTGCGGGACCGGATTACGTGTCGGTCGACCGTATCGGAAGTGAGCTTATGGGCATCCCCTGGGAGGATATCGGATACCTTCAGTTCTGTGCGCAGGGCGGACTCGGTCAGGGCGACCGCGATAAAATCAACATAATCGGCGCAAATCCTGCCGATCATGTGATAAAATACGCGCTCCACGAGAATATCGATTCGCAGTATATGTGGAAAGACGAACTCGATATTCCGTAGAATTTGTGCAAAATAAAAGAAAAAATCTCTTTCCGGCCGCGGAGAGGGATTTTTTATTGCCCACCGAAAAATATCCGCTCTTTCAGACCTAACACGGCATTTAAACGGTTCATCTCTTTTCGAAATGAACGAGAGGGTTGCGCAGATAGTGCTTAAAAACACCAAAGTATTCATAATAACAATGCTATAATGAATAAGTGAAAAAAGTACTTGACAAATTGCGGGGGGGGGTATATTAGTATATACTAAAAGCGATAGCAATATTATGACAAGCATAAAATCATATTGTTTATTGCCGTAGTTTCCATTGTTTTGTAAAACACAAAAGGAGGTGATAAAAATGGTTTGACAAAAAACC
>CAZCDQ010000103.1:0-13058 GCA_964497605.1 uncultured bacterium
ACTTTAATGATAAGGGGTAAGCTCTTTTTTAAGTATTTGTATCACATTATTTATATTATTCTCAATTTCCTTATTCGTAAAACGAATTACTTTTATACCCAAATTATTTATTATAAACGTTCTCAATTCATCATATTCTTTTTGAAGTATATGAATCGAGCCATCAATTTCGACAACAAGTTTATGTTCGGCATTATAGAAATCGGCAATAAAAAATCTCTTTTTTCCATAATAGTCAAATCTTATGGGATGCTGTCTGAAGAACTTTTTCCCGCATATTTTTCTGTTCCTGACAATATCCCCAAACGTTTTCTCAGCATCAGTACTTTCTTTTCTCAATTTCCGAACAGTTTCTTTAATCATGCGAAGTCCTAAAATATTATTGCCCCTCTCTCTACATCTCTCTACATATAGAGAGGGGGGCAAGGGGGGGGTGAGTCACACACTCTTCAGCGGCGCCTGCCAGACCGATTTCAGCTCGAAAATATCCTCATCGACAACCGCGCCTTTCGCACCGTTCACCACGAATCTGTCTGTAACGGTCGTCTCACCAATCCATGAGAACGGGATATCCCCGAGGATATCGGCGACCTCGTCGCCCTTGTCCTTTTCGACCTCAATGACAAACCGCGAGTTCGACTCGCCGAATAGAATATGATCCTCGCGCATATCCGAATCGCAGACCACCGTACCAAGATCGATCTCCGCACCGGTCTCACCCGCAAAAGCCATCTCGGCAGCCGCAACACCGATACCGCCGTCCGAACAGTCATGGCATGACCGTATCAGACACTTATCCATCGCATCATGGAGCGCAATCATAGTCGCCCGCGCCCGTTCGACATCAACAGTCGGGACGCTGTTGCCGATGTGTCCATCGATATCATAATATTGAGAGCCACCGAGTTCGTCTTTCGTCAACCCGACAATACCAATGAGATTACCGGGGGCTTTGAAATCCATAGTCACCGCTTTTGTCACATCCTCCATGATCGACAATGCGCTGATCAGAAGCGTCGAGGGTATCCGGATCACATTGTCGCCGTAGATAAATTCGTTGCGGAGACTGTCCTTGCCGGAAATAAACGGTGTGCCGAATCCTACCGCGCCGTCATAGCAACCCTGCGCCGCTCGGACAAGCTCGCCGAGACGGTCTGGGATGGTCGTGTTTCCCCATGCGAAATTATCGAGCAGTGCGGTATTTCGTATATCACCGCCGACCGCGGTAACCTGACGGAGCGCCTCGTCGATGACCGACATGGCCATATGATAGGGATCGATAGCGCTGTATTTGGGATTAATACCGTTTGAGACAACCACGCCGCGGTCGCTGCCGAGTTTCGGACGGGTCACACAGGCGTCCGAGGGGCCGTCGTTCGCTGCGCCGGACAGCGGTTTGACCACACTTCCCCCCTGAACCTCGTGATCGTACTGGCGGACAATCCATTCCTTTGAACACACATTCCACGCACCGAGAATCCGTTTGAGCGGTTCACCGAGATCGTCGGGACACTCGAAATCCGGTTCGGGATGTTCCGGCCGCGCCCATGTTGCGTCGCGGACAAGACGCGGAACGCCGTTGAACAGGAAATCGCAGTCGAACTCGCCGACCGTGACACCGTAATACCGGAGCGTGAGCGTGCCGTTTCCGGTGAATGTGCCAATCACCGTCGCCTCGACATCCTCGGAATCGAACACCTCGAGAATTTCATCGACATGCTGCGGCGGCACCGCAAACACCATCCGCTCCTGAGCCTCGGATATCCATATTTCCCAGTAATTGAGCCCCGCATATTTCAGCGGCACTTTCTCGAGATCGACAACCGCGCCCGTTTTCTCACCCATTTCACCGACCGCGCTTGATAGCCCGCCGGCGCCGCAATCGGTCACCGCGGAGAAAAGTTTGCGGTCACGCGCCTGAATGAGTGTGTCGGTGACTTTCTTTTCCTGTATGGCGTTTCCGATCTGAACGGCGTGCGAGGAGGTCGTTTCGCTTTCCTCAGTGACCTCGGTCGAGGACAGCGTCGCTCCGTGGATGCCGTCACGTCCGGTCCGTCCGCCGACCACAACAATGACATCGCCGTCGCTCACCTTATTGAACGAGCACTCTTGCGGCATAATCCCAACTGTGCCGCAATACACGAGCGGATTGCCCACATAGCGTTTGTCGAACGATACCGAGCCGTTTGCGGTAGGAATACCCATTCTGTTGCCGTAATCGCGGACACCCGACACGACACCTTTCATGATACGTTTCGGGTGAAGCGTCCCCGGGGGCAGTTCATCCATGGTCATGGCCGGAGGCGCAAAGCAGAACACATCGGTATTGATAATCGGTTTGGCGCCGAGGCCAGTTCCGAGAATATCGCGGATCACGCCGCCGATACCAGTTCCCGCACCCCCATAGGGTTCGAGCGATGACGGGAAATTATGCGTCTCGACCTTGAAACACACATTGTCAGTCTCATCGAATTTCACCACGCCGGAATTGTCGACGAACACACTGACACACATATCGTGATCGATGTCGCGGGTCGATTTGGCGATGGTCGATTTGAGCAAATTGTCGATTGTTTCGCCGTTGTAGTTTATGATACCGCGGAACGTTTTATGAACACAGTGCTCGCTCCATGTCTGTGCGAACGTTTCAAGCTCAACATCGGTGGGATTTCTGCCGAGCTTTTTATAGTAATCCTGAAGTGTTTTCATTTCCTCGAGATTCAGCGATAGAAATCGTTCGGCAGACATTTTCACCAGTTCATCGTCTCCCAGATCGAGCATTTCGACCTCGATGCGTGTCACACTCTCGACCGGCCTGGCGTGCAGGAACGGTTCCTCGCCGGATTTGGCAACATGCTGGATGATCTTGTTTACAAGAAGCTTTTCTGTCACAAGCTGCAGTTCATCCGTATTAATATCACCGGAAATAACATACCTCTTCATGGTCTTCGCGCCGGTAACCGAGCCTATTCCCATATCTTTCAGGGCCTTATAGAGCGATTCCTCGACCGGGTCCATAACACCGTGATTGTATGCCACCTCGATAATGTGCCCGTCTTCCTCGGGAACGGTATCGATCAGATAATCCTGAATCACTAAATCGGTCAATAATTCCCCGGCGATAAGGGCGATTTCATCGTCGGATATATTGCCCTCAAAAAGGTATACGTCGCTGACCGAAACACCGGTAATGCCGGTTACCCCAAGGTCGTGGGCATCCTTTTTTACCCCCTCGCCGCGGCTGTCGATATGACCGGGAAGCGTTCGAACGGTAACTCGTCTGATCACGAGTGCCTCCATTATTAAATCTTGATTATATTATACTTACACAATTTGCAACGATACTGAGAAGACATTGTACCTATAAATAAAATATATTTTATTTTGATCGTATAGTCAAAAGTTAATTTGAAATAATTTTGAGATATATCGTTTCCCGGCTGATACATAACCGTTTAAATCTTAATATCTGCAAAAACAGTTCTTCGCACCGTCCTCCGATCGAGAAATCGGGAAAAATGTTGGCATATCGGACGTTAATAATATATCTTACCATATAATACAAATGGAACCGTTTTATGATAATCAAGGAAAGAATCATGAATATGAAAATAATGCGTATTGCAGGGATATTGCCGTTCCTGCTGGTAATACTCATTGCCGGCTGCGGCGGACCAACGGTCGAGGAGTATTATTCCGAGGATATTCCCCTTCCGGAACATCCGCGGCCGGATTTCGAACGCGGTCTATGGATTAATCTGAACGGCGAATGGGAATTTGCCGCTGATTCGCTCGATGTGGGTGAGATGGCATACTGGCAGGATGCCGATTCGCTGTTTACTGACACAATCCTGGTGCCGTTTTCATGGGCATCGCCGCTGTCAGGTATCGGCCGAAAGGATTTCCATGTGGGTTGGTATGCCCGCGATATCTATACTCCGGCCATAGGCGAGTGGAAAAACAAACGCATCTATATCGTGTTCGGCGCCTGCGATTACACGACCACCGTGTGGTTAAACGGCGAACTTGTCGGCGAGCACGCGGGCGGGTATACGCCGTTCGAGTTCGATCTGACCGATTATATTGCGCCGGGCGGCATGAACCGCATTGTAATCAGAGCCGAGGACATGCCGGTGCCGGACAGGCTTGTAGGCAAACAGGTGTACGGCGAGGCGAAAGGCATCTGGCAGACCGTCTATCTCGAGGGCCGTTCGGAACAGCATATAAAGCATATCCATTTCACGCCCGATATCGACCGGTCGCTGGTGTCGGTCAAAGTAAAACTCGCGAAACCGAGCATGGAGGATCTGATATTCTCCATCGCGTTCAGGGATAATATTGTCGAGACTGTGGCCGAAACATTCCCGGCAGGGCAGGACTCTATCGTATTCGACATTCCGATTCCCGACCAACATCTCTGGAGCCCTGAGGATCCGTTTCTTTACGATGTGAATATCGCATTAGACAGTGTCGATGAACAGTTGGACAATTTATACAGCTATTTCGGCATGAGAAAAATCGGCACAGCAAAACTGCCCGGTTCGGATGATACCTATATCACACTCAACAACAAGCCGGTCTATCTCAAAATGGCGCTCGATCAGTCATATCATCCTCTCGGATTTTATACGTTCCCGACCGATGAGTTCATGTACAACGAAATCATGCGGGCGAAAAATCTGGGGCTAAACGGCCTCCGGATTCACATAAAAACGGAAATACCGCGCAAACTTTACTGGGCGGACCGGTTGGGGCTGCTGATCCAATCGGATGTGCCGAATATCGACGGTGAACCGGACGACGATGCCATGCGGAACTGGGAATACACCATGGAACGCCAAATCATGCGCGATTACAACCACCCGAGCATTTTCTCATGGGTGCTGTTCAATGAAACATGGGGGCTGTTCACGAACAATATCAACAGTGTGGACGTTTATCTGCCGAAAACGCGTGACTGGGTGGTATCGCAGTATTACCGTGCAAAAGAACTGGACCCGTCCCGTCTTGTCGAGGACAATTCCCCTTGCAACGAGGATCATCTTGTAACCGATATCAACAGTTGGCACGCCTATGTCCCGGCGCGAAGGTGGTCGGCGTTCCTTGATGAGGTCGTAGAAAATACATATCCCGGATCCCAATGGAACTATCTCGAACCATACACACAGACCGATGCACCGATGATGAACTCCGAATGCGGCGCCGTCTGGGGATACCGTAACGGCACCGGCGATATCGACATTTCCTATGAATATCACATCATGATGAATGAAATGCGGCGCCGTCAGAAAATCGCCGGATTCATTTTTACCGAATTTCACGATGTTATCAACGAATGGAACGGCTATTATCGGTACGACCGGAGCGAAAAGATATTCGGTTTTGAGGAGCTGTGCCCCGGCATGACAATCAACGATCTTCACCATGACATGTATCTCATTCCCGGGAAAGATTTTGAGACAATCGCAGCCCCTGGCGATACGGTTTCGATCCCAATCACCGCATCGGTCATGACCGATACCGAACCATCTGACATGACCGTAAAAACGCTCCTGCACGGCTGGAACACGATGGGCGAACACAAACAATATTCGCAAAGCAATTTTACTTTAACTTCGCAACCCTACCATGTATTCGAGCTGAATCCGGTGAATGTTGTCATGCCGGATGAGGAATGCCTCGCTGTATTCTGCACCTACCTTATCGACAGCGAGGGAATGACTGTGAGCAGAAATTTCGTCCCGATTAGAGTCGAGAACCCGGATTCGTCAACGTATGTTACCGTCGTCGATTCACTCGAGGTGCTTGTCGAGGAGGATTCGACCATGGTCGCCGCTGTCGAGCGAAAGCTTCGTGTTGAAACACCGGATACGAAAACGATCGTGTACCGACTTCGTCCGTACGAAATCTCGGACGGGTACTGGACGGTGATGCAGAAAACCGTGATGGACAGTTTGAAAATCTGGGGAACCGGTACCGGATATTTCGAATACGAATTCCCTATTCCGGATAGTATCGACCCGGAAACGGTGGAGAGCGTGGAATTTCTCGCGGAAATTTCTTCTCGTCACATCCAGGGGAAAGATATCTCAGACGGCACGGTCTCACGGCAGAGCATCTCGAACATCTCGGCCGCAGGAGTCGATCCGGGGCGGAGTCCGAATTCATATCCCATGACCGACAGAATCAAACATTCGAGCGAAGTGAGCATCTCGCTGAACGACAGCGAATCATGGAAAGTGGCGCTTGAGGACGATCCTGCCGACCATCGCGGTCTTTTATCGTGGCTCAGCCAGAAAGTCTACGACCGCGCATGGTATCTTGAAGAACCGGGAACGTACGGCTATCTCGCGAGAATAAGATTCAGCCCCGAGGGCGTTGAACAGGCGCTGGCATCCGGCAAGTTCAGCGTGAAACTTACGGTGAACGAATCCTCCGAAACCTCCGGCGGTCTTGCGGTTTACGGTAAAAGCTTCGGGCGGTATCCGGTCGATCCCTCACTTATAATAAGACTCAAATAGGAGCGACATGACAAAATCAACATTCACACACATACTATCCATCGCTGTTCTTGCGGCTGTTTTCATGGTTACTGCCTCGGGAATAGGCTTTGCCCAATACCCTCAGCCCTCCGGGCATGTCAACGATTTCGCCGGCGTTATGCAGCCGGAGACTCGTCAACAGCTTGAAACTGTACTCCGCGAATTCGATGCGAAAACCGGCGTCGAGATCGCAGTCGCCGTGGTCGCCGACATGGGCGGGTTGGACGAAAATACCTATGCGGTCGAGCTTTTCAAAGAATGGGGCATTGGTTCGAGCGAAGAGAACGACGGTCTCCTTATCCTCGTTGCGGTAAAAGAGCGCAGGCTTCGGGTTGAAGTCGGGTACGGTCTCGAGCATGTCATTACTGACGGCACCGCCGGCCAGATCCGCGACCGATATATGACGCCGCACCTGCGCAATAACGACTGGGATCAGGGCATCATGCAGGGCGCACTCGCCGCGGCGTCGCTCATTGCAGAGGACAAGGGTATGAAACTCGAGAACATTGTCGCCGGTGCAGGTTCAGTACGGACCGAAATGCCCGAACGAACACAAAGCCGTGATGGCACATCGCCGCTTCAGTTCATTATCATGCTGATTATTTTCGGCTTCCTCATGAGTTCCAGATTTGGGAGAACCATGCTTCTGGGTATGTTTCTCGGCAGCATGCTCGGCGGCGGGAGACGGAGCCATTACGGCGGCGGATTCGGCGGCGGATTCGGCGGGGGCGGCGGTTTTAGCGGTTTCGGCGGCGGATTCTCGGGCGGCGGCGGCGCCTCGGGCGGATTTTAAGGAAACCGGTTCGAAAGTCAATAAGAAATCTAAGACAGATATTTTTCGGAGGAAAGAATGGAGAAAGTACCGGAGCATATAAAAAAAGTTTCTGCAGAATTTATGGACAATATCCGGGAGGCGTACGGCGACGCTGTAAGGAGTATCACCCTTTACGGTCCGGCGGCTCGTGGAGAAACTGCAAAAAAAACGCCGTATATCAATTTTATGGTTGTACTGGAGGATAACACGCCGAGTGAGCTTGCAAAATGCTCGAAATATCTGAAACAGTGGCGGAAACAGCTTATCGCGACACCGCTCTTTCTTAATCCGGAGTATATCACGAACTCGCTGGATACGTTTCCGCTGGAATTCCTGGACATGACCGCAGCGTATGCTGTCGTGAAAGGCGACGATTTACTGGCAGACCTCACATTCGACGATAACGATGTCCGCAGCCAGTGTGAACGCGAAATCAAAGGCAAACTGCTTCATCTCCGCGCGGAATATCTTAACCTCCGCGGCGACAAAAAGGGGATCATCGACCTTGTCAACCGGTCGCTTAGTACATTCCGGCTAGTTTTCACCGGCGCATTGTACCTTAAGGACGCCGACATCCCGCAGGACACCGAAACACTCCTTGCTCTTGTCACCGAAGAATATGGCCTTGACGCCGCACTGCTCAACAAACTTGTTGAAATCGCACGCGGGAGAACTAAAATCGACGAGGTCGAAACGGATCGGTTGTTCGATCTGTATGTGGAGGAGCTGGACAAACTGTCTGACATCCTTGATAAAATTGAATGGGATAACGGGGAATAAAACAACTGACCCGATTATACATTGAACCGGGTATGAATATCATTTACTCATGGAGGAAACAAACATATGAAAAAACTGCTTATCATTCTTGCCGTCATTTTCGGCATACTGCTCATTGTCGCGCTTTCAATATTCGGCTGGGTAAGAAACACCTACAACAGTATGGTTACCATGGACGAACAGATCAACGGCGCATGGGCGCAGGTCGAGAATGTGCTGCAACGTCGCTACGATCTCATCCCGAACCTTGTTGAAACGGTTAAGGGTTATGCCGAGCACGAGGAGGGTGTGCTGACTGCGGTCACCGAGGCACGGTCGCGTGTCGGCGGCGCGGGAGTCCCCTCCGAACGGATGGCGGCCGAGGGCGAGCTGTCGAATGCGCTCTCGCGGCTCATGGTTGTGGTCGAGAACTATCCCCAGCTCAAAGCCAACGAAAATTTCATACGCTTGCAGGACGAGCTTGCGGGCACCGAAAACCGTATCGCAGTCGCGCGGGGACGGTATAATAGCGCAGTGCAAGCTTATAATGCCTATATCAGGCAATTCCCCGCCTCGATGATCGCGGGTATGTTCAATTTCGAACATCGGAACTTTTTCGAAGCTCCGGAGGCGGCACAAACTGCACCGCAGGTTAATTTTCAGGATTAATGTTTCACAATCAATAGAACGTGACCGGTTATTGCGGTAATTATCGACCTACAGATCGTTCGTGAATCCGAAACGAAAGGTTTTTGAGATGGCCAAAAAGAGACGAAATGTATCACGGAGAAAATTCATGGGGTCGGCCGCGGCTATCGGCGCGGGCGCCGCATTGACCGGGCAGTCAGCCACATCAGATGCGCAAACCGCGCAGCGTCCCGAATTTACCGGCCCGCTGACAAAAGAAAAACTTCCCGAGGAACTTGAAACAAGCCAATCCAACGGGCTGAATATCATCGTTATCATTACCGATACGTGGCGATGGGATTATCTCGGTGTCGCGGGGAACAGCCGGATAAAAACGCCGAATATCGACGCTCTCGCCGCAGAGAGCATATATTTCGAGAACTGCTTTGCGGACGGTCTCCCGACCATTCCGGCACGGCGGGTCATGCATACCGGCAACAGCATCCTGCCCGAGAAATCGAAATGGGTGCCGCTCAGAAATTCCGACACCACGTTTGCGGAGATTCTCGGCAAGGCCGGATTCACCTCCTCGTTTATTGTGGATACGTTCCATCATTTCAAACCGAACATGAATTTCCACAAGGGATTCGACGGCTGGACATGGGTTCGCGGTCAGGAATCCGATCCCTATAAAAGCGGCCCGAAAAATGCGGTCAATCCGGACGATTATGTCCCCGAACATCTTATCAACGACTATTACCGTGAACGCATCATGCAGTATGTGCTCAACACGAAAGACCGCACGAGCGAGGAGGATTATTTCTGCGCGCAATCCTGCAACGAGGCGGTAAAATGGATCGGAGAGAACAAAGACAACGACGGGCCGTTTATGGTGTTCATGGACATGTTTGATCCGCATGAGCCCTGGGATGCTCCGCCGCGGTTCCAGAAAATGTACCGCGACTCATTTCCCGTCGACCGCTATATTTTCGGCTACGGCGTCCAGGAAGCCGATGTCCTTCCCGAGGACTATCCCATTCTCAAGGACCTCTACGCCGCCGAGGTCACATTCAGCGATTACTGCATCGGCCGTCTCATCGACAGCGTGAAAGAGATGGGGCTGTGGAACAACACCATCATCGTGTTCAGCTCCGATCACGGTACTCATATCGGCGAGCAGGGCTGTGTCCAGAAACAGGCGAAACTGCTCAATTCGTGCCTCGCCCGCGTGCCGCTTATCATCCATCACCCCGATAAGAGCACGTACGGTAAACGCATTTCGGCTCTCACCAGCCACATGGATTTCCTGCCCACGTTCCTGAGCATGCTCGAGGTGGAAAGCAATCTGACATTTGACGGCCACAACATGTGGGACCTGGTCACCGGCGCGAAAGACAAACTCCGCGACTATGCGGTCACCGGCTACGACAATTTCGGCAGCGTTCACACATCCAAATGGCACTATCTGCGGAACGTCTGGGGCGACGATCCCGGTCTCGGCCCGCAACTGTACGATGTCGAGAACGACTACCACGAGGAGAAAAATATCATCGCCAAGCACCCCGATGTGGTGACCGGACTGGATGCGATATTGGAAAGTGAATTTAAGGTGGAGTTGGGGTAGATGAAAATAGATAATCGCCTTTAACAGGATATTTGAAAATGAGTAATCCACATCAAATCATTGTCGACGCATGTTGTCATATTCCAGATGCGCATATAAAAGGAAGGATTGGAAGTGGCAAATCTGCTTGTGGAGTTTTAATTATTGATAATAAGGGACAGGAATATGAATTTTCGGGATATTTAGGCGATAAAACTGTCCCACAAGCTGAATTTGAGGGGCTGATATTTGCACTTGATAAAGCAAGTGAAGTGCTTAAGCGAGATGAAAATGTTGACGTGTGGATGGATAGTGAATTAGTAGTAAGATGGATGAATAAAGTATATCGTTTAAAAAAAGATCATATAAATAAAACCATTATTTGATGAAGCATGTAAACTTGCTCAAAGATTTGGTGAAGTCAGATATTTTCATCACTCAAGAGATTCAGAACTTGCTAAACGCGCTGACAATTTAGCAAATATTGAATACAAAAAACACAACACATAAATCGATGAAAATAAAAGGGATAGACTCTCATCCGTCCCTTTTTTCGTTTGCCAACGCGGTTGAAACGTGTGCTACATTTCTATCTCGAAATCTTGGTGATCTTGTATCTGAGCGTTCCTTTCGGAACAGTGACCTCCGCGATCTCGCCGACCGCTTTGCCGAGCAGGGCTTTCCCGATGGGCGACACGGTCGAAATCTTGCCCTCGTCAAGGTTCGTCTCGACCTCGTTCACCAGGATGTAAAACAGTTTATTGCCGGTGTCCATATCCTCGAGATCGGCCCGGGCGCCGATATAAACTTTGTCGTTGTCGATTTTGGACTCGTCGATGATCGCCACATTGCGCACCATGACCTCGAGCTTATGGATGCGCGTCTCGAGCTTGTGCTGTTCCTCCTTGGCGGCGTCGTATTCGGAATTCTCGGACAGGTCGCCTTTTCGTCGCGCCTCGGCGATAGCGTTGATAACCCGCGGGCGTTCGACCTCTTTGAGATGTTTCAGTTCTTCGTGAAGTTTCTTTTCACCCTCTCTTGTCAGGTTAATCCGGCTCATAGGTCTCCTTCTATAATGAGTTCGGGCAGCCGCGGGGGCCGCCCCTGCTATGTTTGTAAAGGGGGCAGGAGCAACCGCAAGGGTTGCACCTCCATCGTTATCTGAATACTCTTACGTGCTGCATGTTTGTCATTCCCGTGAAAACGGGAATCCGGACAATTTCAATCATGGATTCCCGACTCATTTCACTCTGTGAATGACCGGACAGGATAGATTAACAGGGCGAACACATAGGTTCGCAGACCCTCGCCCCCCTCTGTTCCCTCTCCCGCACACAGGCGAGAGAGAGCCACAATAATGACATTTCGCCCCTCTCCTTTCAAGTCGATGGAATTAAAGGGTGAGGTTATATCTGCGCAATCATTCAATTTGTGTCAATCTCTGGTCAAACTTTGTGCCTTTCTTTTACACATTAAATCGTATATTTAAAATATCCCCGTCTTTTACAATATAATCCTTACCCTCGACCCTGAAAAGCCCTTTTTCCCGAGCAGCTTTCGCCGAACCGGCCGCGATGAAATCCTCGTAGGCGATGGTCTCGGCACGGATGAATCCGCGCTCGAGATCGGAATGGATGACACCGGCGCATTCCGGTGCGGTCGATCCCTTTTTGACTGTCCACGCCCGCGCCTCATCCGGGCCGAATGCGGTGAAGAACGATATAAGCCCGAGGCTTTCGTAGCTCAGGCGGATAAGGCGGTTGATCGCGGGTTCTTCGATATTCATGGATTCGAGGAATTCGGCGCGGTCGGCCTCCTCCAGCGCGGCGACCTCCATCTCCACCTCGGCACAGATGGCTGCGCAGGCAACTTCGTCCATCTCCGCGAACGGCTCCTCAAACTCCCCGGCTTTCCCCGCGGCAAGATCGGCCTCGGCAATGTTTACCACGACGAGCACCGGTTTCAGCGAAAGAAGCTGAAATCCGCGGAGAAGTTTTTCGTCGTCTTTTCCGAATTCGAGCGTTTTCAGCGATTCGCCGGATTCGAGCGTGTCGCGGCATTTTTCGAGCAGCGCTTTCTCGTGTTTCTGCTGCGGAGACGCGCCGCTCCGCATCTCCTTTTCGAGACGTTCGAGTCGGTTCGACAGGATGATGAGATCGTTGAGCGAAAGATCCTCGAGGATCGTATCGAAATCGCGGCGCGGATCGGCGTCCGGGCCGAATCCGTTTAATACGACAATGAGTGCGTTGGCGTTTTTCATGGTCTGTAGCGCCTGGGGTTCCATGCCTTTTTCATGGTCGGAGGATTGCCCGGCAAGGTCGAAGAACTCCATGGTCGCGTTGACTTTTTTCTTGGGTGTAAAAATCTCGAACAGCCGGTCGAGCCGCTCGTCGGGAACTTTGACCGTCCCCACATGGATGTCCTTGCCATGCGATAATTTCGCATATTCCTGCCCGGTCAGCGCGCAGAAAAGTGTAGTTTTGCCGGAATAGGGCAGTCCGGTAATGCCGGTTTTCATGCTGTTTTCCCCGGTTGATTTATCCCGTTTTTCGATCTATATTGGTATTTCAACCAAAAAACGCGGACCGGTTATATGCTGTCCGCGGAAAATAAACCGTATCGACTCCAAAATATTGTCGATACATATGTCGATACATATATAACTCAACTTTCCGAGTTGTTGTATAGTGTTAAGTTGCAATGAGATAAGGTT
>CAZCDQ010000104.1:0-12951 GCA_964497605.1 uncultured bacterium
GGAGAGTGCAGGTCATCATCATTGCCTGGCTCTTCGGTTCTTTTATTGAGGGCGCAGCAGGATTTGGAACGCCGGCAGCGATTTCGGCGCCACTGCTTGTCGTCCTCGGATTCCCTGCAACAGCCGCTGTTATGATCGGAATGATGATCCAGAGCACCGCAGTCACATTCGGCGCAGTTGGAACCCCAATCCTCATCGGTGTGAACGGCGGACTTGAGAATCCCGAACTCACCGCCCGGCTCGCAGCGGCGGGTATGAATTTCGAACAGTATCTGAAGATTATTACCGCTGAAGCCGCAATTATTCACGGTATTGTTGGAACGCTGATGCCGTTGATTATGATAGTTATGATGACACGCTTTTTCGGCAGGAAACGTTCATGGACAGACGGTTTATCCATTGTGCCGTTTGCCGTGTTCAGCGGTTTGGCGTTTACCGTGCCGTACACAATTACCGGTGTGTTTCTCGGGCCGGAATTTCCCTCCCTCTTAGGCGCGCTTATCGGTCTTGCGATTGTGACAGTATCCGCCCGCGCGGGTTTTCTCATTCCGAAAGACATCTGGGATTTTCCCCCGTCCACCGAATGGGAGGTTTGCTGGACCGGTAATGTCAAGATTAATCTCGATTCGCAGACCGGAAGAACCATGTCTATCTGGCTGGCATGGATTCCCTATCTGTTCGTTGCGCTTTTGCTGGTTGTCAGCCGTCTGCCGCAGCTTCCGGCGGGTGATATGCTGAAATCGCTTGAAATAAGCTGGAGCAGTATATTCGGCACTGATATCACCGGTTCGTCCCAGCCGCTCTATTTACCGGGAACAATCCTTGTTACTGTCGTGATTCTCACTTTTTTCATGCACCGCATGAAACCGTGCGAACTGAAAGCGGCTTTTGCCGAATCGTCCCGCGTCATCCTCGGTGCGGGCTTTGTCCTCATTTTTACAGTGCCGATGGTGCGAATCTACATCAATTCCGGCGTTAACGGCGCCGGCCTCGCGAGTATGCCTGTGGCTATGGCACAATGGATAGCCGAAAATGTCGGTCATATTTGGCCGTTGTTTGCACCGTCCATCGGCGCTCTCGGCGCATTTATTGCCGGAAGCAATACGGTCAGCAATCTCATGTTCAGCCTGTTCCAGCACAGTGTCGCTGAAACACTCGCGATATCCGGAACGATGGTTGTGGCGCTTCAGGCTGTCGGCGCTGCCGCGGGCAATATGATTGCGATCCACAATGTAGTTGCCGCCTCTGCGACTGTCGGACTCCTCGGCTGTGAGGGTAAAACGCTGCGCAAAACGATCATTCCCACGCTCTACTATGTTGCCGTCGCAGGAATCATTGGTATTATCTCTATCTACGGCCTCGGTATTACCGATCCGCTTATCGAACATGTTGCGGCGTTTCGTCTTCCCTGACTCAAAAAAATAAACCATTTCCGTTCTTGACATCTGAATTTATATCTTGATTTTGTGCAGATGTTTTGATATACTATTATTGTTTGCCCCTCCTAAACCTATTCGAACATACATATAATTGTGGAGAAACCGATGCAGCCAACAGAAAGTATGGAAAACTATCTCGAGGCGATTTTTGAGATTAAAAAGCGAAAATCAGTCGTGCGGGTTCGCGACGTTGCGCAAGAGCTTGGAGTGACCATGCCCAGTGTAAACGGGATGCTCAAGAATCTGGAGGCGAAAGGGCTTGTCAGTCATGAAAAGTACGAATACATTGAGCTAACTGATCCCGGAATTGTACATGCATCGAAAATCTCCGGGAAGCACCGTGTGATTTTCAGGTTCCTGAGCAAAATTCTCGGTGTCGACGAAGAAACGGCTGAAAAAGATGCCTGCAAGATTGAGCATGACCTCAGCCCTGTGACAATGGAAAAATTGAGTGCGTTCATACAGGGGAAACAAGCAAAGAAATGACTATAATCAATTGTCATATAAGTATTAAACGGTGTTTATGAAAAAAAAAATTACGATATCTGAACTCGCTCCGGGAATGTCCGGTGTAATTACCGCGATCAATACACCGCCGGAGATCAAAGGGCGTCTCATGGATATGGGTATGATTGTCGGCGCGGCAGTCGAAATGGTTCGATATGCTCCGCTGGGCGATCCCGTTGAGATAAAAGTGCACAATACTCTCATCGCACTGAGAAAGAGCGAGGCCGGATTGATATATATCGATAAAGGCATGGGACATCATGAACAGAAACAACGCCGTCGTCGCGCTGGCCGGAAATCCAAATAGCGGGAAAACCAGCCTGTTCAATTTCATCACCGGTTCGCGTCAGCATGTCGGGAATTATCCGGGGGTCACGGTTGAACGGAAAGAGGGCACGGTACGCATCGACGATGCAAATCTCACGTTTGTCGACATCCCGGGGACATACAGCCTGAATCCCTATTCCCTCGAGGAGCATATCGCCATGCGGGAACTGATTTCAGGCGCCATAGCAGGAATCATCGTCGTGGTCGACACAACCCGCCTTGCCCGTCACCTCTACCTTATCTCGCAGATATTGGAGATCGGTAAACCGGTTGTAATCGCGCTCAATATGTTCGATGAATTCAAGCAATCGGGAGGAGAGCTGAACATCGAACTGCTCTCGGAGCTTCTCGGCGTCCCCTGTGTGAAAACGGTCGGAAACCGAGGCAAGGGGGTGACAGAGCTAAAATCAACGATCCTGAAAGCGGTTTCGGGCGATATTCCGGCAATCGGGAAACCGTTCAAATACAGCCACGAAATGGAGCATGCCATCGAGGCCGCGGAGGATGTTATTGGCGATAGAATTCCGTTCAACAAACGCTGGTCCGCAATTAATCTCCTTCATTTCGGCAAGGGGTTTCATACAAACACGCTGTTCGCGAATATCAACGTTGAAGATTATGAAAAGATCGCCGAAATCCGTAGAAATCTCGAACATGTCGAGGGACAGGATATCAACCACATCGTTGCCGCAGGAAGATATGGTTTCACCGCCGGTGTTGTCGCCGAATGTCTCAGAGAAAAAGATCACAAAACTGTCACGCTTTCAGACAAGGTCGATTCGATTGTCACGCATAAATGGCTCGGTATTCCCTTGTTCTTCGTTATTCTCTGGATTATGTTTCAGCTCACATTCACTCTCGGCCAATATCCCATGCTATGGATTCAGACGTTTTTCGCCGTTTTGAAAGCTACGGTTGCGTCAGCCATTCCGGCAGGAATTGTACAGTCGCTCATAACGGACGGTATTATCGGCGGTGTTGGAGGCGTACTGTCGTTCGTTCCGAATATCGTTCTTTTGTTCTTTTTCATTTCGCTTCTCGAGGACACCGGTTATATGGCGCGCGGCGCGTTTATTATGGACCGCGTTATGCATTCGTTCGGCCTTCACGGTAAATCGTTCATACCGATGCTTGTGGGATTCGGCTGCACCGTCCCGGCGATCATGGCAACCAGGACGCTTGAGAACAAGCGCGACCGCTTCATCACCATGTTTATCATTCCTTTTATGAGCTGCGGAGCCCGGCTTCCTGTGTATATTCTTCTCACCGGCGCGTTTTTTAGTGCCCGGATTGCCGGAACAATTATATTTTCGATTTATTTGATCGGAATTTTCGTGGCGTTTCTTGTCGCTAAAATCCTGTCGTATTTCCAAACATCATCTTCCTCCTTTGTGATGGAACTGCCGCCCTACCGTATTCCAACCCTGAGAAGCGTTCTTCTCCATATATGGGAGCGGGCATGGCTGTATGTAAAAAAGGCCGGTACAGTCATTCTTGCGTTTTCGGTTATTATGTGGTTTCTGATGAGTTTTCCGACTGCGGAAAAGAATATCTCGGAAAATGGCATGCCTAACGGAGAAAGAAACTACCGGTTATCGTATTCGTATGCAGGCAGATTCGGTAAGATCATCGAGCCGGTGTTGAGACCGCTCGGATTCGACTGGAAGATCGGCGTTGCGCTCACCTCAGGATTCGCTGCAAAAGAGGTTATTATATCGTCGCTCGCAACGATATACTCGATCGATTACGAAAACGATAACGAGGAAGCGTACATGAGTCTCAAAAACGCGCTTCGCGAGGATACATCGCTTAGTCCGATGAAAGCGTATGCGCTGATGATATTCATCTTGATCTATGTGCCGTGTTTTGCCGTTCTTGGTGTGCTGAAACGTGAAGCGGGCGGATGGAAATGGGTTGTGGTTATGATTGTTTATACAACTACGCTGGCCTGGCTTTTTACATTTGCGTTCGTCTCCGTGGCAAATCTCATTTCGTGACCGGGACAGAATATTATTCGGAAATCTGCCTATCGAGTTAACTCCGCAAGTACTCGATATAAGCCTTATTCTGAAAAATTATTATACGGTATATTGTTGTTTGCTGTCTAAACTCGATAGGCAGATTCGGAAATAACAAAATGGTCAGACACACAGGTCAGCCATTACAGCAAATAATTTATGTCTATATGTGTTTTTTTCTTTGCGCCCTTGCGCCTTCTTCTATACTTTATGCCTTTCAACTAAACACTTCCGCACTGAACATCTCGATGGTCGTGTCATCGTCTTTCCATGCGTCTTTGGGCAACGCGGCTTTATTGCAGGTATGTTCGAGAAACGTAATACGGTCCCAACCGTATTCGGTTGCAACCTGCGGCAAAAGCAGTCCGCGGTTCCAACCATTCGAGATAATGATACCGTCCCGCCCGACAACAATTTCCTCAATATCATCGATTTTCCTGATCGGAGTAAGCACGCTGATTTCGAATTCGATATCGTCCAATTCGCCGGGTTTTACATTTGGAAACCTCGGATCCTCAAGCGCTGCGGCACGAGCCATATCGGCGACTGTGTGTATGAGCGGTTTGTCGCCGATAATATGTCCAATGCACCCTCGGAGGCAGCCCCGTTTGGTGAGCGTGACAAACGCGCCCCAGCGTTCGCCGAGTTTGCCGTTAAGGTTGTTGAAAGTGGGAACCGGGCCTCCATTCACTACGTGTTCGAGTGTCGATCGGACAACGTTTCTGAGCACGGTTTTCTCGTCATCGGTCAATCCGAGATCGACACCGGCATTTTTTTTGTCTTTCATACCTTTATCCTTGTTTCAGGCAATTTCAGCCAGTCAGCACCGCCGCCATATATCCCACCGCATTAGAATTATCGCCCGAAATCTCTCCCGAGTGCGCCATTTTCAGCACTTTCCCTTTCGAGGCGCCGAGGTTTCGGCACGCGATCATGACAGCAGCCATCGGCAACGCCCCACACGCTTCTCCAGCGCCGGTATTGATATCACGAAGCAGCCCCTCTGGATCGTACCCGCTCACATGTCCCGCGACGACATCGTCCAGTGCCCTCAGTGTGTCGGCATCGTGAAAATGCGACAAATCTGTGGAGGCCACAACGAGAACTTTTTTGCCCTTGACCGTTGCAGCAATGGCATTTCCGAGCGCTGCGCATGATTGCATGACGCTGTCACGCTCGCCCATCAAAATGGGAACGAGATTGAAATCTCCAAGCGCTGTTTGCAGGAAGGGAAGCTGTATCTCCAGTGAATGTTCAGCTCGCCCTCCGAAACCGCTCCGGTGTCCGTAATCGGAAATTTTAATATTGCCTTCAATATCGTATTTGGCGATCTGCGATGCTGTCTCTGTATCGACCGGTATGATACCGAGCGGTGTTTCATATCCACCCCGCGCATACACCGAGGTGAATGTCAATGCGGGATCGGCATGATTCGGGGCGACGACAATTACCGTATCATACTCGTTTCCCTGAATGGCCTTGTACGCATATCCGGCAACATGACCGGAATAGAGATATCCCGCGTGGGGGGCGATTATACCGAAAACGGCGCCAAGACCCGGAGGAATATCCGCATTGTCCATATAGGATACAACGTCTGCGTGAAGCTGTGATGGCTCCCTCTCGTACCATGAACCGGCAAATACTGCCGGACGAATGTCGTTTTGATTGATTGTCATTTGTGTTTTATCCTGTTATATGCCAGTCGTATACTTTTTTGTATTGTAAGGTTTTTATATGAAAATGTCAAGCGTACGCTTGATTATGAACGAGTATCTGGACAACGGCACATTTCATAACCGAAAATAATTGCTTGTAGCGTATCACTAATTTAGTGATATATATTGTATTTGCGGTATTTATATGAAGAAAATTGTCATGAGACATCAATATCACAGACATTTCATTAGGTTCTGTACTATCGGAGTTACAGTTTATGAGCAAATCGGACGGCTTAAGCGTATTGAGACTTTCATCGATAGTGGAAAAGATTGTTTAACAATGAGTTTATGTTTTGTGAAATAATGCTAAAGAAGAACATGCCATCGTTTTTCATGGATAAAACGTCTATGGGATTAGCTTGATACCGATGATAATTGCTCGGATTTCAGACTCTTTTCGTATACGAGAGGAATGGCGTACATAACTCCAATCGACAACCAGAAAATATTGCTGAACATATCAGAATTGAATGTGAAGAAAACGAGAAACGCCATATAAAGTGATAAAAGTGTAATTTCGGCATTTCGCAGAAAATCGTCTTTTATCTTTTTTACCGCTCTCATCCCGTCAACAAAAACAGTCACGACAAACCACATCGCCACAGTCAGCCCGACCAATCCTTCTTCTACAAGAATCTTCATCTGCAGCGTATGGGGCAGGACAACGTCGACCTCGGCGCGCGGCATATCCGGATCCATAAAATCGATGGAGTAATAGGAATGTCCGCCGGCACCGACACCGAAAAGCGGACTTTCTTTCCAGATGCTGATACCGGTTTTAATCAATGAAATCCGTGTTGATGACGAGGCTTCTTCAGATGGATTGAACAATGTCGCAAACCGCCCGAAAGCAGCCAGGACGATTTCCGGATATCGAAGAGACATTATAAGAAACATGATGGCAAATATACCGAAAAACAATGCAAAATATGACCATTTACGATGTACTGCCATGAGAAAGAAACACCCGAAAAAGGTTGCGAGCCATGCACCCCGTGAGAACGAAGCTATAAGTCCCGCGCTCGATATAATCAAAAAAACAAATAATATAACTTTTAATGAAATTCGCATCTCTTTAACAAATAGCAGCCCGAAACTAACCATGATACCGACCATCAGAAATGCCGCCAGATCGTTTGGATTGTAGAATGTACCTGTCGACCGGTAAACGTGAATGCCAAGCTCTGTTGCGACCTTAATTACTTGAGATTTGTAAAATTCACCGCCGGTCATGATATCATACACGGTATATAACGATACCAGGAGAGGGATAATGACATAGCTTACCATCGTAAACTTGACTTTCCATTTCGAATCGATACTGATGATCATCGCAAGCGCAATCGCAAACAGCACGACCAGCCGAGCAAGTTCCATAAATCCGTCGATAAAATTCGGTGTGTAAATGAGCGACACTGCGATAATGACCAAAAAGGTGATGAACGGCGCATATAGTGTGCTTGAGGGGATGGTTTTCTTGCGTTTGACCATCATATTCCCCAAAACGCTGAGAAGTGTAAGAAATGCTGCAATATGGAAGTAGGTAAGATTATACCATGTGCCCTCCCGCTTAGTGATGAGGGCAAAGAAATGGAGCCCGGTTGCGATGAACAGAAACGGTATGGTTAAAACCGGTTCAACCGGAATCAGAATCAGTAATATCGGTGCGACGAGTATCACGCCGAACATCGCAATCGTGAATATATCGTTGGTGAGAAAAACCGCTACAGTCGCAAGCTCGATAACTATTAGAAAAAGCATCATCTTACGGTAATTTACCTCACCGCGGTCGATGCTCAGAAATTTCGTTTCCATTCCATATCCCTGTTGTGGATCCCTGTTGTGGCTGTAAACCATTTTACGTTCTCTGCCGCCCTAAGACTCATATTGCTCAAACATTCTGCCCCAGGGACTTTCCTCTAACCATGTTTTTACCACACGCTTCCCTTTGATCGGATACCAGAAACGGTCATGATAGTATTCGCTCGCAAATATGAAAAGATTCACCAGCGGCGTACGGAACAACAGTTTCTGAAATATTTTCAGCGGCGACCGCCAGAGCATCATACCCACGCCGGTACCAAGATTTACGCCGACTTTGAAATTCCAGCGCTCTTCGGCAACCTCCGGCATTCCGACAATGTCGATATTCCGGGGATCGCCCTGCCCGAGCCCGCATTCGGCCGCACGGGCGATATAGCGAATCTTCATCGGATCGAATCCCATCATCATCGCCGACACGGCATCGATCGCCACCTGATCTGAGGACGCCAGAATTACATCCTTTTGGTGCGGCACAAGCGTTCGCGGACCGGGACCGCTTCCAGCAGTAGTGCCGTCCATGAACGCGAATAATCCGGTATGTATCTCTTTCTGTATCGCAAGCAGATCGACCAGCGTGTCGTGAATCCACGTGTGCGTATAATGTCGGTGCGTGCTCAGGAGTCCGCCGAACGCATTTTTCATCGCGCCGGTGGTTACTGTGTACGAATGGGTTTTCACGGTCGGCAGGTGAACGATGTTTTTCCCGATGAAGAAGTCAGGGATACGGATACCCTCCGGAAAAATCCTGTCGAGCACCAGCATGTCTGCCTCCGGTTTATAGGGAATCCATGTCATATCGTCCAAATCGAAATTGTTTTTTTTAGGGATGCCGTTCTTCTCAAGCACATGATCGAATTTATTAAAACGCGTCCCGAGATCGGCAATGGTCACCACCGTCTTGTTATGCACAGATACAATATCATCGTAACTATTGTTTTTCAAAGCGCTTATGGCACCCTCGAGCTGCCAGGGAGTCGTATTCGCGCTCGGATACAATAGGTGCCAGCTAATATTGTCCTTGAGAATGGTCGGTGCGGTTTTATCGAGCGCATCCTTGATGTCTGCGAGTTCCGCCAGACGAGAATAATCCTCGAGAACTGTATCTGGATTCGTGCGTAGCACTGCAACTTTCGATTTATTCATATTTACCGCCGAATAACGATTTTCTGATTATTCAATCTAAATAATATACATAAAAGAGGCATCACTTACAATGAATTACATCTGTCCGGGATATTTTTCAGAAAAGTATTGTGTTCGGCACGTTTCTTTCCAATATTGAGGCTTCGATGAAACATGAACAATACTAAGGGAGTAACATGCTTGAAAAAAACAGAAGCCTGTTGATTGTGACCGATATTCAGGGAAAACTTGCCGAAATGATGTTCGAGCGCGACACACTGTATAAAAATATCGGTATCGTAATCGACAGTTTTAATATTCTGGGAATTCCGATTCTGTGGCTGGAACAGTACCCCGAGGGACTCGGTCCGACCATATCTGTAGTCGCCGAACATCTCAAGGGGATTGAGCCGCTTCCTAAAAAATCGTTTTCGGGGCTGAAAGATCCGGTCATCGAAAAACGCATCGCCGAATCCGGCCAAGATCAGGTTGTGGTCATCGGCATTGAAACCCATATATGCATTTACCAAACCGCGCGAGACCTCGTTTTACGTGGATACGGGGCGCATGTCGTTGCGGACGCCGTCTCGTCGAGGACCGAGGCGAATAAAACAATCGGACTCGAGAAAATTGCGGCTCTCGGCGGCAGCATCACCAGCGTCGAAACTCTGCTATTCGAACTGCTCGAAATCGCCGAGGGAAACGCGTTCAAACAAATCCTGAAACTGGTCAAATAAACCGGCTGATTCGATTGAACGGCATCTATCCCATATCGCCTTTTCTTACACGTTGATTTCCCATCCTTTGCGGTAGTGCATATGCACGAACGAATTCGCCTCGGGGAAATTTGTCACCCGCATGTTTTCACCGTCCCAATCGAGCCGTCTGTTCGGATATTTTATAGCGAGGTTCCCCATGACCACTGTCTCGGTCAGCGGGCCGGAATAATCGAAATTCGAGCATGCCGGTTCGCCGCCTTTGCATGCTGCAGCCCAATTCTGCTCGTGATTGCCCTGAATCCGCGGAAGCGTTTTCTGGGGCTGCTCGAAATATTTCATTTTCCAGGTCGGCAGGAGTGTCGGGTGGTCGCCGTAGGTGCCGCACATAATCTTACCCTGTGTTCCCTCGAAAATCACACCGCTTCTCCCGTGTCCCATCTCCTCGTTCGGTTCGAGTTCGACAGGACGCACTGGCTGTAAACCGCCGTCATACCAGATCATCTCGACCGGCGGCATCCCCTCACGAGCCGGAAATTTGTAATGAATGATGGATGCCCGCGGGAATGTCTCGTTGTTCACCACTTTCTCCCAGCGCTGTTCGGGGCTGACAAATGTGGAACAGCTTGCCTCGACACTATCCGGATACTTGAGTTTCAGCGCCATAAAGACCGGATCGATAACATGGCACGCCATATCACCGAGGGCTCCTGCTCCCCAATCCCAATACGCCCGCCAGTTGAACGGCAGATAATCGGGATGATAGTCCCGTTTCGGGGACGGACCGAGCCAGATATCCCAGCTCAGGGTATCGGGTACGTTCGGTTTTTCGGTTGGACGTTTTTCGATTCCTTGCGGCCAGACCGGACGATTGGTCCAAGCGTGCACGGTATGGACATCCCCGATCGCACCGCTCCATATCCACTCGCACATCTGACGGACACCCTCGCCTGAATGTCCCTGGTTGCCCATCTGCGAGGCGACCTTGTATTTTCGCGCCGCTTCGGTCAGGAGTCGAGCTTCGGAGACAAGCCGTGTCAGCGGTTTCTGTACATAGACATGCTTTCCACGCTGCATTGCGGCCATGGCGGCGACCGTGTGAAAATGGTCGGGGGTCGCCACAATTACAGCGTCTATCTCTTTCTGTTTGTCAAGCATGACACGGAAATCGCGATATCTCGGCACGTCCGGGAACTGTTTATACGTTTCCGCGGCGGTAGCATCGTCCACATCGCAAAGCGCAACAATGTTCTCACGGTCGCCAGGACGGATTCGTTCACCTGCAAGGTTATTAATGTTGGAATTACCCATGCCGCCAGCGCCGACAGCAGCGACATTGAGCGTATCGCTCGGCGCCAGTCCGCGATTTTGCCCGAGCACGGCGCTTGGTACGATGGAAAAGGCAGCAGCGGCAGCGCCGCCCATGAACGAACGGCGGTTCGGGCCGCTTATTTTTTTTCCGGTGTTTTCGACCTCTTTTCTCATCGGATCACCCCATAATAAGGTTAAACATAAATGTATGGTACATTAAGTCGATTATAATCAGGATTCAAAATTTGTTTTTCAGGGTTTTCAGGACAATAACGCTTTCCGCAATAACCCATATTTCAAGTACAAAGACAATGAGGCCGATCACGAGAAGCAGCCAGTTCTTCGTATCTAAATAGGTGCCAATATTTATTACCATAGCCCATCCGGTCATAATCACCATGAATAAAAAAGGCAGCAATGTCAGCCATATAGGTTTTTTTTGCCGGACAAAATAGACAGTGATGAGAAGAAGCGCAAGCGCCGCCATGAGCTGATTAATTGTCCCGAATAGCGGCCAGAGCTTCAGCGCCCCCTGCCCGGTTCCGTCATAAAACGCAAGCGCCGCAGCGGACAGTGTCGCAAGTCCGGTTGCTGCATACATATTCTGGAAGAAGTTGATTTTGTTTGCGGCACTGAATTCTACGATAATGTAACGCTGCAGCCGTGTCGCGGTATCGAGGGTTGTTGAGGCAAACGCAACGATAAACACACCCATAATTGTAAATCCGATCTTGAGCGGTATCCCGAGTGTTTCCAGCAAATTGCCCGAACCGATGATAAAGGCATTTACCTTAGAGGCAAGTCCATTGGCCGCCTCCCAGCTTGCATAATGCGTCAGAAATGCTTCCGGACCGGTAAGAATCTCTCCAGCAACGCTCGTATATCTCATCCCGAGACCTGCGGTGACTGCAATGATAACCAGAATCGCCAGCATCCCCTCCATAAGCATCGTTCCGAAACCAACAGCCTGCGCATCGGTTTCCCGCGATATCTGTTTGGCTGAAGTGCCTGACGATACTATTGAATGAAATCCCGATATTGCTCCGCATGCAATGATTATATACAGAAACGGCCACAGAGAGGGTGCCCCAACAGGATTACTGTCAAAGACCGGTGCGATAATATCGGGATGGCCTATGACTATGCCGCCGCATATCAGCACCAGGATTATCACTAATTGTTGAGCGTTAATATAGTCCCGTGGCTGAAGAAGTATGTGCACAGGGAGTGTTGAGGTGATAAACGAATTAATAACAAAAAGAATCACCATCCATATCATAACCGGCGTCATAAATCCGATCTGTGGCAGATTGACCGGCACATACGAACCGATTACGATGGCGATATACAAACATGCGACGGCAAATATGCTTGGCCAGAACGGTTTATAGTTCCGCTTGTAAACCATCCAGCCAAGCCAAATAGCAAGCGGTATCTGTGTCCAGATTGAAATAACAGCCTGCGGATACATATCGAACAGGAGCGCGATTATCAGAGCAAAAACGGCGATAACGATCCAAAGTTCGAAAAATATTATAATCATGAAAAGCGTTCGCACTCTTGGATTAACAAGATCGCCCGCAATATCACCGATAGAACGCCCTTTCGCACGCATCGAAATGACAAGCGATCCAATATCGTGAACAGCGCCGATGAATATCGAACCGAAAATCACCCAAAGCACCGCAGGCAACCATCCCCAGATGACCGCAATTGCGGGACCGACAATAGGACCTAATCCCGCAATCGAAGTAAAATGGTGCCCGATAAGAATTTCAGCCCGCGCAGGAACAAAATCTTTTTCGTCACGACAGGTGAACGCAGGCGTTACGCAGGTATCATCAAGTTTGAATATTTTTTTTGAAATATATCGCCCGTATGTATGATAAGCGACAATAAAGGCAATAAACGAAAAAACTGCCAATATAATCGAGTTCAATTTATACACCCTTATTTATCTCTCATA
>CAZCDQ010000105.1:0-12451 GCA_964497605.1 uncultured bacterium
GTTAACCGATATACGAATATTAATTCAAAAGTGGACAAACACCTGTTCATCGATTCGAGAAAACTATTAGAAACACCATTTGTATTTCTTTGTGCCGATAGTCAGTTCGAATTGACAGAGCCCGAAGCGCTTAATTTTGGGAATTACCTTCGTGGCGGTGGATTTGCAGTACTCGATAACGGTCTCCCGGGAAGCGAATTCAGTTCCGCAAAGGCGTCGCTGAGACAGATGTTCCGTGACGCCCTCGGCGCGGATGCGAAATTCATGCCCATCCCCCATTCTCACCCTCTGTATCATTGTTTCGAGGATTTTGACGACGGTCCTCCGCAGGGATCGGAAATCACTGTCGTCAGCGTCAGTGAACTTCAGATCGGCAGAAACAGCGGCAGTACGAAGTTTTCTCTTCCAAAACAGGTTTTGTATCTCGAGGGCATATGGATCGACGATCGCCTTGTCGCAATCTATTCGGACAAAGGGTATGCCGCCAAATGGGAGCAGACCACGAATAATGAGCCGCAGCTGAAAATGGGTGTGAATATGGTTGTTTACGCGCTTACTCAGGAAGGCAGTATCGCCCAGCAGAAGATGGATTTCTTTAAAGCCTCCGATTGACACTATTCAAAATGATTCACCGTATTCTATGAGTACAAAAAGCGGTTATCGACATTCAACTTTTTATGAATGTCGATAACCGCTGCCATTTCGTAAATCGCTCTTCATTTTATCAATATATTATATTACAAATCATAATCCAAACAATGGAGAACAGATATGGATATGGCTCTGAAAGGGAAAACCGCACTTGTCTGCGGTGCGAGTTCCGGCCTCGGAAAAACATGCGCCGAATCGATTGCGGTTGAGGGGGCGGAGGTAATCATTTGCGCGCGGACAGAGGAGAAACTGGATAGAACCGCCGCCGAATTGACGGAAAGGTCAGGTCGTGAGGTACACGCTTATACTGCGGATTTGTCGGTTGAGTCCGATATCGACCGGTTGTCGGATTTAATTCACGAACGGTTCGGTGGTGTCGATATTTTAGTGACCAATGCGGGCGGTCCCCCTGCAGGGAATTCTGAAATGCTCGATGGATCGCATTGGCAGCACGGATTCGAGCTGACATTTATGAGTGTCGTGCGGTTGGTGAATGCGTTTTTTCCCGTTATGAAAGCACGGAAATGGGGACGGATTATTAATCTCGCCTCGATCAGCGTCCGTGAACCGATCGACGGTCTGATATTATCAAATGCACTTCGTTCAGCGGTTGTAGGATATGCAAAAACGCTGTCGCGCGAATTCGGACCTTACGGCGTACTTGTCAACAACATCATCACCGGCAGCTACGATACCGAACGTCTTAAATACCTGCACCGCACTCGGGCAGAGGAACTCGGCATCGATTTCGATGAACTAAGGGAAAGTATAAAGACTCAAATACCACTTAGAAGGTTTGGAGAGCCCGAGGAGTTAGCGAATCTCGTCTGTTTTCTTGCAGGTGAGCGGTCTTCGTATATTACAGGAACTTCAATACCTGTTGACGGTGGTGCATTAAAAGGTATTTGAAAATACGCTACTTCAAACAGGAGTGCAAAAGATGAATACATGTTATTCACGGCGTTATTTTATAAAAATGGCCTGCGCAGGTACTATGGCGTGTGTTCTCGGAGGAATCGAGGCATCTGCAATATACCGCGAAGATGATATTGCACAGACTGCAATTCCACGCTGGCGGGGATTCAATCTTCTCGAGTATTTTCAGGCCCTCGACCGCGGATCGCGAAGTTCATGCATGATAAATGAGGACGAGTGCCGCTGGATCAGCGATTGGGGATTCGATTATATCCGCATACCGATGGACTACTGGCTCTGGCTTGATGTTGATTATCGTGATACCCGCTCCATTACGCCGGATGATGTTTATAAAATCAAGGAAAGTACTCTTGAGACGGTCGACCGCACGATCGATATCGGCCGAAAGTACGGTCTCCATGTCACTCTTAATTTCCACCGCGCGCCCGGTTACTGTATTAACAATGCCGAGCGTGAGCCATTTATCCTCTGGAGCGACAAACGGGCCGAAGAGGCCTTTATATTTCATTGGGGTATTTTCGCAAAACGATACAGAGATGTATCCGCCGGAGCCCTCAGTTTCAATCTTGTCAACGAGGCACCAACTCCCCTTGAGGGCTATATGTCTCGTGACGATTACGCCCGCATTATGACACGCGCAACAGAGAAGATACGTGCATACACACCAGACCGCATTGTTATTGTGGATGGCCTTAATGTGGGAAATGTTATCGTTGACGAGCTGATTCCGCTTGGTGTGGCGCAGAGTGTTCATGCATACAGTCCCGCTCGTATCAGTCATTACCGTGCGAGCTGGGTGGACGGCGACGGGCGTTTTCCTGAACCATCCTGGCCGAGTATACAGGGGAACGATGTCTGGAACCGAACGCGATTGGAAAAGCATTACGCGCCATGGGCAGACCTTGCCCGAAAGGGTGTGGGCGTACACTGCGGCGAATGCGGATGTTGGAACAGAACACCCCACGACGTATTTCTCGCATGGTTCGGCGATGTAATGGATATCCTCTGCTGTTACGGTATCGGTTTTTCGCTCTGGGAATTCAACGGCGGATTCGGAATTCTTAATTCGGGCAGGAATGATATCGAATACGAGGACTGGTATGGCCAGAAGCTCGACCGGAAACTGTTGAGCATGTTGCAAAAATATTAAATCTTTGATACAGTAAACGAAAACGGAGAAGTTTGATTGAATCTCCGGTTTTTCATTTTCAATTCGACAGGATTTATTATATCTTGCTTAAGTAAGTTTGATGTGGTACCATTAGCTGGATGTAAATATACGACGCTGATAAAAAAAACAGGAGCAGATATGTTATTAGAACTCAACTTTCGGACTTGTGTTAACGCATTACACTACAATTAGATAACGCATTGATAAAGGTAAGCGATTGTTTTATTCAGGCTCTTTCACCTCGAAAATTGAAGTGAGAAGAGCGGTTTATAGGTCATTTTTGTAACCTTTGTATAAATACCGCATGGTTTGAAAGCAGTATTGCATTGTATTTCAATTAGTTACACCAACTCAGAAAGTTGAGTTATTAGAACAAATAAATGCTGGTGGTGACAGAAACTTTTCTTACATCATCGCAGATGAATCGACCGGTGAAGCTGCTATAGTCGATCCGGGAATGACTCCGGATGATGAGTTGAGGATTCTGGAAACTAACGGGCTCAAATTGAAATATATTGTCAATACGCACGATCATTTCGATCACACCGGCGGGAATTCCTCGCTGGCGAAATCGACCGGTGCGCAGATCTCGATGCATTCCTCCTCGCATTCACATTACGATATTAGTCTTAACGACGGTGATATACTTAAACTTGGAAATCTCGATCTCAGAGTTATTC
This sequence comes from uncultured bacterium, assembly GCA_964497605.1. GTDB lineage: Bacteria > Latescibacterota > Latescibacteria > Latescibacterales > Latescibacteraceae > Latescibacter. The sequence continues at coordinate 3,439 of CAZCDQ010000105.1, forward strand.
ACACACCGGGACACACATTCGATTCGATCTGTTTTCTTGCCGGGAACGAACTTATCACCGGCGATACATTGTTTGTCGGGAAAGTCGGCGGAACGGGGTTCGGCAGCGATGCCCGCGACGAATACGACAGCCTCCATCGTAAGCTTATGACGTTGCCGGCCAAGACACGAGTTTGGCCGGGACACGATTATGGTGTACAACCGTCCTCGACCATCGGCAGGGAACTCGAGGAAAATCCATTTATTCTCAGGGATTCATTCGAATCGTTTGTCGATTTGAAAAGGAACTGGCTTCAATATAAGCGGGAACACGGGATAATGTAATATTCGCCGGTATTTATCTTTTATGGAGTATTTAATATCGAAAATATCTTTAAACACATTTCGGATTCGCTTCCCGAGGAATTGACCGAAACGCTTGCGTCCGGTAAAAATATCAGAATCGAGCGCATCGTCTCGCGGGGACATGCGACCGAAAAAGACAAATGGTACGATCAGGAAAAGAGCGAGTTTGTAATTCTCCTTAGCGGTTGTGCGAGTCTGATGATTGAAAGCGAAACGGAACCGGTCCGTATGAATCCTGGAGACTGGTTGATCATTCCACCACATTGCTGTCACCGGGTCGAATGTACTTCGCCGGAAATAGATACTGTCTGGCTTGCAGTTTTCTATTGATACGAATTATCCTAACTATACACACAATTGACTTCAGGGAAATAACAAATGAAACGCCGAGCTTTTATAAAAAATAGCGCTGCTGCGTCTTCAGTTGCGGCAGTATCAGGCTGTTCGATAATGCTTAGAAGGACAATACGGCTCGAACGCGATGTCGAACTGAGGCGCGATCCCTCAATATTGAAAATCACCCGTAATAAACCATCCCCCGGGACTGTACCGACAGGGGATATCGGTTCGACCGGTATTCGCGTTTCAAAATTCGCATTCGGATCGCATATGTCACAGGATCTTCTTCCATATGAGAAGGAACGTGAATTCATGATACGCGAGGCCTATGATATGGGTATCAACCTGTTCGATATATACGATCAGAGTTGGAATATCCACCAGTACGAACCGATGGGACGTCACCTTGCGCCAATCATCAACGACGTGGTGATATCGGTCGATATGGTCCCGGCGGATGGATTGTCAGTCTCGCAGGAATTCGACCGTATCCGCCGTCTTTTGAAACGCGATCATATCGATATGGTCAGGCTTCATGCCCGGTCGCTGGACAATTCAATGTGGAACGAATGGGAAACGCTGCTTGGAATGAAAGAAAAGGGCAATATCCGCGCAGTCGGATTAGCGTTCCATTTCATTTCGGAGGCGGACATAGTGATTCCGCGCGTACCGGTCGATTATGTGATTTTCCCCTATAATTTCTACCACAATATCATCTGGGACGGCCGGTGCGGGCAGAAATTCGATAAACTTGCCCGGAACCTGAAAGAAAAAGGAATCGGCATCATTACCATGAAACCATTCGGCACCGATAATTTTGTCAATCCAATGATTCAGGCTACTCGAAAAATTGATAACGGCGCCGGAATCAGCCTCCCGCAGGCTGCGCTCCGCCATATTCAAAACTGCGGACTCTATCCCGACACTACATTCGCGGGTATGTACAGCGCAAATCATCTTTACGAGGATATCGAAGCGTATTACCGTCCCGACTTGTCTGAGGAAGAGGCGAAACTCCTAAAAAATATCAGACGATATGCACGAGTCTACGCTGACTCGTTTATGCCGAATTATTATAAGTTTCTTAATGCGTGGACGTCCCCGTATGAACCGGCGCATATAATATCGTAAGACGTAAGGTATGCCAGCGTTCATTTGGCGATGATGAAATGCATTAATATAACATCAAACCATTTGACAGTCTTTGATATTTATACTATTCTATATATATTCAATGCACAATGGTATCATATAGAATTGTATTTATGTATAAACTATGGGTGATTTTATGGGTTTATTGCTTTGGGATGATAGTCTGCGAATTAACATTGAAGAGATCGATGATCAGCATGAGAACCTGTTCAAAGTTATTAATCAACTACATGAGAGCCTGAACCAAAACGGAGAAGAGAAAGACCAAAAACCTGTTTTGAATTCGTTTTTAGAATTCATTATGCTCCATTACGCGACTGAAGAGCAATGGATGAGGAAATACGATTACCCTGATTATGAGGATCACAAGTCTAAACATCAGGAGTATGTATTAGAAATTAAGCAACTTGTCCGCAAATATAAAAAAGAGAATTCAGAGTTGCCTGCAAAGGATATCCTGTTATCGCTTGCCGGTTGGCACAGCAAACACATTATCGATTACGATAAAAAATTCGGTAGATTTGTAAAAAAAATAATTGGTGGAAAATCGAACTGTCGATAGAATATTCGGAGATTACTGTGGCAAAAATCAATTACATCTATTTTCTGAAAGATAAGGATATGATCGTTTCAGACCGTTTTGATGAAAAGATTATGCCGAAGAAAGGCGGAACGATCAAAGATTATTACGGCAGTGAATATAAAGTTAAACAAATCATTCCCTCTTCCGATATCGATTGTACGTCACATGTTATTATCGAATCCAACGATGATTTTATATAAATTAACGGACAACGATATCCATAACTTTCGATATTTAATAGCGAATAACCGTAAAAAAAGACCCGGTGTTATGTACCGGGTCCTTTTTTTAGTGTAAGTATCAAAAAATAAATTTTAAGATGCAGCTTCCGTATGATGCGGCGCTTTCAGAGCGAGGATAATAATTGCGGCGGCAATGAGCAGCGCGGAGGATGAGTAATATGCGAAATTGAAACTTTGCGTCTGTACATATACTTTTCCTGCAAGGATCGCAAGCATAAATCCGCCGACACCCCAAGCCGTAAAGACAAGACCGTAATTCATACCGAAATTCTTCAGCCCGTAGTATTCTTTTGTGAGCGCAGGAAACAGCGAAAGGTTTGCGCCGTAATTTGCACCGATAAGAGCTGATACGACTGAAAGTAAGGGAACGCTTGCAAGCGCGCTCGATCCTTTGGCCTGGGAAAGTAAAATCACCAAGACGGCCTGAATGACAAAACAGGCAAACAGTGTTGCGCGTCCGCCGATTTTATCGGAAATGATACCTGCAAGGATCCTTCCTCCGCCGTTACCGATGGCAAGAATCGCGACAAGAATGAAGCCGAGCTCTATATTGGCCTGTACTTTCGCTATGACCGCTAATTTTCCAATGACCATTAGTCCGGCACCCGCACCGCAGGCGTATGTAAACCAGAGCACGTAAAATTGCCAAGTTTTCAGCATCTCGCCAGAGGTAAAGTTTTCCTTTTTCTGCAGACCGTTTGCAGATGGTGCTGCGCTTGAAACGCCCGGGAATTTGATCGGGTGTTTTGGAGGAATAAGCAATTGTGCCAAAACGGCGACAATTATCAGGAACGCAATCCCGAGAAGCAGTACTGTTTTCTGAATTCCGTATGTGGCAATCAGCCAGTTTGCAAGCGGAGAAATATATACGGATGCCAATCCGAATCCTGAGACCACAATTCCTGCAATCATGCCTGTTTTTGCGGGGGGGAACCATTTTACCGCCGGAGGAGTCGCCGAAGCGTATCCGAATCCGATACCTGCACCTGCCAGAAGACCGAAAGAAATAGTATATGCGAGCGGTGAGGTAGTAAAGCTGGCAGCGATCATGCCGATACCGACAAGTAGTCCGCCGAGAGTTGCAACGAAACGTGGACCGATTTTATCCTGCATCCGTCCGGCGGGAACCATCACAAGGCTGAATACGATACATGCGACGGCATAAGGGAACGATTTATCGCTCTCTGTCCAGCCCCATGCATCCGGAATGCCTTTGCTGATGACACTCCAGGTATACAGAATACCGAGCGCCAGGTTGATTCCCATCGCGGCAAAAGTAACGCGCCAGCCGTGATTAACTTCGACTGAACCCGAATTCGCGTCTGAAACGTTTGTCATTCAAGCGTCCTTTCGATAAATGAGATAAAGTGAGTGGTAATAAGATGAAAGATAATAATATGAAAAATATAAATGAATCGCAGTGTCATTCAGGTCATCCTGAAATCAGCGTTTCGTATGAAATGAAAATAGTATGAAATGGATGTTATAGTCAATAAAAGTACCATTTTATTTCCTGAAAAGCAATAGTATTTTCTGTATTATCGATATGTTATGAATATTTAACGTAAAAATAAATATCCATATTATCATATAGATGTCTCAAAAACTTTCGGCAATTATCGTATTATCAGCCGGTTAGAATTATATTTAATTCAGATAATGAAAATCTATACGGAACTTTTCGAGGTTTGAAATGTTATTAAAGTAAGATATAATAAATAATATATTAATATAATGTAAAATAAGTGTTATTGTTGAGAAAGAGAGGTGTTTACCATGAAAATTATGAACGATACAATATCGCGGCGAAATGCGATCAAAAAGACTGTGCTCGGTGTATCGACATTATCGCTGACATCGCAGGCGGTCGGAGCCGCGGATGACGGAATTCCGAAACGGAGACTCGGCAAGACTGACGAAATGGTTTCTATGCTTGCGGTCGGCGGTCATCATGTGGGAAGAATCAAAGATGAAAAAGAATCGATACGGTTTATGCGAACTGCGATTGACGAGGGTGTCACATTTTTCGACAACGCCTGGCATTATCATGACGGATACGCTGAAGAGATTATGGGAAAAGCGCTTCAGGACGGATACCGTAAACGGGTATTTCTTATGACTAAACATCACGGGCGCGACAAGAAAACAGCTCTTGAGCATCTTGATATTAATCTCCGTCGTCTCAAAACCGATTACCTGGATCTTTGGCAGTACCATGAGATAATCAATCCGGAAGATCCTGCGAAAATTTTGCCCCAGGCGGTGGTATCGAAGCTGCATATGAAGCATTAAAATCGGGTAAGGTGAGATATATCGGATTCACAGGACACCGCGATCCCGACATTTTTCTCGATATGCTGATGAATTACGACTATAACTGGGATACAGTGCAAATGCCGCTAAATCCATTCGATCCTCATTATAAGAGTTTCGAAAAAAACATTCTGCCGATCCTTATCAAACAGGATATCGGTGTTATCGCGATGAAAACGATGGGGGGCGGTCGGATACTCGAACCGGGTGTTCATTCCGTTGATGAAGGATTTAAGTATGTTTGGAGCAAACCGGTATCGAGTATTGTCTCGGGCATGGCGAGTTTTGAACACCTGAATCATAATATTAATGTTGCGCGGAATTTCACACCAATGAGTGAGGATGAAGAGCGGAAACTGCTTGCAAAAACCGAGACCTACGGTAAACAGGGAACTTATGAGTATTTCAAGATACAACAGTCGTAAATCGATTGATTATATTGACCAATAAAGATTTTTGGGTGAAATAAAAATAATTCGGACAATGCCAGGATTTTTTTAAATAAATTGTTATTCGCGGTATGATTGTATATTATATACTTGATAGTATAAGCTATAATAAACACTGAATAATAATCAGGAGGATTGAAATGGCAAAAGAATCTCGTGAAAAAAGAAAAGAGAATGTAATTGACGTACTCAACAAGGCACGTTCAATGGAATTGCAGGCGATTAATCAGTACATGAATCAGCATTACAATCTAGACGATATGGATTACGGCGACATGGCGGCAAAGATAAAACTGATTGCTATCGACGAAATGCGTCACGCCGAAGAGTTTGCCGAACGGATCAAGGAACTCGGCGGTGAACCGACGACTGAACTTGCGGGGCCGGTTGAAAAAGGGCAAGCTGTTGAAACGGTGTTTCCGTTTGATGCAAAAACAGAAGACGATACTATCGATGCATATAACGAATATCTACTTGTCTGTAGAGAAAACGGCGATAGTGTGAGTATAAAAATACTTGAAAAGATTATTGATGAAGAGCAGATACATTTCAACTATTTTGACAATGTTCACGATCACATCGAAAAACTCGGCGAAATCTACCTTGCCCAAATCGCAGGAACATCTTCCGCAACCGGTCTGAATTCTCAGGGATTTGTCACCCGGGAAGAATAGATATAAATCAAAAAAAAAATGCTGCGGTGATAACGTTATTGTTTGGACATCAATTCAGAGATATCTAATTCAATCTAAACAAACAAAGACTTAGGTTATAATTTAAGTCTTTGTTTGTTTAGTAATGTTTTTAAAGTATTTCGGTATCGGTGAGCAAAGTACGGATTTAAGGGTTTCTTTTTCAACCCGTTTAGCTTGGAATACTTAAAGAATGTTATAGCAATTTATCTTCATTTCTGCCCGCCCTTTTCTATTTCACCTGCTTTTTCAAGCCCAATTTTTGTCAGAATCGGGCCGATAATCTCAAACACGATGCTTGATGCCGTGATCGTGGTGATGACCGATGTGCCGATTAATTCGGCATGTTCAGAACCGATGAGGGAAAATTCATTGCGGACGATAAGAGAAAGCCCGATAGCAACACCCGCCTGTGAAAGGATACCGATGCCAAGGTATTTTCGAATATTATCCTCGAGTTTACCCATGACTGCGCCGAGATACGCGCCGCCGATAAGCCCCGCCGAACGGCCGATAATATAGACAAATCCGATCAAACCAAGTGCAGGCAGCGCTTTCAGTTTCAGATGTGCGCCAGCCAAAAAGAAGAACAGGATGAAAAAAAAAGTTATACTCGGCTGAAGCTGTCTGGCCACTTTCTGAACGAGAGATGATTTCCGGGTATTGGCGAACACGAGTCCGATAACCATATTGGTCAAAATAAGCGATATGGGCCATTTATTCGAGAGCCCGGTGGTAATAAGAATAAATCCAAATACCAAAAGGAAATAATCCCTTTCGAAGACTACATGACGGGCGAGGAAGCTGAATAGAATACCAAACACACCACCGATCAGAAAACTCATTGTGATTTCAATGACAGGCTCTTTCAGGCCAACCAGCATGTCATGAGAACTGCCGGGAATTTCAATCATCAGCAAGCTTTTCGCAATTGCCAGTGCAAATCCGAAAATCAGTATTGCCAGCCCATCGTCGAATCCAACCACGGCATACAGCGCCTGAGTGAGACTGCCTTTGGCATTGTTTTCCTGGATGACCGCCAGCGTCCCCGCAGGAGCGCTTGCCGGTGCCATCGCGCCAAAAATAAGCGCCATAGGCAAATCGCGTGTGAGAAGCAATATAAGCGTGAAAACAACGAAGAACGCTATGAACGATTCAGAAAGTATAACAGTAATAATACCCACCCCTTGACGTCTGAGGGATTTCAGATTGAGTTCGGCGCCGATCATAAAAGCAACGAATCCCAGCGTAAGTTCGCTTATGAAAGTAAGCAAATTCAGGTCATGTTCAGAGAATATTCCCATCTCGGGGGAACCGATAAATACGCCAAGAAGCATGTATCCAAGCAGAGACGGGAGCCGTATCTTTCTGATGAGTTGTCCGAGATAATATCCGATCAGTGTGACAAGGCCCAGAAGGACCATATATTTGAATTCCATATGCAGTCCTTTTCAGTCAGGCTTCCAACGATCCGGCAGTGTAGAACGTATCCTGAACCATAACCATGATATCGGTTCTTTTATCGAGACTGCCGGTGATATGTTCGATTGAGCGAAGCGTTTCATTGATAAGCGATTTGTCGATCACTGAAATTATGATACGATTGAATCCCAGATGGGAATCGCTGAAAAAACCGGAGAATAGGGGCAGTTTTGTGAGATATTCGCGGGTATTTTTTACATCGGGTATGACAATGGTCTGCGTATCAATCGCGGCAAAAATGGAAATGATTTCCTCAAATAAATGCTCATTCTGGATAAATACCTGGCAAAGCTGTTTCTCTGTACGGTCTTTGGTGTCAACATGATCACTCACATACCGTAAAAAACTCTCATAAATAGTTTCGGGATTTGATTGCGACCTGATTTCTTCGATCGCTCCGGGAATATTCAGGATTCGCGAAATAATTGAGAGAATCCGGATATGTTCGTCGGTTTCACGGTCAGGTCCGATAATAAATGCAATAAGATAAACTTTTTTATTATCGAGTGAATCAAATTCGACACCGTCCGTTATGGTTACAATACCCAGAACGAATTCAGAGATATCTTTCAAACGGCAATGGGGGATTGCGATGCCTTTCCCAAAACCGGTCGATCCCAGTTTCTCGCGTTTATCAAGCGCCGAAATAATTTCATTCTCGCCGATATTATCGAAAACGTCACATTTTTTTGCAATACGGGCAATTTCACGCAGCGTTTCGGCTTTGCTCTTGAAATGAGCCCCTGCCGCGATACATTCCTTTCGTAAAATTTCAGAAATAACCATGTATACTATCCCGTTAAAGGTTTAATAATATTTGGTTTCAATAAATGAAAAATGATAAATATAATTTAAAGTGCCTATTGTGTTTAAACAGCAAACAAAAAATATATTGTGTCATAATCACCCAAAATCAGGCTAATATCGATTAATTGCGGAGTTGAATCGATTGGCATATAATTTAAAATATATCATTATTTATGTAATGACAACAGGATAATTATGAAACATGTTCAACCTAAATTAAGCGATTCTTGTGCAGTGACAACTTCAGCGGTTACCCACAACCTTTGAATAAGCGGGCGGAGGCAAGCCTCGCGCCATTTTGTTGTTCATTTCTGAAAACGGAAAATGTGGAAATGAGAAAATAATAATGAAAATGTGATTTTTTAAAAAGAATCGCTCAATTTAGGAAAGATATTATATCTCTGTAATTTGGGATCCATGAAACGAATTGTTCTCGGGTCGGCGGATTACTCATCCATGAAGTATCGGGTTCGAGAATTTTAAAACATTCAAGAACTATTTACTTATTAATTGCTTTTAATATCCAATCTTCTTTTATCAATACGTCTTTCATTAATAACTCAAGTTTCGGAGTTGTTGTAATGAGTTGTCAGTTAAAGGGTTGCGTTTC
>CAZCDQ010000106.1:0-7920 GCA_964497605.1 uncultured bacterium
TACGTGCAGTTATCTCTTGCCTTACAGGGAGGCTAAAAAATGGGGGGTCGCCAGTATCAGGCATCTCAACGCTTGACTGAATGCACAAATTGTAGTATTTTATAGCACTTTCGGAGGAGCATCATGGCGAAAAAACAGAAAGAAAAGACGCCAAAACCCATACACGCTACTGTCAGAGCAAAAACCGATACGCTTTTAGGGATCGACCGCTTGCTCGAGACGCACGAAACATGGCTCGCATGGTCGATCGTATCGGCGTATTTCATTATCATGACATTTCTGACATTGCGCTATCATACAACCGGCGGATTCGGGGTCGAGACCGATTTTTATGCCGAACTTGCCCATCAAGCCCGCCTGCTGCTCCGCGGCGATTTTTCTGTGCTTAATTACGGTCCGAAAGGACCGATGTATTCATTCATTCTCGCTGGAGCCTATCTTCCGGTACGCGAGTATTTCACCGCAGGACTGCTAATTAACCTAATATCAAGCTTTGTCTTTCTCATCGCGCTCTTTTATCTTGTCAAACGGGTTTTCAACCGCATAACCGCGTTCGCCGTCATACTCGCCGTCGCCTGCAATGCCACGTTTCAAAGCAATACTTATCAGGCTGGCAGCGATATGCCGTTCATGGCGCTGAGTATGCTGTCGATGTATTTCCTGTTCACACGCGATACGCGAACATCTCTCATTCTGTCGGCGGTTTTCGGACTGTGTGCGTTTCTGACACGATATAACGGCACATTTGTCGCTACAGGAACAATGCTCTATCTTGCATTTACCGGCGGTTCTCTCACTCAACGGCTGAAAAGAATGGGGATATGGCTGGGCGTCTTTATTCTCCTCGGCCTTCCATGGTTTATGCCGAACACGATTGTTCGCGGCAATCCTGTATACAATTCAAACTATTTGAATGTCGCGATCGAGTTCTACGGGATCGGACAGGAGGGTTTTTCGACCGAAACATGGTATGACGAACTTCCCGACCGATTTCAAAGCATGGGCGACGTCATTTTGCATGATCCGGTGCATTTTTCGGCCCATTTTATCTCTAACATCGTCACACATTTTCTGCTTGACATTCAAAAGCTGATCGGAATACGGCTGGGGATATTCATCGTATTGGGTGGACTGCTGTTGTTTACACTGAAACCGGACAGGACAATGCTTTTATACTTCGCGTTCGGAGTCTTTTACTTTATGATTCTTGCGCTCGTATTCTATAACGAACGGTTCTCGATGTTCCTAGTCGCGATGTATCTGCCCGCAGCGACATGGCCGTTCACGGAAAAAAAGCTTACGCGCCGGCTGGGAAGATTGTGGGCAGTACCCGTAATGGTCATTTTCGTTTTGATTGCATCCTACGGATACACGTCTGCGCTTACGACATATCGCGGCATAAAACCGACCCCGCTCATGCTGGATCTGAAAGCGGTCGGTAAAGCGCTCGACCGGATCGAACCAGATAAAACACAGACCCTTGTCGCCCGGAAACCGAACACCGCACATTATGCCGGACTCGCGCCGCTCATGTTTCCCGAGGATGCCAAAACGGTCGATCAGCTCGTTGCATACTGTCGTGAGCATAACGCGCGGTATGTTCTTTACAGCCCTGTTGAATACCAGTTCAGACCGAACCTGAGAATATTGTATAATAGCGAGTTTACCCATCCGGAGGTTGAAATGCTGACACACGGTGCATCATCGGTAATTTACCGTATCAAAGGGCTGTAAATGTTGTTTTGCCGGAGGGAACCATTAACTATTTTCCGGCGTTTTAATACCGTATAAAACCATAACATTAATACAACAATTTAATATGGAGGCATACATGGAACAGGATAAAACGACTCGGAAACCCGAGACACGCAAATTCAAAGCGGAAGTAAAACAGGTTCTTGATATTGTGGTCAATTCGCTGTACACTCACCGCGAGATTTTCGTGCGCGAACTTGTATCGAACGCATTCGACGCCCTCGAAAAAATGCGGCATGTTACTCTGACCGATAAACCATATATCGATAAGGATACACCGCTCGAGATAAAAATCGATACGGACAAGGATAAGCACACCATCACGGTGACTGATACGGGTATCGGAATGACTCATGACGAGTTAGTGAACAATCTCGGAACAATCGCACGCTCGGGGACGCTCGAATATGTTATAAATTCCGACGAGAACGAGGACATGGCAAAAGATATGATCGGTAAATTCGGCGTCGGATTTTATTCCTCGTTCATGGTCGGGACAGAGGTTCGCGTGAAAACGCGCTCATACGATCCGGACAGTACCGGATACGAATGGTTCAGCGACGGTATCGGACAGTATAAAATAACCGAAGTTCCCGATCTCCCGCGGGGAACATCCATCACGGTGAAACTGAAAGAGGACGCCTACGAATACGACGATCCCGAAAATATTAAACCTATTATCAATAAATACTCGAATTTTGTATCCTACCCCATCTTAATAGAGGGTGAGCGGGTCAATACGGTCCAGGCCATCTGGCTGAAATCGCCCTCTGAGGTGACAGATGAAGAATACACGGAATTTTATAAATTTCTGTCCAATTCGGTCGAGGATGCGCTGTTCAAACTTCATTTAACCTCAGATGCGCCTATCCAGTTGTCGTCGATCCTTTTCATCCCGCAATCGAATTTCGAGAAGTTCGGATTCTTTAAACTCGAATCTTCGGTGAATCTTTACAGCAAAAAAATTCTCCTTCAGCAGCACGCGGTAAACCTGATTCCCGAATACATGAGATTTGTCACTGGTGTGGTCGATTCGGCAGATCTGTCATTAAACATTTCGCGCGAAACTATCCAGGATAATCTCGTTTTCAGAAAGCTCGGTAAATTCCTCACCAAAAGGATTCTCAAATTCCTCGCCGAGAAAGCGAAAAACGATCCGGAAAAATACGCAACGTTCTGGGAAATGTTCGGTATGTTTCTGAAAGAGGGCGTCCTGTCCGATTTCGAAAACCGTAAGGAACTCAACGGGCTTTTGCGTTTCAGCTCGAGTTCGACCGAAAACGGCGGACTCACTTCTCTGGAAGAATATATCAAACGAATCGGTGACGACCGTAAGACGATCTATTATCTTACCGGCGCTTCAAAAGAAGACATCGAGAACGGACCGTACATCGAAACGTTTCGATCCCGAGGTATCGAAGTTCTTTACTTATTCGATGCTATCGACGATTTTATTATGACCTCGCTCGGCGAATACGAGGGATATAAACTCATCAGCGTCGATTCCTCTGATATCGAGCTTTCCGATAAAGATAAAGAAGAAAAAAAGGAAACCGACGAGGTTGCCGAGGAGGTAAACAAGAATTTTCACTCATGGGTCAAGGAAATCCTTGGCGAAAAGGTCTCCGACGTTCGCGAAACGAATCGTATCCTTAATAGACCGGCCGTGGTTGTCAATCCCGACTCTGGCATTACATCCAGCATGCGCCGTATCATGAAAGCAGCGGGAAAAGACGCCCCCGGCCCCGATGCACAGATACTCGAAATCAACCATGAGCATCCGCTCATTGTGAAAATTAAGGAACTTCGTGCCGGTACTGCCGATAAAGGATTTTTGCAGTCGTGTGTGAAACAGCTTTACGATAACGCGCTCACCGAAGCGGGTCTTATGGAAAACCCGCGGTCGATGGTGGAACGTATGTATGAAATCATGGACCATGCGCTTTCAGAGGAACAGCCGAAATCGAAAAAGAAGTAACGCAACGGCGAGCGATTTTGCGATAACGAAAATCCCCTCTTTACCATCGAAGAGGAGATTTTTATGTTTGATGTTCTCTCGGATTATATAAGCACCTCGAGATCGACATTACGCAGCTTTGAGGTATCGATGACAATCGGTTTGATTTTTTTCTGAAATTTATCCTTAATAAGGACAATAACCGGTTTATTTATATCGTGCTCGTTAATTCTGGCCACAACGCCGTAATAACCTATCAGAACCGGGTCGACAATATCCATGACTTTCACCGAAATCCCGACCGGATAATAGGGAACGACTTTCAGCAGTGCCTGCACGATATTCCGGTTATAGAGACGACCGGAATCGAGGATCATTTGTTTAAGCGCCTGTCCCTGGCTGAGCTGTTTGCTTTTCGTTGGATTATACACCATGTTATCGAACGCATTCACAACACAGCAAATCTCGGCAAGACGATAGATTTTTCCTTTGCTGTCGGTACCCATTGTTTTTACAGGGGATTGGTTGTTTCCTTTCAGGCCGATGGGAAATCCGCTGCCGTCCTGAAGTTCGTGATGCTGATTGACAATCTGCGTTTCCATGGGGCTGATTTTGCCGTTGCTGTTGTCGAGCAGCAGATATCCAAAAGTGGGGTGTTCTTTATAGAGGTCGGTCGCAGAGGCCGAGGGATCGGAGTCTTTAATTTGTTCGGTTACTTTTTTACCGATATCGTGAAGGAATGTGCCGAGAGCGAGACATTTCAGCTCTTCTCTCGAAAACCGGTATTGTTTTCCGATGAGTATTGCAAGAACCGCTGTATTGCAAGCATGATCGAAAAAATACCCGTCCTCGGATTTCACCATAACCATTTTTGCAAAGTTCGCCCCGGCCGAGGAAATATCTTTGAGGATATCGTCGACTACATTACTCATCTGCATGGTAATATTGACATTTTTGAGATATCCTTTTTGTATCAACTGTTTGGCTTTTTTTGTGCTGATATTCTGGAATGTTATCTGTTTCTGAATCTCGGAAACACCGCTCGCAAGCTCGAACTTCGCCTGCATCTTTATCTCGTCGGAAATGACATCCTCGGGAACTATATCGTCGGTCCCCTCTTCCATGATGTATATATGGGTATATTTTCGTGCGATCAGTTTGCTTTTCATTTCTTCATTGATACGGAATCCGGCGCCAAGCAGCAGTTTTCCGTTCAACTCATACAGCGATTTCCCGAGAACCATTCCCTCGTCAACATCTTTGACCGCACATAATCTCATACCTTATCAACTCCGGTATATATCAATAAAAATATCGCTATTCGGTTATCCCGTTAGCTAAGCATATTACAATATGATGTATAAATTTCCTGAAAAGTATACTTATTCTTGTATCTTGCTTATCAAAAAGGATAACCGGATAATATTATATATTCGTCACGCAAAAAGTCAAACAAAAAAACATTCGCAACTATCTTATTTGTTAAGCACTTGCCTAACTTTAACAAACATCTCGTCCGCGGGTATTTTCTCATTAATATCCCTGTCACGGACCCGAAGCTCAACGCATCCTTCCCTCAGCGTCCGCTCACCGATCACAATCTCTATCGGAGCGCCAAACAGATCGGCGTCCTTGAATTTTACGCCGGCGCGCTCGTCACGGTCGTCGAGCAATACTGAAACGCCGGCACTCCGGAACTCTCCGTAAAGATTTTCGGCAATGCTGGCGCTCTTTTCATGGGAGACATTCAGCGGCAGAATCTCCACAAGATACGGTGCTATCTCGCGGGGCCAGACCATCGCTCCGTTGTTGAAATACGTCTCGATCGCGCAGGCCATAATCCGTTCGATCCCGATACCATAGGATCCCATGATGATCGGTTTCGCCGTGCCGCTTTCGTCGAGAAACTGCGCCCCGACCGCCTCGGCATATCGTGTTCCGAGTTTGAAAATATGACCAACCTCGATCGCCCGCGATACCTCGAGCGACTTTCCGCACTGAACGCACGGGTCGCCCGCCTGTACCGTCATTACCGACGCAAACCGGGAAACCTTGAGGTCGCGGCCGACATCGACACCGGTAAAATGGTAATCGTCCTCGTTGGCGCCGGCGACGAGGCCCGCGGTTCCCTCGAGAATGGAATCTGCAATGACCGTGACGTTCTCGATGCCAAGCGGGCTGACAAAACCGGCATCTGCGCCGGTGAGCGACCGTATCTCGTCCGGTTCGGCGGGACGGTATTCACCAAGTTCGGTCTCAAGCTTTCCCTCGTCAACCTGATGATCGCCGCGGACAAGGACAAACACCGTTTTCTCTCCCACCACGTATATCAGCGATTTGACAAGGTTCGATTGTTCAATCTCGAGAAATCCAGCAACCTCATCGATGGTCCGCTGCCCTGGTGTATGCACTTTTTCAAGTTCGCCTGCGGTCCCGGAAATTTTCTCGTCGCGGGCCTGTGCCACCTCCTGATTCGCGGCATATCCGCAGGAGGGGCAGTTTACAATCTCATCGTCCCCCGAATCTGACAGTACCATGAATTCCTCGCAGTCGCCGCCGCCCATGGCGCCTGAGGAGGCCCTGACAACGTTTACATCGAGCCCCGCGCGGCTGAATATGTTCAGATACGCCTGACGTTGAAGGCTGTAGCTTTTGTCGAGCCCGGCCTGATCGGCATCAAATGAATAGGCGTCTTTCATGAAAAACTGGCGCACCCGCAGTACGCCGGACCGGGGACGGACCTCATCACGGAATTTTGTCTGAATCTGATACCACATCTGCGGCATATTGCGGTAGGACTGGATGTTGTTTGCGGCGATCTCGGCGAAGACTTCCTCGTGAGTCGGAGCCAGACACAGTTCCCTGCCTTTCCGGTCTTTAAGCCGGAACATATTGTGCCCAAACGTATTCCAGCGGCCGCTTGTTTCCCACAGCTCTCTGGGAGACAGCGCCGGGAGGTAAAATTCATGGCATCCGATGGCGTCCATCTCCTCGCGGACAATGGTCATGATGTTCTGAAGCACATGCCAGCCCATCGGCAGATATGAATACACACCGGCGACATGCTGGCGGATAAGGCCCGCCCGAAGCATGACCTGATGGCTTGCCATTTCGGCATCGTTGGGAACTTCTTTTCTCGTCTGTATCGAATATGTAGAAAGTCTCATGCTGTAAGGCTCCATAAAAATGTAATGTGTGTTATAAATCCTGAATCATGTCTCTGAGTTTCACTAATTCCGATTTTATGTCGTTTAGTTGACTCTTGCGTTTGGCTGCTGCGAATGGTATTTCGAACTGGCCGTTGTCGATTTCCTCTCTGTTCGTTTTCAGATGTTCCTTTGCCCCCTTGATCGTATATTTTTCCTCGTATAATAGTTTCTTTATCTGCATCACGATTTTGATATCGCGCTCGGTATACGCACGGTTCCCCGCCCTGTTCTTTCTTGGCCTGAGCATGTAAAACTCGCCCTCCCAGTATCTGAGGATGTGCGTTTTCACACTGGCCATCCCGGCGACTTCGCTAATAGAGTAATACCGTTTTTTCCGTTCTTCGGCCATTGTACTAACCTCTTTATGTTATCGGTGCGGATTATGTTCGTGTTTCTGTTCGCGGCTCATCAGTTCGGCAACCGACTGCTCCGGCGGCATACCTTTATAAAGCACACTGTACACCTGCTCGGTTATCGGCATATCGATGCCGTGCTTCTGCGAATACTCATACACCGCTTTCGAGGTCGGGACACCCTCGGCGGTCATCACCATCTCAGTCAGGATATTATCAAGCGTTTTCCCGGCGGCAAGCTCTTCGCCGACACGGCGGTTGCGTGAATGAGCGCTCACGCATGTCGTGATCAGGTCCCCGATGCCGGACAACCCGTTGAACGTCTCAGGTTTCGCACCGAGCATCACGCCGAACCGTGTCATCTCCACAATGCCCCGTGTAATGACCGCACTTTTTGCGTTTGTGCCGAACCCGAGACCGTCCCCAATGCCCGCCGCGATCGCGATAATATTCTTCAACGCCCCTCCGAGCTGCACGCCCGCGGGATCGTCCGAGGTATACACCCTGAATGCCGGCGCGGTAAAAACCTCCTGCATCAGTTTTGCCGCGTCCCCGATTTCCGAGGCAGAGACAATCGTGGTCGGCATCCCGCGCGCCACCTCGTTTGCGATGCACGGCCCCGAAAGCGCAACAACGGGACGGTCGG
>CAZCDQ010000106.1:7930-12447 GCA_964497605.1 uncultured bacterium
CGATCACACCGGTCATGGTAAGCAGAGTCTCGAATTCGAGACCCTTGGTGAGCGATACCAGCGCCGCCCCCCGTTTCAGCGGGCCGATCGCCGCGACCGCCTGTGCGGTGTCCCGGACGAACGCCGACGGTGTCACAAACACCACGATATCCGCGTCCCCGACAATCTCACCGATGTCGGAGGATATCCGCACATCCTCCGGGATGGGATAGCCTTTGAGATAGATTGCGTTCTCGCGTGTACGGCTCATCTCGTCCGCAAGCGTTTCGTTGAATTCCCATATACCGACACGATGGCCGTTGGCATGAAGCAGCAGCGAGACGGTCGTCCCCCAGTTGCCCGCGCCGAGCACCGCTATATTCATGATTCCCCCCGTTTTCCGAACCTGTTCTCCTCACCTCTGAGCAGCCGCCCGATGTTCGACCGGTGACGGATTATCACAATCGCCGCAACTGTCATCGATATCATCGTAAGCGGTATCGACAGATTCCCGCGCACTAACCCGAGCACAATAACCACCGACGGCAGCACAACCGCACCGGCGATGCTTCCGAGCGACACATACCCGGTGCCGAATGTCACCGCGCACCAGACCGCCGCCGCAATCGCCGATGCCAGCGGCGCCAAAGCAAGGAATACGCCGAATGCGGTGCCAACGCCTTTCCCGCCTTTGAATCCGGCGAACACAGTCCAGACATGCCCGCAGATGACCGCGATACCGGCGAGTATCATCCGCATCTCGGCGCCGCCCCCCCCGTTACCGGGCACTATCACAGTGAGAACGTACACCGCAAAGAAACCTTTGAAAATATCGATCAAACCGACGGTGACCCCGATCTTCTTCCCGAGCACTCGGAACGTGTTGGTGGCGCCGGGGTTACGGCTGCCGTACTCGCGGATATCGATGCCGCGGGTGATGTTTCCGGCGATAATGCTTGTCGGGATCGAGCCGATGAGATATGCGCAGAGAATTAAGAGTAAAATCCACATGAAGCAATGATAGTAAATCATTCCGAGAAAAGCAACTGCATAAATTCGCATACTATAAATATAATGCAAATAAATATTGATTTCACTTCATAATTATAATCTAATATACAAAAAGTTATTCATATCATGGCTACCATAGTATTCTCCGGTACTGGCATACGAAATAATTGCATTATATTTTCTATGATTAACCGGATATATATTTGTTTTTATTTCTTTTGTACTATTTTTTATTAAAATGCCATTAAGAATTGGATTAAAATTTCCTAGTGAACTTAAACATTACTACTCATCATTTTTTTTCGAAGAATCATCGCGCTCATCGAGGTCACCAACAATCGAATTTATATCATATAAATCAGAATCTGAAACTTTTCCAAGTATATCAGGATTTCTAAGAATACTACCAGGATCTAAATAAACATTATCAAGAGATGATACATCACCAACCGTATAAGCATTCCTATACATTTTATTTATTGAGCTATTATATTCGATTTCATTTTTAAGGTTTTTTAATTCAACTGTGATTTTATTTACATTCTCAATCAGTCCAGCTTGGTTTTTACTTAAATCATCTAACTTCGTTTCAAGTTTACTTGTTCTTTTCAAAATTGCTATTGGTTTCTCAAACTTTTTCTACACTTGAGACTTTAAAATACTGACTAATGTATCATCCTGATTTTCAACAAAACTATCTTTTATTTTCTTTAAATCATTTTGAAATTCTTTTGACATTAATTGTACTTGCTTGTTAAAAACAATTGTTTGTTCTTTTAATAATTCAGCTTGAGATTTTTTAAATTCTTCTAAAAGATTTTCTTTATTAACTATTTTTGCAATTTCTTCTTCGGCTTTTTTTGAAGCATCTTCTTTAGCATTATTTATAAAAGCATTTGTAGAATTTATTATCAACTTACCTAATAGTGCACCAAAAATTATGAATAAGGCAACAATGATTGAACCAATCCATCCTAAGCGATTGAAAAAATTTTCGTCCATTGTCTGCAAATAGTCTCTATGTGCTTGTAATTCTCCGAGCATTTTTTCATTATAATCAGTTTTTGTTTGTACTTGTTCCGAATCATTTTGTATAATTTCTTCTTGTAAAGGAGTGACATTGTCTTGAGCAAAACAAGGAATGATAATTAACAATAGTAAGGTTGACAATACTAATGGCTTCATTTTTACCTCCTTAATCAAGTTTCTTGTGATTGATATTTTTCCATTTATTATATATTGACAATTTCAAATTCACAAGTTATCTTTTGAGCATTACATTATGGAGGGTATTAAATGTATGATGTTTCGGATTTAACAGCAGCAGCAGGAACGGTATTATCTCTTGCAAAAAGTTTATCTTCAACTGCAAACACATTAAAGAACGCAAAATTGGGGAGTATCATTATTGATTTACAAAGTGCCATGGGGGATATGCAATTAAAACAGCAAGAACTCATCAGTGAGATTTATCGTTTGTCAGATGAGAACCGTAAATTGAATGAAATGCTCGAAAGAGAGAAAAACATTGAATATCATCATGGTGCTTACTGGAACCGTTTAGATGATGGTTCCCTTGATGGTCCATTTTCACAGAGAAAACATGATGAAGAAAATTTACTTGTTCGTTTGAGGTATTATGATAGAGGGAATTATGATGGCAAAGATGCAATTCAATTTAAATATCGGCAACAAACTGGAAAAGATAGAATTGATGAATATTGTGTTGTTCCAGTTTCTTTTCTTGGGGAAAACAAAGTCGCAGTTTTAGATGAACATTAACAACAGTTAATATTTTTTTTTGAGACATTACTAATGATGATGAAACTGATAAAGTAAATCAACTTGGTGAGAAACTGTGTCTAATAACTTAAATTGATCACTCCCCTCACCTATTCTTTTTCCCCGAAAATGAAATCTTCAGCGGCGTGCCAGTAAAGCCGAACCGTTCGCGGATGTTTTTGTCGAGATAACGCGCGAAATTGCCTTTGACCGCCTTTTTGTCTTTCACGAATATCTTGAATGACGGTGGCTCGATTGTGTACTGGGTACCGTAGAGGATGGACACATCCGGCGCGCCGGGCGGGATGGGAAGGTGCTCGATGAACTCGTTGAACTCGGCGGTGGGAATGCGGTATTTTCTGGCATTGTCCACCTGGATGGCGGTGTCGAGCAGTTTCGGGACACGCTTTCCGGTGAGCGCCGAGGTGAACATGATCGGATAATGGCGTTTATCGGGAATTTCATCGAATATCTTTTCGGTAGTGCGTTTCATGGTCATGGTCTCTTTTTCGATGAGATCCCATTTGTTTGCGGCGATAATCATGCCGCTGCCGCTGTTTGCAACATCGTCGATCAGGTTCTTGTCGTAGGAGGTCAGCCCCTGCGAGATGTCGATGACCACAACCGCAACATCGCTCCGCGACAGGCTTTTCTGGGTGCGGAGATAGCTGTAGTATTCAAGCGATTCCTTGAGTTTGGTCACCCGCTTAAGCCCGGCGGTATCGACAAGGACAATCCTACGGCCGTTATACTCGAGATAGGTGTCGGTTGAGTCGCGTGTCGTACCGGGAACATTGGTGACAATCACACTGTTTTTACCGGTGAGGGCATTCACTATGGAGGATTTCCCCACATTCGGGCGGCCGATGAGCGCGATACGCAGCGTTTCGTCCTCTTCCTCCGGCGCCTCGTCCGTTTCGGGAAGCAGTGTGTTGATCTCGTCGAGAAGGTCGCCCGAGCCGCGGCCGGTCAATCCCGATACGGGGTGCGGATCACCGGCGCCGAGATTATAGAATTCGTAGATATCGGGTTCGTCGCTGTTACGGTCGACCTTGTTGACAGCGAGGATGAACGGTTTTTTGCTCCGCACGATCTCGTCGCGGATGTGAAGGTCGAAATCGGTGATACCGCTTTTCGAATCGACGAGGAACAGGAGCACATCGGCCTCCTCGATGGCGATACGGCTCTGCTCGGTGACCGCAAGCTCCATCATGTCTTTGCTCGAGGCCACAAAGCCGCCGGTGTCCACCAGCATATAGGCGTGCCTGTTCCATTCGAACGCCACCGAATTACGGTCGCGGGTCACCCCCGGGGTGTCGTGGCTGATGGCGAACGGCTTTCCTATCAGACGGTTGAACAATGTCGATTTCCCCACATTGGGCCGTCCTATAATGGCGACAATTGGTAAATTCATAGTGCGGTCAGTTCCTTTATCAATTATTCCGGCGTCAGGCGCGTGGATTCATTTACCTTTATTCGCTTATCCGTTAACCGCTATCGATTCACCCTCACCCCCCTTACCCCCTCTCCCGCCAGCGGGCGAGGGGGAGCTGCAATATGAACAATAACCCCTCTCCTTTTAAGGAGAGGGAATTAAAGAGTGAGGTCGATTTTTTTCTTTGGTTTCCTGATATTAAGCTGGTTTAACTGGATAACCGCTTTAACTATTGAGCCAATTTCAAAAGTCTCCATGACATTATCATAAACTAATATTGTCTGAAAAAACATTTACAAAGATGATAAAA